>JASKKK010000001.1 GCA_030154185.1 Desulfuromonadales bacterium
GAAGAGCTGGACGACTCCCCAGCTCTTCCCTCAGCCGCATAAGTTAAGCCGGAGAATGGCCCCGGTGGCTTCTTACACCACTTGACAGGACGTGACCCTGATCTGGATCGGTACCATATTTTTCGGATTCATTCCCGGCCTGATTTTCTACCTGGTTAAAAAAGACGATGCTTATGTCATGGATCAGGCGAAGGAAGCCCTGAACTGGTCGATTACCGCGGCTATCGCTTTGGTCGTGGGGGGGATCTTGACGGTGATCGTCATCGGGTTCCTGGTGGTGTTAGCCGTCTGGGCCTGCAATCTTATCTTCTGCATCATGGGGGCGGTAGCTTGCTCCAACGGCAAGGAATTCAGGGTCCCCTGGACTCTGCGGCTTGTCAAGTAAAGTACACCGGCATCGGTCGGGGGCATCTCCCCGGCCATGCTTGCGATTACGAAAGAGGCGACGGATACCGACCGGCATCAGCCGGAGGCCGTCGCTTCTTTTTTGGGGCTGAACTTACGATGGGGGGGAGGGGCGATGCGGATCTGGTACTGAAGGCCTGTCGGTTGAGCGTCGCGAAGGTTCCTGTTACATTGACCTTCCCGGGATTTTCTATGTCCCTCGTCAGATCGCCCCGAAGCCATGGAGAATTGAATGTCCAATGAGAAACACCCCTTTCAGACTCTGACCCCCGGTTTTATCATGGATGCCGTGGAAACTCAGGGATATATGTGCGATTGCCGAACCCTGGCCCTTAGCAGTTACGAAAACCGGGTCTATCAGGTCGGCATCGAAGGGGACGGCCCCCTGGTAGCGAAATTTTATCGTCCGGAGCGTTGGAGTGACGAGCAGATTCTCGAAGAGCATCGGTTCTGTTTCGAACTGGTCGAGCACGAACTGCCGGTGGTCGCCCCCCTGTGCAACGAGCAGGGGGAGAGCCTGTTTTTTTACGGCGGCTTCCGTTTTGCCCTCTACCCGCGCAAGGGAGGACATGCGCCGGAACTGGACAACCTCGAAAACCTGCTGATTCTCGGACGGCTCATGGCGCGTATCCACAGCGTCGGTGCCTTGCGCCCCTTTGAAGCCAGGCCGCGACTCGACAGTCATAGCTTCGGCCATCAAGCCGCCGCCCTGGTCAGCGAGCGGTACGTGCCCGCCGAGTTCAAGAGCCATTACGACGCCCTGACCCGTGACTTGCTGCAGGGGATCGACGAGCTCATGGCGCGAACGAAGCCGGTGAGGTATATCCGCACCCACGGCGATTGCCATGTCGGCAACATGCTGTGGCGCGACGGCAGCCCCCATTTCGTCGATTTCGACGATGCCCGCATGGCTCCGGCGGTGCAGGACCTGTGGATGATGCTGTCCGGGGATCGCGCCGCTAAAACGGTCCAGCTTTCGGAAATCCTGGAAGGCTATGCCGAATTCAACGATTTCGATTTGCGCGAACTGCAGTTCATCGAAGCTTTGCGCAGCTTGCGTATCCTGCACTTCACTGCCTGGTTGGCCCAGCGCTGGGAAGACCCGGCGTTCCCACCGAGCTTCCCCTGGTTCAACACCCCCCGTTACTGGGGTGATCATATTCTTGAATTGCGTGAGCAGATCGCGGCCTTGCGGGAACCGGCGTTACAGGTGTGAGAGCAAAAGGCGAGTGATTGTTGACTGGTGATTTGTGATTGGATTCCGGTGCCCGGAAAGCGAAAACCAGGTGACCAGGAAAATCAATTTACCGCGGAGAACGCAGGGTACGCAGAGAGAATCCAAAACCGCTTTTAAAGGTTTGCCTTTCTCTGCGCTCTCGGCGATCTCTGCGGTTAAACATGGGTTTTCACGTTCAAAAGCAAAGGACCAATGACAAGTGACAAATGACGGTTTTACCGTCACTTCACCTCCAACAGCTCCACATCAAATATCAACGTCGAGTTCGGTTCGATGGTCGGTGTACCCTTTTTCCCGTAGGCGAGTTCAGGGGGGATGAAAAGCCGCCATTTCGCCCCGGGTTTCATCATCTGCAAAGCCTCGGTCCATCCGGGGATGACGCCTTGCACGGCAAAGGTTGCAGGCTTGCCTCGTTTGTAGGAACTGTCGAATTCCGTACCGTCGAGCAGGCGGCCGCGATAGTGAACCGTGACGCGGTCCTGTAACCCGGGGCGCCTGCCCGCACCGGGCTCGATTATTTTGTACTGCAGGCCGGTAGCGCTGCTGATGACCCCTGGTTTCTGTCGGTTTTTATTTAAAAAAGCTCTGCCTTCCCACAGATTTTTATCCGCTAACTGGTTTTTCACCATCTGCTGACGACCGGCTACCCGCTTCTGCAAGGCACCGAGAGCTTCCCGCCGCTGCTTCTCGGTAAGCGCCGGCGTTTCATCGTTCAGCGCGTCCTTCAGCCCCCGCAACAGCAGGTTGGGATCGACGACGATCTGCTGCGCTTTAAAATCGCTGCCGATTTTATGTCCGAGGCTGTAACTGGCCCTGGCTTCCGGGGTTGTCAGATCCGGTGCACCCTGTGCCGAGGAGAGAGTGGGTAGACAAGTCAGAGCAAACAGAGCGCAAACAAGGTATTTCATGGCAAATCCTTTTATGTTTAGGTCTCGTCGATGGCAAAGCTTTCCGCGTTGCGGTTCGGATACCTTAAAAGACCGGCAGAGCCCTGTCAATATGTGGGTGAGGTTGGTCGCGGCTGCAGTCCTGCGGATGTGTGGATGCGGAGAATTTGTTTATGTAGCACTTTCCAAATAAAACCCTTTTATTCGCCATGGGACAGGGGCATGTTGGGGTGTCTGGTTGCCGTTTCTATCGGTGAGCCGCACCCTGTCTTGGGACCATTCTCAACAGGAAAAATCAATCTGATGTTTTCGCGAAACCAGGGAAGAGCGCAAAGAAGAACGGAATGCCATATTATGTTCAACCTTGCGGGAATTTATGGGAATTTATTACTTTAAAGTCATAGGCATGGTTTGCAATCAACCCTGTTTCGCAAAACTCCGCATTCTAATGACGTGTTGCCTCTTTCCCGGTTACCGCGTTGTTTAACGCCTCCAGCAATTCTTCCAGATCGATGTGATGGGCGTGGGCTGCCGTGCGCACTTTCATGAAGTGAGACTGGATCGCAAAGCTGCCTCTACGGATGTCGGGGCAGCCGAATTGCAGGAATATGCCGTAGGTCTCGGGGTAATCCTGGATGATGTCCCATACCTTCATTTCCGCATTGATGAGTTGTCGTTTCATAAAGGCCTCCCGAAAAAGTTTCCATTATGTTTTTATTGTCCATCTATCCGGTTTGCGGCGTCAAGACCGGTCCCTAATCGGATATGGATATTTCTGAAAACTTCCCGCGCTCCCGTAAGCCAGGCCTCCGAATCGGTTTGCCGCTTGCCTCCGCTCAAAGGCATGATAGCTTTTTTATGAAATGAATCACGGAATGCAAACCAACAAACGAGGAGGTTGTCATGCAGGGTTTCATAGACGAGTTTCTGGGCACATTGGGTCAGTTTTTCCCCAGTGTCATCGGGGCGCTGCTTATCCTTCTGGTGGGGTGGCTTTTTGCCATCGGTATCCGCAAGGGTCTGGCCATGGTGTTGAAAAAGTTGGAAGTGGACAAACGTCTGGAAAATAAATCCGGCGAGCATCTGACCGTGGAAAAGTTGATCAGCGGACTGGCCTACTATCTGGTGTTGCTGTTTGTATTGTTGCTGGCCCTCGGGGCTCTGGGCATCGAGGGGGTGCTTGATCCGCTTAAGAACCTGGTGGACGATTTTGTCGCCATCCTGCCAAATCTGGTGGCCGCGGTGGTTATCGGGGTCGCGGGTTACGTTATCGCCAAGATATGCGCCAATGCCATTCTGGTGGTGGGTAAAGGGTTGGATACTTTGGCCACAAAGGCGGGGATCTCCGAAAAGATCCAGATGGCACGGGTGGTTTCCCAGATCGTTTTTTTACTGGTCTTCGTACCGGTCCTGATTTCAGCCCTCGGGGTATTGGGCATCGCGGCGATCTCGGACCCGGCCACGGATATGCTCATGGTATTCATGGGGGCGATACCGGATATCCTGGCGGCGGCCCTGATTCTGGCCGTGGCATATGTACTCGGACGCTGGATTACGAATATCCTGCGTGAATTGCTGGAAGGTGTCGGTGCCGACGAATGGCCTCAAAAACTGGGCGCCGGCGGCTTGCTTGGGCCGGAGCGGCATTTTTCCTGCTTCTGCGCCCGGGTTGCCTTCTTTTTTATTCTGTTGGCCGCGGCTGTTTCGGCGGTGGAAAAGCTCGGTATCGAACTGCTGGCCGGGGTGCTCGGCGAACTTCTGGTCTTTTCCGGGCAGGTTCTGCTGGGCCTGGTGATCCTGTTGATCGGGAACTACCTGGCAACGCTGGCGCATCAGGCCTTGAGCCGTTCCCCCGAGCGGATGGGGCTGGCCAACATCGCCCGCTATGCCATTCTGGCCCTGGTGGTTGCCATGGGCCTCAAGGCCATGGGCATTGCCGACGAAATCGTCAATTTGGCTTTTGGGCTTGCATTGGGTTCGGTAGCGGTGGCATTGGCCCTGGCGTATGGATTGGGCGGTCGCGAAACCGCCGGACGTCATCTCGAGCAGTGTTTATCGCGTTTGCGGGAAGGGGTACATAAGAAGGGCGAATGAGGAAGCTCCCCAGCGCTTGCACCGGTGTTCTTTGTTGCATTTTTATTTTGAGGTTATCATGAAATGTCTGCTCGATCATATCGTGCTCAACGTTACGGACATGGAAGACATGTTGAGCTTTTATGTGGATATTCTGGGGCTGGCCACCGAGCGGTTGGGTTTGTACCGTAACGGCAAGGTGCCGTTTCCTTCCGTGAGGCTGGGCGAGGATACGGTTGTTGATTTTTTCCCGGCCGGTATGTGGTCGGCAGATTCCGAGGCCGGCCCGTGCGGGATGCATCTTAATCATTTTTGTCTGGCTATGGGCAAGCCGGCCTGGGATGAGCTGTCCGTCAGGTTGGCCCAAGAGGGAGTGGCCATCGAAACCGGTCCCGTAAAACGTTGGGGAGCCCACGGCACGGGCATATCCATTTACTTCCGGGATCCGGAGAACAATCTTATCGAAGCCCGTTATTACCGGGGTGAAAATGATCGCGATCGTTGCCTGCTCGATTCCTGAAATTGTTTGATGATCTGTGTTGGCCGGAGCGGATCCGGCGGTAGGCAAAGAAAAGGCGGAACCGTGAGGTTCCGCCTTTTCTTGCAGCTCATGCAGTGAGGAAAAATCAGAAAATGACTTTTTCTATCTGCCAGATACCGCACGGGCAGACGCCGGCGCAGAGGCCGCAGCCGATGCAGTATTTTTCATCGGATATGTACTCGAAAGAGCCGTCCGGTTTTTCCTCGCGCACAATGGCGCCTTCGGGACAGGTTTCGAGACACATGGTACAGTCGCGGCAGGTACCGCAGCTGATGCAGCGATTGACTTCGCTGCAGGCGTCTTCGACCCGGAAGCGACCGCGGTTTTGCGGCATGAACGATTCCTTGTGAAGTTTGGACTGGGGAATCATCACCGGTTCAGGTTTGGCAACCAGTTCCCGACCGCAGAGGTAGTCGTCGATGTAGTCGGCGACCTTGCGTCCGCTGCCGATGGCATGGGTCAGCAGGCCCGGTTGGATGGTATCGCCGAGGGCGAACACGCCGGGAGCCTTTTTCACCTGCAAGCAGTCGTCGGCTTCCATCATGCCGCGGTCGGTGAGCCATTCGCGTGGCACGTAGGACAGGTCGGGGCGTTCGCCGATGGAGATGATTACGGTATCGGCCTCGATCAGGCGGCCGTCCTTGGTGTGCAGACCTTCCTCGGTGATACGCTCGGTGAAGACCGGCCATGCGATCTTTCCGCCCAGGGCTTCAAACTGATCGATCTCCTTCTGGTAGGCGGCGGGACGCTGAACATCGATGGCCGTAACCTGTTCGGCGCCCATGTGATAGGCTCCGATCGCAACGTCCATACCGGCGTTGCCTGCCCCGATAACGACAACTTTGCGGCCGACTTTCGGCTGCAGGCCGCTGTTGATTTCCTTCAGGAATTCGAGTCCCTTAACCAGTCGCTCGTGACCGGGGAAAGGGATGACCACGGGGTTGTGGGCGCCGGTGGCAACCACCACAGCATCGACTTCAGCGCGGATGGTTTCGAAGGCATCTTTGTCGATTTTGCTTTCGGTACGGATATCGACGCCGATGTTCTTGATGCGGTTGATCTCGTCGTTGAGCACTTCTCTCGGCAGGCGCTCGGCGGGGATCGCCTGGCGCAGTTTGCCGCCGACTTCCTTGTCCGCTTCGTGAAGGACAACGCTGTGGCCGCGCAAGGCGAGTTGCCAGGCAATCGATAGACCGGCAGGACCACCGCCGAGTACCGCCACCTTTTTTCCGGTGGCAGGCTGCATCTCGGGGGCTTCGATCTTTTGGGACAGGCGGCCGAGTTCCTTCATGGCCACCGGATGGTCGAGATAGCGCCGGCTGCAGGCATCCATGCACAGGTTCGGACAGACCTGACCACAGACGCTGGCGGGGAACGGCGAATAATTCAGCACCAGTTCCAGCGCTTCCCTGGTCTTGTTTTCACGCAGCAGACGGATGCGGTCCTGGGTCGGAATACCGGTGGGACAGGCCGACTGGCATGGAGCGGCATAAGCTTTGTTTTTCCAGTGCGGTACCTTCAGACGCATGTCTCCGGTATTTACCAGGTCGGCGACGTTATCGTAGTCGTCTTCCACGACATCGCCGAAAATACCGCCTTCGACCCACTTGCCAAGGCGGAATTCACGCAAAGAGATGCGTTCGGCGGCCTGACGTTCATCGTAGGATTTGGCGACGATTTTTTTCCATTGGGAGAGGTCGGTGAGTTCTTCCAACAGCTGCGGTCTGTCGATTCTTTCGAGAAACGCCGGCATGTTGCTGGTAAGAAACTCTTTGTCGGCTTCATCCAGGTCCATCAACCAGACGTTTTTGTCGAGGTTTTGGATGGGGCCGCGGACATAGATGGTGCCGCCGACCATGCCGACACAGGCACGGTCGCCGAGGACCGATTCGAATTCTTCGCTGTCGTAGCCGCAGACCACGGCGATGCCGCCGCCCATGAACTCGAAGGAAAAGGAGCCGACGTTTTTCAACACCCACAGTTCGGGTGACTCGTGAGCCGGGTCGCGTTTCATCAAAGAGCCGGTACGGGTTCCTGCGCGGCCGCCGACATAGATCTTGCCGCTTGCGGCACAGTGGGCAGTGGTGTCGCCGCCGTCCCCTTTGAGGACCAGGGTTGCGCCGGCGTTGAGCCAGCCGACGTCGGCCGGGGCCGGACCGTTGATAACGATCTCGGTGCCCGCAAGACCGAAGGCGCCGACACGCTGGCCGGGGTTCTTGACGGTGAATTTCAGCGGGCTTCCGTCCTTGGTCCAGAGCGGTCCGCCGATGTCGTGATGGCCGGACGAGAGTACTTCGAATTCGGTCTCGCCGGACTCCAGGGCAGCGTAGATCTTCTGCAGCAGTTGCTGGGTGGAAATACGCCGGTTATTTTCATCAAAGCCGTTGATAAAGGCTGCCATTACTTAAAACCTCCTTAACAGACGTACTGAACCTGCAGACGATCGGCGACGGCCTTGTCGGACGAGACCAGACAGTCGGAGCGACCGATGGGCAGGGAGGAGTTGCCGATGGGGGCCATGAGTTTGCGCAACTCGACATCCATGGCCAGGAAGTAGTTGACGATGTTTTCCGCCACCCGTTCCGGATCGAGGCGTTTGACCAGAACCGGTTGCTGAGTGGTGATGCCAACTGGACAAAGACCGGTGTTGCAGGCGTTGCAGCGGCCGTGGTCGTTGCCAAGGCAGCCGGCCATCTGCAGAATGAGTTTGCCGGTGAATACGCCGTTGGCGCCGAGACACATCATCTTGAAGGCGTCGGCTGCCAGGTTGCCGGTTTTGCCGAGGCCGCCGGCCGCCCACAGGGGGATCTGACCCTGACGTCCCTGGGCCACGGCGGCGAGGTAGCAGTCGCGCAGTTTGCTGACCGCCGGATGGCCGGTGTGGTCGAGGCTGATGTCGTGGGCCGCGCCGGTGCCGCCGTCGATACCGTCGAGGAAGAAGCCGCCGACGATGTTGTAGGGGTCACGCACCAGGTTGTTGAAGACCGATACCGAGGTAGCGCTGGCGGCCACCTTGATGGCGACCGGCACGCGGAATTTGAAAGCGGCGTTGAAGGACAGGAACATCTTCTGCACGCTTTCCTCGATGGAGTACAGGCCCTGGTGGTTGGGCGGCGAAAGCAGATCGGCCTTGGGCACGCCGCGAATGGCCTGAATGTGCTCGGCCACTTTGGCTGCCATCAGCAGACCGCCGTCGCCCGGCTTGGCGCCCTGGCCGATTTTGATCAGAACGCCGGCCGGATCTTCGATCATGTGCGGCATGGCCTGGATGATGCGGTTCCAGCCGAAATGACCGGAAGCGATCTGCAAAATCATGTATTTCAGATAACGGCTTTTCAACAGGCGCACCGGCATGCCGCCTTCGCCGGAGCACATGCGTACCGGCAGACCGCATTCCTCGTTGAGATAGGCCACCGCCATGGACACGGCTTCCCACATACGCCAGGACAGAGCGCCGATGGACATGTCGCCGATGATGATCGGATAAATCCAGCGGACCGGCGGAGTCTGGCCGTCCTGCACCAGCTTGCCGTCGGCGGTCTGATTGAGCGGCAGGGTGCCGGCCGGGAGGATGCGGCCCAATGGCGCCAGGCAGTCGAAGGTATGACGCTGGGCATCGAGACTCGGGTCGGTCATCTGCGAAATGCGGCCGACCCTCAGGGTGTCGAGGGTGCGGGACTGAACTTCGAGATTGTTGCGACCGCCACGCTTGGGGCCGGTGCCGGTCGAGGTCGCGTAGACCACATTGAAGCGCGAGTCCGGGTTGCGGCTGGAACTGATGGCGTTGTTAGGGCATACACGCTCGCAGACCCCGCAGCCGCGACAGAAATTCTTGATGGCATTCTGCTGGCCGATGACCGGTTGGGCAACGAACCGGGTCTTCGGTTCGGGGGTTGCGCTGTCGGTAAAGGTGAGCCGGCGCCGCTCCATTTTCGGCCCGATGGCGTCGAAGGTGCAGGCCGCGATACAGGATCCGCACAGAGTGCAGCGCTCGGGGTGATACTGAATCTTCCAGGGAAGATCGTTACAGGCGATGTCGTTTATTTTTACTGTTTCCATCGCTGGACCTCCAGGTTGTTGTCGATGACCACGATTTCACGCTCATTGGGATACATGTCCGTCTCCCAGTTGCGGTTCGGCAGAATCTCGTTGACGCCGCAGACTTCCGAAGACAGCACCACGGTATCCTCATCCCGTCCGAGCACCACCGGCCGAAGTTTCTTGGCGTCGCAGCAGGTGAACATGGTGTTATCCGGCAGCACGCCGATGATGGTGTTGGGGCCGTTGATTTCCAGGTGCGCCAGGGACTGCCGCATGGCCAGCAGTTGCTGCTGGTCCTCGCGTTTCACGACGTCCTCGAAAGGCAGCGGCGTGATGACGTGCTTGTAGTAGGACAGGGGCCAGCCCAACTCGCGATGGGTGTGGTGCAGGGTGTACAGGAAACACTGCGAATCGGATTCGAAGCCGATGTAGCCGCGGTGCAGGTTCTGCTGAAATTCCTTGTTTTTCTGATAAAAGGTGTTTTCACCGTTGGCCAGTGCCGTGTAACCCTGCAGGAAGAAGGGGTGGGCGGCATAGCGAACGATGGCATAGTTGGTGTTCTGTCGGCACTGGGCGGTAATGACCTTCGCAGTGAATTGATCATCAGGTTCCCAGATATTGAAAAAAGTACCGATGTCGCGCGGATCGCCGATCTCTTTCAGAGTGATGACGTCGGGCCAGAAAGAGTAGGCAAAGCCTTTGCAGTCCTCTTCCATGCCGCGGCGCAGTTCCAGGCGGGTATCGAGGAGCAATTGCTCCTTTTCTTCCTGGCTGGCGTCGGCGTACGCGTCGGGATAGTCAAATGTCTGGTAGACATAGTGCGGCATGGCCTGAATGTCCAGACCCGGTTGCCGGTTGGTTTCGGGTTCCCATTCATGAACCAGGCGGAATCCGCGCGCGTCCATGATGGCTTTGGTGATCTGCAGACCTTCATCGGTGCAGGCCAGCGACAAGGTGGGCAGATGCTTGTAGTTTTCGAAGATGCCCCCGAGGTCCTGCATGACCATGGCGAAGCCGGAATTGTCATGTCCCTTCTGTTGGGACTGCATGAGCAAAAGGGCTTGGCTGGGGTGCACATAGTGGCGGCTTTTAATAGCTCCAATACGACACATTCGATTCAACCTCCGGATGGTGTGTACACATACAACCACGTATGGGTTTGGTGTGGTTGATACTCAATTGCAAAGTAAATGCCAACCTTTTTTTTGTTGGCTTTTTAACCGCTTTTTCAAGCGATTTTTCGACAAAAAAAATAATTAAAACGGGGTCTTAGGTGGTTTGTGGGAGGGTGGAGGCGCTCGGGCGCCAAGGTCTGTCGAGTTTACAGTGGGGGGAGGGGATATTACACGGATGGAGTAGTTCGGTTACTCAAAAAATGCCCGACGCCCCCGGGAGGAGGGGCGTCGGGCCACGAACCCGAGGCTGGGTTAAAAATCGTAACCGCTTTCAGAGTGCAGGGTCTGGTCGAGGCCCATGACTTCTTCGTCGCGTGTAACGCGCAGGCCGATGGTCTTTTTGAGTATCCACAGCAACGCGAAGGTGACGATGGCCGCGTAAGCGCCTGCTGCCAGCACGCCGACAATCTGAATCCAGAGCTGGTGCAGGTCGCCGGTAATCAGGCTGGTAGCGCCTACCGTCGCGAATATGCCGGTAACTACGGCGCCGAAAGCTCCGCCCACGCCATGTACGCCGAAAGCGTCGAGGGAATCGTCGTAGCCGAGTTTGTGCTTGAGCATGACGCCGCCGTAGCAGACAGCGCCTGCCATCAGGCCCATGACCAGGGCCCATCCGGGAAGAACGAAGCCCGCTGCGGGGGTTATGACGACCAGGCCGGCTACGATACCGGAGGCTGCGCCCAGGGCGCTGGGTTTTCCGGTAAATCGCCATTCGACCAGCATCCAGGACAAGGCTCCTGCGGCGGCGGCCGTCTGGGTGGTCGTGAAGGCCAGGGCGGCGCTGCCGCCGGCGGCCAGGGCGCTGCCGGCGTTGAAGCCGAACCAGCCGAACCATAGCAGGCCTGCGCCGAGCAGCGTCATGGGCAGGTTGTGCGGAGCCATGCGCTCATGGGGAAAGCCGTGCCGTTTGCCGAGAAAAATCGCAACAAGCAGGGCCGAGAGGCCGGAAGACAGGTGTACGACCGTCCCCCCGGCAAAGTCCAGGGCTCCCATTTCCAGCAACCAGCCACCATCGCCCCAGACCCAGTGTGCCAACGGATCGTAGACCAGGGTGGCCCACAGGACGATGAAAATGCAGTAGCTGGAAAACTTCATGCGGCCGGCCACGGCGCCGGAAATGAGCGCCGGGGTGATGATGGCGAACATGCCCTGAAACATGACGAAAACGTATGTGGGTATGGTGCCGGTCACGCTGTCGGGGGTGATGCCCGAGAGAAACATGTTGCCAAACCCGCCGATAAAAGTACCTTCTCCACCGAAGGCCAGGCTGTAGCCGATAACCACCCATTGCACTCCGATGATGCCAAGGGCTGCGAAGGTATGCATGCTGGTCGAAAGAACGTTCTTGGATCGTACCATCCCGGCATAAAACAGTGCCAGGCCGGGCATCATGATCAGAACCAGGGCGGAAGATACGAGCATCCAGGCGGTATCGCCCGGATTGGCGCTTTCCGCGGCTCTCGCCATGGCCGGAAAGGCCGTAAAAAATAGAGCGGTTGTCAGGATAAAGGGAATACGAAACATCGATTTTTCCTCCATTGCGTCTTTGCAGTGATGTGCCTGTCGGGGCGGACGTTGTCCCGGCTATGTTTCTCCCAGGTAGCAAACCTCGAACCAAGTTTTATTTTACTGTAATATCAGTGGCTTACAATGCCGCATAAAATAAAATGGAGCGTTTTTGCCTAAAAAAAGGACAGGCGTGCCGATAATTGAGGCGTCGCTGGAAAGGTCGTCGGAACCGGAGGGTAAAAAAGCCCCCGTCGGGCGGGGGCTTGAAATGATTGGTATGGTCGGCAGATCAGATTTTCACGACCCAATCGTGAGGATCGGGGTGGCGGCCGTATTGAATGCTTGTCAGGGCTTTAAAGAGTTTCAGGGTTAATTCGCCCACCTGTCCGTCGCCGATGGTGACGGTGCGATCCTGGTAGGTCAGCTGGCCGACGGGGCTGACAACGGCCGCCGTGCCGGTGCCGAAGGCTTCGGCCAGACGTCCGGATTCGGCTCCGTCGAGAAGCTCGTCGACACTCATGGCGCGCTCCTCGATTTGGTAGCCCATTTCCGTCGCCAGTTGAAGGATGGATCGGCGGGTGACGCCGTTAAGGATAGTCCCGTGCAGAGGCGAGGTGACGATCTTGCCGTCGTACAGAAAGCAGATGTTCATGCTGCCGACTTCCTCGACGTATTTGCGCTCCACGGCATCGAGCCAGAGGACCTGGTCGAAACCTTTTTCGGCCGCCTGTCTGGCCGCCAGAAGGCTGGCCGCATAGTTGCCGCCACACTTGACTTCGCCGGTGCCGCCGGGGGCGCTGCGGATAAACTGGTCGGAAATCCAGATCTTGACCGGCTTGAAGCCGCCTTTGTAGTAGGCGCCGACCGGCGACAGAATAATGTAGCACAGGTATTTATCCGAAGGCTTGACGCCCAGCACCGCTTCGGTGGCGATCATCGTGGGGCGAATGTAGAGGCTGGTGCCCTCGGCGGAGGGGATCCAGTCGGATTCGAGGCGAATCAGTTCTTTAAGGGCCTTGAGAAAGAACTTTTCGTCGACAGGCGGCATGCAGAGGCGTTGGGCGCTGCGATTGAACCGTCGGATGTTGTCCATGGGGCGGAACAGTGCGATGGCGCCGTCCTGGTGGCGGAAGGCTTTGAGCCCTTCGAAGATTTCCTGAGCGTAATGCAAAACCAGGGCGGCCGGATCGAGGGAGAACGGCGCGTAAGGCTGGATGCGGGCAGAATGCCATCCGCGCCCGGCGTCGTATTCCATAACGAACATGCGGTCGGTGAACTGACGCCCGAAAACCAGTTGGGATTCATCCTCAAGCCGGGTTTTCGGTTGGGTGACCGGCTGAATCTCTATGTCCATGGTGCGTGCCTCCGATCCGTTAAAAAATGTAATATCAAAGCATTCTGCTGGTTTAGCATAACCCCGTATCCGCTGGCAAGAAGTTTCGTTTACTCAAATATTTGTTAAGAAGGATGCCGGGAAAGTTTCAGGTGAGGAAACGAATGGTCAGGGGATAGCGTACCGGCCGACCGTTTTTGCAGCGCACTGCGGCGACGATGGTCATGATGAAGTCAAAAGCGGCCAGAAGCATAAGCAGCGGCAAGCCGATAATCACAAAAGCAAGAGGGGTGGCTGCAAGGCCGTAGATCATCATGCTGATCTGAAAATTGAGGGCTTCCTTGCCGTGGCGGTCGACTTCGGCATCGTCCCTACGCTTTATCAGCCAGACAATCAACGGCCCCAGGATGAAACCGAAGGGGCCGAAAAGGAATCCGGCCATGGCCGAAAGGTGGCAGATGGTAGCCCAGTTGCGTTCGTTTGTCGGGACGATGGTTATCGGCTTTTTTTCTTCCGCTGACACTGCGGCACCTTTCAGTCGGTTAATCCGAGGAAGTCAAGAGTCGCTTCCAGGGATCTGTTGATGATCTGGTCGGGATCCACGCCGGCGGCGGACAGGGCCTCGAACACGTGGCCGAAATGCCCTACGCTCTGGGCGATGTGTGCGTCGCTGCCGAGGGACACCGGGCCGCCGAACCGGGCACAGAGGCGGGCGATGAGCCGGCAGTTGTCGGCACTGCCGATGCGGCTTGTGACAAAGGAGGAATTGTTCAATTCCAGTGCGGTGCCGGTGGCTGCGGCCTGCCGTGCGACCGCTTCGTAATCGAGAGGGTATTCGGGGTTGCCCGGATGGCAGATAATATGGATGCTGGGGTTTTCCATCAATTCCATAACGGCGCTGGTGTTGGCTCTGCGATCGCTCGGTCCGTAGCCGCAATCGTGATGAAAACCTGCCAGCACCAGGTCCATTTTGGCCAGCAATCTGTCCGAAAGATCGACGCGGCCCGGCGCGATGATGTTGGTTTCCGCACCTTTGAGAATACGCACCCCCGACAGGTAGTCGGGGATCATGTAAAGGCATTCGAAGTGGTAGGAGTGGGGCGCGGCGGGCATGGCCGGCCCATGATCGGTCATGGCTATGCCCCGTAACCCGCGACTGGCGGCTTCTGCGGCGATTTCGTTGATGGTGCTGTAGGCGTGTCCCGAAGCGAGGCTGTGAACATGCAGGTCCACTTCGGCCTTGTATGTGTTGGTCATGGCTGATCCTTCCCGGCTTGGCCGGTGAACTATTTTTTAAAGTTTTTAAAGACGGTATAATTGCGATATCCCCGTGCCGTGCTGGTTCTCGGGGGCTCGGATTCTCCGGTGGCTTGCGGGGTGCTTGCGGTGGATGTTAAACCTGTCGCCGGGCGGCACCTATTGGTCGGCGTCAAGGTGGTCAGGCTGCAAGGAACCGGTTCTTTGCTGTTACCGGAAGGTCATGTTAGCACGACGAGGACGCCCGCACAATTCCATCGCTGATGCGCAAGGTCGGTCCTCTTGTTGTTTCCAGAGGGAGTATCGTGCTATAACAACCACTCTTTTCGGCAGTATGCAAAACTTAATCCCTTTAAGGGTTGAATAGATGAAACAATTTGACGATTTTCTTCATCAGGTCAGCCGCCCGGCCCGCTACCTCGGAGACGAACTCGGAAGTGTGCGCAAGGACTGGCGGCAGGTCGACGTGACCATGGCCCTGGCTTTTCCTGATGTTTACGAAGTCGGTATGAGCCATATCGGCCTGCCTCTTCTTTACCAGGTGGTCAATGGTCTCGATTGGGCGCTGGCCGAGCGAGTATATGCGCCATGGCCCGATCTCGAGGCCGGTCTGCGCGAGGCCGGCTTGCCTCTGGCATCGCTGGAATCCCGCCGTTCCCTGGCCGAGTTTCAGGTGCTGGGCTTCACGCTGCAGTATGAACTTTCTTACAGCAACGTTTTGAATATGCTCGACCTGGCCGGTATACCGCTGCGACGCGAGCTGCGGGACGGGCGCCATCCGCTGGTGGTGGCAGGAGGGCCTGGGGCTTTCAATCCCGAACCGCTGGCGGATTTTATCGATTGCGCCGTGGTCGGTGATGGCGAAGAGGCCATTGTCGAACTGTGTGAAGCGGTGCGTGCATCGCGCCTTGCCGCAGAGGGCCGCCCAGCGTTGCTGCGGCGCCTGGCGGCCATTGAGGGTGTCTACGTACCCGCGCTGTTCGAGGTTTCCTACCATCCCGACGGCAAAGTAGCGGCCATACGGCCTCTCGCCGACGATTGTGCACGTGTGCGGCGGAGGGTGGTGGCGGATCTCAACAGCGCCGTTTCTCCGAATCGGCCGCTGGTGCCTTTTATGAACGCCGTTCATGATCGGGTCGCGGTGGAAATCGCCCGCGGTTGCACGCGAGGCTGCCGGTTCTGCCAGGCGGGGTTTGTTACTCGGCCGGTGCGGGAGCGCGCCCCCCGGCTGGTTGCCGACAATATCGCCGCTTCGCTGGACTGTTCAGGTTACGACGAGGTTTCGCTGTTGTCCCTTTCGACCGGGGATTACAGCCAGATCGGTCCCTTGCTCAAAGGGTTGATGGATCGTTATCGTCAGGAACAGGTTGCGCTGTCGTTGCCCAGTCTGCGGGTCGGGTCTCTGACCGAAGAGCTGATGGAGGAAGTGCGCAAGGTGCGCAAGACCGGCTTCACCCTGGCGCCGGAAGCCGGCAGCGAGCGTCTTCGCCAGGTCGTCAACAAGGGAATCAGCGAAGAGGATCTGCTGGAAACAGCGCGTACCGCTTTCGGACTGGGCTGGCGGGTCATCAAGCTCTATTTCATGATGGGGCTGCCGACGGAAACCGAGGCGGATCTGGCGGCCATCGTCGATCTGGCGACGCGGGTCAAGCGGGCCGGCAAAGGTACCGAGGGGGGCGCGGACGTCAATGTTTCCGTGTCGACCTTTGTGCCCAAGCCGCATACGCCTTTTCAGTGGGAGGCGCAGTTGGGGTTGGAGGAGACCCTTTCCCGCCAGGCGTATCTCCGGGACGCTCTGCGCAGCAAGAAACTGCGATTGAAATGGCATGAGGCGCAGATGTCCTTCATGGAGGGGGTGTTCGCCCGCGGTGACCGCCGACTCGGCAGAGTCCTGGAGCGGGCGGTGAAGCTGGGTTGTCGTTTCGACGGCTGGCGCGACCATTTTCGTTTCGAACTCTGGCAACAGGCTTTTGACGAGTGTGGTATCGATCCCCGATGGTATCTGCGAGAGCGCGGTGAGAATGAAGTCTTGCCCTGGTCGCATATCGACTGCGGTTTTACCGAAGGGTTTCTGCTTGATGAGCGGCATCGCGCCCTGCGTTGCGACTATACATCGGATTGTCGCTCGGGCAGATGCTCCGGTTGCGGGGTGTGTGATTTTTCCCGAGTGAAGCCGCGCGTTGCCGAAGTCGACACATGGCAGGTTCCGTCCGCCGAAACCGTGCCGGAAAGTCCCGAAGAACTTTGCAGGATTCGTCTGCAGGTGCGCAAGGAAGGACGGGTGCGCTTTGTCGGGCATCTCGATTTCATGTCGCTGTTTCACCGAGCCGCGCGTCGCGCCAGGCTTCCGGTTCGTTTTTCCGGAGGGTTTCATCCGGCACCTCAGGTATCTTTCCCCGACGCTCTGCCCACCGGCGTGGAGAGCGATGCCGAGATCATTGACGTAAAACTGTATCGGCGCTGCGAACCGGAAGACCTGATGGAGGCATTTAACGCTCAGTTGCCCAAGGGGGTGGAGGTGCTTAACGCCTGGGATGTACCCTGGAAGGCCCAGGCTCCTGCCGTCGCCATACGCAGCTCCGTTTACCGGATCGAGATTCCTGCACAGTCGCTGGAAAAGCTTTCCAAACGGGCCGAGATGTTGCAGGGATTGGATGAGCTGCTCGTGACGCGTTTGAAAAAGGGCCGGGAAAAAACCTTCGATCTGCGTCCGGCGGTCGAGGGTGTGCGCATTGAAGACGGGGCGCTCCGGCTGGCCCTGACCAAGGGCAGTCCGATGCCGCTGCTGGGCTGGCTGTTCGAACTGCCCGCCGAAGAAGCAGCCAGGCTGCCGGTGCGTAAGGTTTCCGTGCGGTTGGACTAACAGCCCTTTAGCGTATAAGTTTGTATTTATATATGTTCCTGTTTTGAACCGGGTTGCATCATCGAGGTCGGATTCAGAGGGCTGCGACGCGATGCGGTTTTTTGCGGCGATCCCGATGAAAACAAACCCCAACAAATCCGTTCGGAGAACGGCTTGTCGCCGTACCTGGCTTCGGCCTTGTCAAGCCGGTTCGAACGATGCCCTGGAGGTGTCATGACCAAAGACCTGGTCATCAATACTACATCCCACGAAACGCGGGTGGCTTTGCTCGAAAACGGCCACATCGCGGAGTTGTACATCGAACGGACGCGCGAACGTGGGATTGTGGGGAATATTTATAAAGGGAAGGTGCTGCGCGTGCTCCCCGGCATGCAGGCGGCATTTGTCGATATCGGTCTCGAAAAGGCGGCTTTTCTGTATGTCGCGGATGTGCTGGATCAGGTCCAGGCTCTGGAGCGATTTATCGACGAGGGAGACAGTGAAAACGGCCTTCCGACTGAGGATGAGCGTGGATCTGTCGCTCTGCCGCCTATCGAGGAGTTGCTGACCGAAGGGCAGGAGTTGCTGGTACAGGTGTCCAAGGAACCCATTGGAACCAAGGGGGCCAGGATTACCGCCAATATTTCTCTGCCCGGACGACATCTGGTTTACATGCCGACAGTCGACCACGTAGGCATTTCCCGCCGTATTGAAAACGAGGAGGAAAAGGAACGCCTGCGCGAACTCATCGAAGGGATCCGCTCGCCGGGATCCGGGTTTATCGTGCGTACCGCCGCGGAGGGCAAGAGCGCGGAGGATCTGCAATCCGACGTGGAGTTTCTGGCCGGGTTGTGGAACGGTATCTGTTCGTTGCGCGAATGCAAGGGGGCGCCCTGTCTGATCTATTCCGATCTCGATGTAACCAGCAAGGTGTTGCGGGATATCCTCACCGAAGATGTGCGGCGCATCGTTGTCGACTCCGCCCGCGAGTACGATAAGATCGTTCGTTTCATAGAGACGTTCATGCCCAAGCTTACCTATCGTATCGAACTGTACGAGGGGGAGGAGCCGGTATTCGATGCCTTCGGTCTGGAGGTGGAGATCGACCGGGCTCTGGGGCGCAAGGTATGGCTGAAAAGCGGCGGATACATAATTATCGAGCAGACCGAGGCGTTGGCTGCCATCGATATCAATACCGGACGCTTCGTCGGCAAGCATAACCTGGAAGATACGATACTCAAAACCAACCTCGAGGCTGTCAGGGAAGTCGCTTACCAACTGCGTTTACGCAACCTCGGCGGTCTGATCATCATCGATTTTATCGATATGGAAAAAGAGGCCCACCGGGAAAAAGTCTTCGTGGCGCTGGAGGAGGCGTTGAAAGGCGACCGTTCCAAAACCAACATTCTTAAGATCTCGGAACTCGGTCTTGTGGAGATGACGCGCAAACGCGTGCGCGAAAATCTGACCCGCACCTTATGCGAGCCTTGTCCCTACTGCGAAGGCAAGGGGTATGTCAAAAGCCGCTCAACCATGGTTTACGAAATTTTCCGGGAATTGCGGCGCGAGATCCGAAACCTGCCGGGGAAGCAGGTCACGCTGCTGGTGCATCCCAGTATCGCTTCGGTGATCTGCGACGAGGAGCGTTGGGAAATCGATGACCTGGAGCAGGCCTTCGGCAAACAGATCGCCATTACCGCCCGTTTCGACTTCCACCAGGAACAGTTCGAGATACTTTGCGATTAGTCTGGAGTTTCCGGATGGATACAGTGCGGTTTTTCATATGGGAGCGGTCCTGTGCCGTGGGGCCGGCTGGGGGTTGGGTTGACCGAGGTTTTCCCTTGACAGCCAGCAGTCAACGGAGCTATATTGCGCTTTCGGTTTAGGCCGAAATATCTAAAAAGTGAGGTGAAACGGGATGTATGCGGTGATCAAGACCGGGGGAAAACAGTATAAAGTTTCCGAAGGCGACCTGGTAAAGGTCGAGAAGATCGAAGGCGTGGTGGGTGACACCATCGAGCTGAACGAGGTCCTCATGGTCGGCGGAGAAGAGGTTAAGATCGGAACACCTCTATTGCCTGGAGCGAAAGTCAAAGCCCGTATTGTACAACAGGGTAAAGACAAAAAGGTGCTGGTTTTTCACAGCAAACGGCGCAAAGGCTATCGCAAGACCTACGGACACCGTCAGCCCATCACCCGCCTGCAAGTTACAGGCATCGAGGCTTAAGGAGGTTTAGCCATGGCTCATAAGAAAGCCGGTGGTAGTTCAAAAAACGGTCGTGATAGTGCCGGTAAGCGCCTTGGGGTCAAGCGTTTCGGCGGTCAGCAGGTGACCGCGGGCTCGATTCTGGTTCGGCAGCGTGGCACGACTATTCATCCAGGCGCCAATGTCGGTTGTGGCAAAGATTATACTCTGTATGCCCTGACCGATGGCGTGGTGTCGTTTGAACGCAAAGGCAAGGATAAGAAAAAAGTCAGCGTTACCGCTCAGTAAGGAGCGCGAGCAGACTGGTTGCTCTTGTCGATGCGACAAAGAACAAGGCCCGGGGTTCCCCAGTTGGAGAGCTTCGGGCTTTTGTTTTTTGCCTGAACCGGGGATATCGTCTGGTTCGCAATAGCCGGCGCAATGCGGTAAGCTATGCAGATACCCGGTTTTATCCGGAATCGCCGGATGGACACGACCTCGGTGAAGATGATGATGGAGGTATGGCGGACAACAGAGAGAATCCGGCATGCCGGCGGGAAAAAAAGAATTTTATGAAGTTTATCGACGAAGTCAAAATACATGTCAAGGCCGGTGACGGCGGTCGCGGTTGTCTGTCGTTCCGGCGAGAGAAATTCATCCCCAAAGGCGGTCCCGACGGCGGCGACGGCGGCGACGGCGGCAATGTCGTGCTGTGTGTGGACGAGGGCCTTGGTACGCTGCTGGATCTGCGTTACAAGGTTCACTACAAGGCTCAGCGCGGCGGGCATGGCATGGGGAAAAATCGCCACGGTAAAAGCGGCGAAGACCTCGAGATTCGGGTTCCCCCCGGCGTGCTGGTATACGATGCCGAAACCGGTGAGTTGCTGGCCGACCTCAAGAGCGGCGACCAGCAGCTGGTCGTGGCCCGAGGTGGGATGGGCGGGCGCGGTAATGCACGCTTCGCCACTTCCACCAACAGGGCTCCAAGACACGTGCAGCCGGGTACGGAAGGCGAAGAGCGCTCGCTGCGGCTGGAACTGAAACTGTTGGCTGATGTCGGTCTTCTGGGATTGCCCAACGCCGGGAAATCGACCCTTATCTCGGCGCTGTCGGCAGCCCGTCCAAAGATTGCAGACTATCCTTTCACCACCCTGGTACCCAATCTCGGGGTGGTGCGCAGCGGAAGTTTCAAAACTTTTGTCATGGCCGATATCCCGGGGCTCATCGAAGGCGCCAGCGAGGGGCAGGGTCTCGGAACGCGGTTTTTGCGTCATGTGGAACGCACCGATCTGTTCCTGCACCTGGTCGATCTGTCCGATCTTCAGGAAGGCGACCCGATGGAGCGTTTCGAACTTATCAATCGCGAACTGACACGGCATAACCCCGCACTGATGCGCAAACCGCAACTGGTGGTGCTGACCAAAACCGACGTTTCCGAAGTGCGCGAGCGACTCGACGGGGTGCGCGCCGCCTTTGCGGAAAAGGGAATCCCCACACTGGCCGTTTCCGCCGTCACCGGGGAAGGACTCAAGGAGTTGGTCGCCGAAGTGTCTCGCGAGCTGGAAAAGCTGCGGGCTTCTCAGCAGAATGATACCGCGGACGCGCCGGGGGGAGAGGAACCCTGGCAACCCGACCTGTCTTGACAAAGGACTTCGGGGGTGGGTAGAATTCTTCTTTTTCTTCTGTATTTTAAAGTAGTTTCGAAGAGCGGAGGCACTCTTTCCTGGAGGGGGATGTCGTCTGCATTAGCTCAGAATTTCGCTGGTTTTTGGGTCCCGTTCCGGAAAGTGAAAAACTATGCGCAATGACCTGCTATCCCGGGTTAAACGGATAGTCATCAAGGTTGGCAGCGGGGTTATCTTCGGTCAGGATGGTCTCGACCTGGAGGTGATCGGCGCCCTGTCCCGAGATATATGCACCCTGCTTTCCCGGGGCTATGAGGTCGTTCTGGTGTCGTCCGGGGCCGTGGCTACCGGCAAGGGCGATCTCGGAATTGTCGGCCGCCCCCCGACCATACCCCTCAAACAGGCTGCCGCCGCCATCGGTCAGAGTCGTCTGATGAGGGCCTGGAAAGACGCTTTCCGACCATGCGGCCGGTGTGTGGCGCAGATCCTCCTAACCCGGGACGATCTGGCCAACCGTCGACGGTTTCTAAACGCCCGAAATACCCTGATGACCCTCCTCGAGTACGGGGTGGTGCCGGTTATCAATGAAAACGATACGGTCGTCGTCGAAGAAATTCGTTTCGGCGATAACGATAATCTTTCCGCTTTGATTACTTCCCTGGCCGAAGCCGATCTGCTGGTGATTCTGTCGGATGTCGACGGTTTATACGACAGCAATCCGAAGACGAACCCCGCTGCGAAACGTTTTTCCGTGGTCGAGCGCATTACCGAAGAGATTGAAAAAATGGCCGGCGGCGCCGGCTCGGTTGTCGGCACGGGCGGGATGAGCACCAAAATCGAAGCGGCCAAGCGTGCCACGCTGTACGGGATCGGCACCATTATCGTCGACGGCCGTCAGGCGGGGGTGCTGCCCAGGGTCGTGGAAGGTGAAGAACTCGGCACCCTTTTTCTGCCTGTTCGACAGCATATGACGGCTCGCAAGCACTGGATTTCGTTCACCAAAACAAGTCGCGGAAAATTACTGGTCGACAAAGGGGCGCGCCGCGCCGTTATGGAAAAAGGAAAAAGCCTTTTGCCGTCCGGAATCTTCGCCATCGAAGGCAAGTTCGACCGTGGCGATGCGGTGCGTATTTGCGATGTCGACGGAATCGAGTTCGCCAAGGGCATAGCCAGTTATTCGAAACAGGAACTGGACCGCATCATGGGGCGAAATTCGTCGGAGATCGAAGCGATTCTCGGGTATAAATACGGTGACGAAGTTGTCCACCGCGACAATCTGGTCGTAAAGAAATGACTTTGCGCAGTCGTGCAAAGTCGCAAGCTTATGACAGGAGATTCTTGATGATGCTACAGGATGAAATAAAGCAATTGGCAAAAGAGGCGCGGGAGGCCTCGCGGACCCTGGCCCAGGTTTCGACAACGGCCAAGAACGATCTGCTCAAAGGCATGGCCGATGCTCTGGTCGCGGCCACCACCGCTCTTTGTGCGGAAAATGCCAAAGACCTGCAAGCCGGAAAGGAAAAAGGCCTGTCCGATGCCATGATCGATCGTCTGCGGTTGGACGAAGCCCGTATCCTCGGCATGGCCGACGGCCTGCGTGAAGTCGCCGAACTGCCCGACCCGGTCGGAGAGATAACAGGCATGTGGCGTCGCCCCAACGGCATCCAGGTGGGGCGCATGCGTATCCCGCTCGGCGTGATCGGCATCATCTACGAGTCGCGTCCCAATGTCACCGCCGATGCGGCGGGCCTGTGCCTCAAAAGCGGCAATGCCGTGGTGTTGCGGGGCGGTTCCGAGGCTATCCATTCCAATCGAGCCATCGCCGGCGTGCTCAAAGGCGTGCTGGCAGCCAAGGGGTTGCCGTCCGGCGCTTTGCAACTGGTCGGCACCACGGACCGGGCTGCAGTGACCGAACTGCTTAAACAGGAGGAATACATCGACCTGATCATTCCGCGCGGTGGCGAGGGGCTGATCCGGTTCGTCAGCGAGAACTCCCGAATTCCCGTCATCAAGCATTACAAGGGTGTTTGTCACACCTTCGTCGACGCCGACGCCGATCTCGATATGGCTGAAAAAATCTGCGTCAACGCCAAGGTTCAACGTCCCGGCGTGTGCAATGCCATGGAGACCCTGCTGATTCACAAGGATGCCGCGGAGGCATTCGTTCCGCGCATAGCCCGTGTACTCGGCGGGTTGGGAGTGGAGTTGCGCGGCTGCCCGGAAACCTGTCGGCTGGCTCCCGGTGCTACTCCGGCGCAGGATGAGGATTGGGGAGCGGAATATCTCGATCTGATTCTGGCGGTCAAGGTTGTGGATAGCCTGGATGCAGCGGTTGAGCATATTCAGAAATACAGTTCGCTGCATACCGAGGTTATCGTTACCCGCGACTACGCCAATTCTCAGCGTTTTTTGCGCGAGGTCAATTCCAGTGTGGTCATGGTCAACGCCTCGTCACGCTTCTCCGACGGCAACCAGTTCGGCCTGGGTGCCGAGATCGGAATTTCCACCACCAAGCTGCACTCCTTCGGTCCCATGGGGCTGGAGGACTTGACCACCCGCAAGTTCATCGTCTTCGGGGAAGGGCAGGTCAGGGAATAGATCCGAGTGCAGAGTAGTGAGAAAAGCGTAACAATTTTCAGCACTCAGCACCCACCTTCGCCTATGGCTTCGGCGTGACAAGCTCAGCACTGAGGCGAAGCGCAGCGTAGCGTAGCGAAAGATGAACCCATGAAGCTCGGCATCCTCGGCGGCACATTCAACCCCATCCACATGGCGCATCTGCGTATTGCCGAGGAGGTGCGGGAACGCTGCGGACTCGATCGGGTTCTGTTCATTCCGGCGGCGACGCCACCCCACAAGGTGCTGGCCGACGACATCCCCTTTGTCGACCGACATGCCATGGTAGCTGCCGCCATCGCCGATAATCCCGATTTCATGGTCACCGATCTGGAAAACCGGCGTGCGGGAAAGAGTTACTCGGTACACACTCTGGAGCTTTTGCGCGAGGAGTATCCGGATGACGCGTTCTATTTCATCATCGGCATGGACTCCTACCGCTCCCTCGGTATCTGGAAGGATTTTCCGCGCCTTTTCGCGTTGACCAATCTGGTGGTGGCGGCCCGCCCCGGGAGCCCCTGCGATGATCCGTTAGGGGTGCTGCCCGTTGTCATACAGCAGGAGTTCTGTTACGATGAAAACGCTCACATGCTGCGTCATCGAAGCGGCAATGCGGTGATTTTTCTGGAGGAAACGTTTCTCGATATTTCCTCGACGCACGTTCGTCAGCTGGTGGCGCAAGGGCGTTCCATTCGCTATCTGCTGCCCGACGCGGTTGAACGCTATATCTACCGGCACGGTCTTTACCGCAGCCAAGAAAGGTCCTGAATTTTGCAAGCAAAACAACAAGCGCTGTTGTGCGCTGCCTATGCTTTGGAAAAAAAAGCTTTTGACGTCAGATTGCTGGATGTTGCCGGCCTGTCGTCACTGACCGATTTTCTTTTGATCGTCTCCGGCGGATCGGATCGTCAGGTAATGGCTATCGCCGAAGCGATCGAACTCGGCATGAAAAAAGAACACGATGTGCTGCCTCTGGCTATCGAAGGCAAGCGGGAGGGGCGTTGGGTGTTACTCGATTACGGGGATGTCATGGTGCACGTGTTTCAACAGCCGGTGCGCCAGTATTATGACTTGGAAGGCCTGTGGACCGAGGCACCTGAAGTTCCCGTCGAGGAGATCGAAAAGGCATGAAGCTCTGCCTGCTTTGCGTCGGGCGTCTCTCCATCGGGTACCTGCGCGAAGGGGCTGCCGATTTCGAGGCGAGGCTGCGTCGTTACGCGCCTTTGCGGATTGTCGAACTGAAGGAGGAAAAAGGCGGAAAGAACGACCCGGTTTTTATCCGCAGGCAGGAAGGCCGCCGGATTCTCGACAGGATTCCGCAGGGAGCGTTTGTCGTTGCGCTGGATGAGCGGGGGCGTTCCATGTCCTCAGAGGCGCTGGCCGGGATGTTGGAGAGGCATATGCTTGACTCCACCCCCGAGTTGACCCTGATCATCGGCGGCGCTTATGGTCTTAGCGACGAGGTCAAACAGCGCGCCGAGTTGCTGCTTTCCCTGTCGGATATGACCCTGACGCATCAGATGGCCCGCCTGCTGCTGCTTGAACAGCTGTATCGCGGTTTTACGATTGTAAGAAACGAGCCGTACCATAACCGTTGACGCTTTGTCTGGCCGTCGGCTCCGGGGGCATCAGTTTCTGCCGAGCCGAAGGAGGAGAAAACCATGATTCTGATGGCTTTTGTCTTTTTGCTGTTGGTTATTTTTTTTCTGCTGTTTTATATCCTCAATCCCCAGACCGTTGCGGTGTTCTACTGGTTCGGTAATGAGGTTTCCACATCCCTGGCGGTGATCGTCGCCGCTTCGGTGCTGTCCGGTTTGCTGATCGGGTACCTCCTCTATATCTACGGGACGACGGGACACCTGCTGAGAAATTGGCGTCGAAAACGGGAGGACAAACGCAACCGCGCTATCATGGATCTCTATCGGCAGGCCATGGACCGGCTGGTTGCCGGGGATTATAAAAAATCCCGCCGTTTGCTGGTCAAAGCTCACGGTCAGGACGGCAGACAGTTGGATGTACTGCTGGCACTGGCACGAGTGTGCCGCGCCGAGGGGCGGTTTTCCGAAGCCCTGGAGTTTCTGCTGCGGGCCCGCAAACAGGCGACGGATAGTCTGCAGGTTCTTTTTTTGCTGGCCGATACCTACCTGAAGGCAGGGCAGGCCGAGGATGCGGTGGCGACCTACCGTTCCATCCTCGCTGTGGAACCTGACAACCTCGAGGCTTTGCGCCGTCTGCGCGATGAGCACATGCGCAATGAACTCTGGAACGAAGCGCTCGATCTGCAGAAACGTCTGCTCAAAAAACTTGGCGGTAACGTCGAGGATGAGGAACTTCGTATTCGTAACGGTTTGCGACTGGAAACGGCCCGCATGGCTCTGGAGGCTGGACGCGCAGATGCTGCTGTGACCGACCTGAAGGCTTTGGTGAAAGAACAGCCCGATTTCGTGCCGACCCGGGTGTTGTTGGGTGATGGCTTTGAAGCTGCCGGTCAACCGCAGGAGGCGGCTGGTGTGTGGCAGGAAGGTTACCGTCGTTTCGGCGAGGCTGTGTTTCTTGCGCGTCTGGAAGACCTTGCCATGACCAATGAAAATCCCACCGAGCTTCTTGAGTTTTACCGCGCCACCGCTCTGAACCGTACCGAAGATCTGCTTCTCAGACTGTTTTACGGTAAGTTTTGCCTGCGTTTGGAAATGGTCGAGGAAGCTCTGGAACAGCTTTCGGAGATCGAGAAGGCCGGCGCCGATTTCCCGCAACTGCACCTGCTGCTGGCCGAGGCGCATGCGCGTCGCAGCCGTCTGGACGAATCGATCCAGGAATTTCGGAAGGTCGTCGATTCCGACAGACGCTCCAATTTCGGTTATGCCTGCGATGTTTGCGGCAGCCAATCGGTTGAATGGAACGGACGCTGCGAAGATTGCGGAACCTGGGGAAACTGCCGTCTGGTCGGGCATGAAATGATCAAAAATCCGCCTGCCACCGAGCTGCGGGAGATTCATCACGGGGAGCAAAGCGCATGAGTTCTGCAATCCGTCGTCCCGTAACCCTGGTTATTCTGGATGGCTGGGGCATCAACCCCGTCTGCGATCACAATGCTGTCTGTCAGGCCGATACGCCGCACCTGCGTCAACTTCTGAAGGACTGGCCCCATGCCCATATCGGGGCATCCGGTCTCGATGTGGGCCTCCCCGACGGGCAGATGGGCAATTCGGAAGTCGGCCACCTCAATATCGGTGCCGGTCGCGTCATCTATCAGGATCTGACACGTATAAATCTGAGTATCGAAAACGGCGAGTTTTTTCAGAATGCCGAACTGCTCAAGCTGATGCAACGGACTGTCAGCGGTGACGGCAAGCTGCACCTGATGGGATTGCTGTCGGACGGTGGCGTACATTCACACAATACTCATCTTTATGCCCTGGTGGAAATGGCCCGCAGAGTCGGGGTCAGGCAGGTATGCATCCATGCTTTCATGGATGGACGTGACACCCCCCCGAAAAGTGGTGCCGGTTATCTGGAGCAGCTTGAAAAAAAGTTGCAGGAAATCGAGCTGGGACGGGTGGCAACGGTGATCGGACGTTACTGGGCCATGGACCGCGATAACCGCTGGGAGCGGGTGGAGCGAGCGTACCGTGCCATGACCGAGGGAGTTGGGAAGCGTTTTCCAAGCAGTGCCGATGCCATTGCGGATGCCTATGCCGAAGATCAGACCGATGAGTTCGTCGAGCCGCGTATCGTTGCCGGTGACAAATCCTGTACGGTGGATGATGGTGACGGGATGGTCTTTTTCAACTTTCGCGCCGATCGGGCTCGAGAAATCACGCGTGCCTTTACGGCCTCGGGCTTGGACGGTTTCAACAGGAAGAAGACGCCGCGCCTCGCCGGCTATGTCTGCCTGACCGAATACGATGCTACGTTCGGTCTGCCCATCGCCTTTCCGCCGGAAACCCATCCCGAACTGCTGGGCGAGGTAGTCGCCCGGTCCGGGCGTAAACAGCTGCGTATCGCGGAAACCGAGAAATACGCTCATGTCACTTTCTTTTTTAACGGCGGCAGCGAGGAGCCTTACGATGGTGAGGACCGGGTGCTGATCCCCTCGCCGAAGGACGTGGCAACTTACGATCTCAAACCGGAGATGAGCGCGCCGGCCGTGACCGATGCCATGCTCGAGCAGGTGGCCTCCGGGCGGTACGATCTGATCGTACTGAATTTTGCCAACCCCGACATGGTCGGACACACGGGAGTGGAAAGTGCCGCGGTTCGGGCCATGGAGACGGTCGACACATGCGTCGGACGGGTGATGGAAGCCGTCCTCGCCGCCGGTGGCAGCCTGCTGATCACTGCCGATCATGGCAATTGCGAACAGATGGCCGATGGCAACGGCGCCCCCCATACGGCTCATACCTCAAATCCGGTCCCGGTTATTCTGGTCGATCCCGATCGCTCCGGCGCGACCTTGCGTGACGGTATTCTGGCAGATCTCGCTCCGACGCTGCTGGAGATGATGGGGCTGGAAAAACCTTCCGCAATGACCGGTCGCAGTCTGCTGGGAAAATCCTGAAATCCCGCCGATGATCGGAGCGGGCCCGGACGGAGGAGACTGTGCTGTCTTATCTGCGTGCCGAACTGAAGGGCTTGCTCGACCTGGTGTTGCCACCGAGCTGTCCGTTGTGCGGCGGTGTGCTGAAGGTCGGACCGGCAACCGCCTTTTGTCCCGATTGCCTGGACGATTTCCCCTTCCTAAAGCATTCCCGTTGCCCTCGCTGTGCTCTGCCCTATCCTCTGGCATCCGGCAGCGATCATCTGTGCGAAGCCTGTCTGCGCGAAAAGCCGCCTTTTGAGAGGGTCGAGTGTCTCGGGCTGTACGACGGCGGATTGCGCGAAGCCATACGCCGCTTCAAATTTCACGGGGCGGTTCATTTAGACAGGGCATTTGCCCGCCTTCTGGCGACAAGGCTCGAATACTTTCGTCGTTCGTACCGGCCCGAAGTCCTCGTTGCGGTACCGCTGCACCGGCAGCGGTTGCGATCCCGAACCTACAATCAGTCGCTTTTGCTGGCGCGCGAACTGGGCCGTTTCTGGCGGCTTCCGGCTCCGGCGCGGCTGCTTCGGCGGATAAGGCCGGGGTTGCAACAACAGGGCTTGACCGGAGAACAGCGTCGGCGCAATCTGAAGGGGGCTTTCGCCCTGCATGGAAAACTTGATGGAGAACGGGTCTTGCTGGTGGACGACGTACTGACCACCGGTGCCACTGCGCGCGAATGCAGCTCAGCCCTGCTTGCCGGCGGGGCTTCCCGGGTAGCTGTGGCGGTACTGGCGCGGGCGCGTTTGGAAAAACTTCAATGAGGCGCGGTAAGCGGCAGGAATACGACCGGTTCAGGGTAGAGAATTTGAAAGATACGCTGCTTTTCATATGCAACCGGCTGGCGGAGCATTTCGGGCCACTGCACTGGTGGCCGGCGGATAGCCCGTTCGAAGTGGTCATCGGAGCTTTCCTGACCCAGAATACGGCATGGCGCAACGTGGAACTGGCGATTGCCGCTCTCAAACGTGCCGTTCCCCTGACACCGCAGGCGATATGCGGTCTCGAAAGGCAGCGGCTGGAAGAATTGATCCGCCCGGCGGGGTTTTTCAGGCAGAAGGCGCAGCGGCTGCAACTCTTTTCGGGTGACCTGCTGGAACATTACCAGGGGGATCTCGATGCCATGCTGGCCGGGCCGTTACCGCAGGTGCGCCGGTACCTTCTCGAGTTCAAGGGGGTCGGACCGGAAACCGCCGACTCCATTCTGCTGTATGCCGCCCATCGCCCGTCTTTTGTCGTCGATGCCTACACCCGGCGCCTGCTGCAACGCTACGGTATCTTGCAAGGCGGCGAAAGTTACGAGCAGATCCGTACTCTGTTTATGGAAAACCTGCCTCTTCAGACAGACCTGTTCAATGAATATCACGCCCTGATCGTCGAACAGTGCAAAACCTTTTGTCGCAAACGACCGCTGTGCGATTCCTGCCCCTTACAACCGCATTGCGCGGTCATCCTCTGACTCTGTCTCCGATATCACGGCCGTTGCCGGTGGCCGCATAGCCTGCCTTGTCAGCCAGACCAGGACCGCCACGCCTGCCAGCAGTACGGTTGCGAAAAGCAACAGGGCGCCGTTTTGCCAGAGGACCGGCATGTTCGCCGGGAGCAGTTGTCCCGCCAGGCTCGCATGGCGCACCACTTCCCGAAGTCCGCTCATGACGAAGACCTGCATGACGAGCAGGACAGTGCATAATCCCGGCAGCCGCTGTGCGGCGCATGCCAGCATGGCCAGGGCAATGCCGCTGGCAGCGACAAGCAGCAATCCCCCGGTAAGGCTGCCGCCGAGGATGAACCATCGGACCGGTTGCGGCAGTTGCCAAAGAAACAGTATGCCTATCCCGAACTGCAGCAGGGTCATGCGGCTGAAAAGTCGCAATCCGATCCTTTCTGCATAGGCTCCGAGGGGCGGGTTGCGCCTTCCCAGCCGTCTTCCCGTCAGAGCGGTAAAAAGCCCTCCGACAGCCATGGCCGCCACCATGAAATGCAGATACCGGGGCCAAACGGTTGGATCTTTCAGGTTGAGAAGAGAGCCTCCGTCTTCGCTGAAATAGGCTCGCCAGTGCGTCAGGTCAAGCATGGTCGTCTGCTGGTTGGTGAAGAAAAACGGCACGGTCAGCAACAGGGCCAGAATCAAGCAAAGGGCTGGAAGGGGGCGGGACCGAAATACGGCCAGGTCGGCATCCAGCATATACAGCCCGGCGTAGGCCGTCATCAGCAGGGGAATGATGGCCAGCCAGTATCGTCCCATGAGGATGGCCGCCGGATAGAAAAACTGCCCGTACAGGGTCTGGGAAAAGAGCAGGCTCGCCACGCCCAGGTTGATGGTCAGTGCCATCAATATCGGAAGGGAAGCGGTCAATCGGGGTGCCAGGGCGCGATCCAGCGGTCTGTTGCGCCGCCGGATCAGCAAGACCACGGCCGTGGTGCCGAGCAGTCCGTTCATGGCCAGCAGATGGAGAGGGAAAACCAGCAGCAGCAGGCCCTGCAGCAGGGGCCACCCCGCCGGCAGGGCTTCGGCCGTCGGGACGAGTACATTCATGGTTTGCTCCCGGATCGTTGTTGGTTCGCCAGCCAGACCGCCAGGTCCCGGCGTTCGTCCGGGCTGCCGATAAAAGGCGGCATGAAGGGCCGGATGGCATGCAGCTGCGAAATATAGGCCTCAAGCGCTGGTGCGTCCATGCCCTGCGTGCGCTGCAAAATATCGTTGTTGATCCCTCCGAGGGTGTGACAGGCATAACATTGGAATTTAAATAATTCCCGACCGGGTTCGGTGCTTTTGCTCCAGGGGGTGGATGACAAAAACGGCTCTTTCAGCGGGCGGTCTGCGCGCTGCCCGTTGGAATAAATGCTGCCTTGCAGCACGTAGGGACGCCTTGCCGCTTCTCTTGTCCATTCGAAACTGCCCATGAGCAGCAGTCCTGCAGCGAGGCCGATCATGGCTGCAGGTTTGCCGATGCGCCCCGGACGCCACAGGGCCAGCAATGCGCCGACTGACAGAATCGCGGCAGCCGGCCGGGCTACCGCCAGGCTGCGGACTATGGTAGGAGAGGCTCCTTCCACCAGGGTGCGTACCGGCGCCGGCAGGTTTTTCAGATACCAGAAAACTGCCGGCAAAGCGGCGCCCAGGGCAACAAGGCATCCAGCGCCGGCGATGCGTATCAGGCGCCGGGCCAGAGGGCGGTCTTTCGAAAATGCCGCGACCGCCGTCACGAAAAGCCCCGACAGGAGTATCGCCAGGCAGGTGCGCAGAAGCAGCGAGGGGAAAAAAGTCGGATTGAAAAAAGCGCTGAACACTTCCCCCTGTCGTGCAACGGCACCGGGAGTGAGCATGAAGGTGATGATGCCGTTGATGGCGAACAGGCTAAGCCAGCTTGCTGCGCAGTAGATGCCGCCGATGGCCAGGTGCCGGCGGGACGACAGGCGGTCGAAGGTATGCAGGTAGACGATGATGGACACGATTTCGACCAGAAAGAGGACCCACTCGGCGGCCCAGACAAAGACGAAACGATGGATCAGGGCGGAGGTGCCTGACGGTTGTACCAGGGAAATGGCAAACCAGATCCCGACGCCGGTCAGTGCTCCGCAAACCAGGGTGGCGAAAAGGAAGAAGCGGGCGAAGTTGCGGGTGAAGCGATAAAGCGGACGGTCGCGACGGTGCCTGGCACAGCCTTCCAGCAGCACCAGCCAGAACCCGCCGCCGACGGCGAAATGCGAGATGAAGACGTGGATGATCGCAATGGTGGCGATGATGGTTCCGCCGCCGATAGAAGGTATGTACCAGACCGGATAGTTCATGGATATCCATCCTGTTGGGGGGAGATGAATCTGGTCCCGGCGCGTCGTGGACATTTTGCCACGTTCCGGATAACCGGGATTTTTGACGGGGCAACATATTGTCGACGTTTAAATAACCTTACCGGTAAGCGGGATTGTATATGATAACATCAAAATATATCGTCTGCACGCCGTTGTCCGAGGCAGGGGGGCAGTGTTCTTCCATGGGAGAAAATACCTTCGATCCAGTGTGTCGGCCTGCTTTATTGCCGCCATATTGCATGTTTGAAACCGCAAGGGGCGTCTCGTGATAGTTCGTCCGGCCCACTTCATTCTGTTGTCCTTTCTGCTGGTGCTTGGTTTATTCGTCACTCTCTGGGGACGCTCTGTGCTGCGATATGTCGAGGCCGGCATTTTGCTGGTCGATATTGTTGCCGACAGGGAGGAGCGGCATGAGGTGCAAAGACAGCATATAGACTACCGGCATAAGGGACGCAATCGAAAAGCCGACCTGTACCGGGCTCCCGGCGAGATCAAAGCGGGACTTATCTTGCTTCCGGGGGTTGCCGAACTGGGTGGGGACGATCCTCGTTTGATCCGGTTTGCCTCTTCTTTGAGCCGTGCCGGTTTCGCGGTGCTGGTACCGGAGCTCCCCGGGCTGCGGCGACTGCGGGTGTCCTCCAGCGATACGGAGGAGGTTGCCGATGCGTTTGCCTGGCTGTCTGCTCAGACCGATCTTGTGCCATCGGGTCGGATGGGGTTGGCGGCTTTCAGTTATGCCTCGGGACCGGCGATACTGGCGGCTCTGCATGAAAGGATTCGTGAGCAGGTCGGCTTTGTCTTTGTGGTGGGCGGGTATTACGACCTGCTTCGCGTCGTGACCTTTTTAACTACCGGATATTTTACCTACCAGGGGCGGCAATATTATCTGCCGCCGGACAATTACGGCAAGTGGGCCTTTGTCGTCGGCAATATCGACCGACTCGAAAATAGGGAGGATCAGCGTCTTCTGCGTCTCATGGCACGGCGCCTGGGACGCAACCCCGACGCGGCAACGCAAGATATCGTATCGAAACTGAGCGCGGGGGGCCGGGCCCTTCTGTCCTTTATATCCAACCGCGACCCGGCGCGGGTAGCCGATCTGCTGTCGGATTTGCCGCACGACATCCGGGAGGAGTTGTCCGCTCTCAATCTGGCAGGTCAGGATCTGTCCAAGCTGCGCGCCCCTCTTATTTTGGTTCACGGGTATGAAGATCCCATGATTCCTTTCCCGGAGAGCATTGCTTTGGCACAGGCCGCATCCGGCAATCGCAATCGTCTTTACCTGGTGCATGGACTCATGCATGTCGATATCGTGCCTGGGTTGGCCGATCGCTGGCGATTGCTGCAGGCTCTGCACGACTTGCTGGCAGCCAGGGACGGTGTTCTTCCTAACTGATATTTGTCCCGGCGACGATAGTCCCCAGGTCGATCAAATTTGCAGCAGCCTGCCTGTCTTGTCGGCAACTGTTGACCTTGGGCTCGTATGCGAAGAGGTTCGCTTAAACCGCAAAGGCCGCTAAACTGCCTTGTTTCAGAGAAGGAAAAATTTTTACCGCTGGGTTCGCTTTTTGCATTTGCGATAAAAGCAAAAATATGCATATGGAATTTTTCGAGCCTGGAGTATAAGGATGGGATATCTTGCCATAATCGAGGCGGGAAGGACATTTCCCCGGTTGGCCGTACGCTTGGGGGATTTTTCCGATTGGATGATTGCGGGCCTGGAAATCGAGCGGAGACGTCTGCGGGTATTGCCTGCCTTTTCCGGGGGTGAACTGCCTTCGCCATCTACCTTGTCAGGGGTTGTGGTTACCGGATCCCACGCCATGGTAACCGACTGTTGCCCGTGGATGCGGCAGCTTGCAGGATGGCTGAAGGAGGCTGTGGCCCGGTCCGTTCCGGTGTTGGGAATCTGTTTCGGACACCAGCTTCTGGCACATGCTCTCGGCGGGGTAGTCGCCTATCATCCCCAGGGCAGGGAAGTCGGGACGGTCAAGGTGTGCCTGAAGGAAGATGCCGGGGACGACCCTCTGTTTGCAGGAATTCCAAAGATTTTTTCCGCACAGGTCTTTCATGCTCAGAGCGTGTTGAAGGTTCCGCCCGGCTCCCGGGTCTTGGCCTCCAGCGACTTCGAGCCCCATCAGGCCGTGGCTTACGGGACAGGTGCCTGGGGCTTGCAGTTTCATCCCGAATTCGATGCCGGCATCATGCGGTCCTATATCGCCGCGGAAGCCGGAACATTACTGAGCGAGGGCCATGACGTCGGAAAGTTGCTGGCCGGCGTGCAGGACACCCCCGTCAGTGCCGGCTTGCTCGCCGGTTTCGCCAAGTTTGTCGGGTAAAATAGTCACTTGTCACTTGTCACTTGCATTAGGGAGTTTTTATAGAGTTTTTACAAATCACCAATGACAAATGACCAATGACGCATAAAAAAATAACAATCCCCGCCTTTAATCCTTCCCTTCACTGTCAAATCCCGCCATCAGCTGGATCGATTTACCGCTGACCCGGATGGTCTCTTCGTCCGAGAGCTTTTTCAGCAGGCGCGAAAAGGTTTCGGGGGTGGTGCCGAGCAACAGGGCGATTTCGCGTTTCGGAGCCGGCAACTGTACCACTCCCGTGCGATGTTTTGCATCGAGAGCCCGCAGGTAACCGATGAAGCGTTCGCGAATATCGGCTATGGCCAGCTGCTCGACGCGATTGAGCATAAAGATGAGGCGCTGGGACAGTGTGCCGACCAGATGCATCGCCAGTTCGGGTGATTGCTGTAGGCAGCCGAAAAGCTTGTGGACATCGATGAGCAGCAAAGAGCAATCCTCCAGGGTCATGGCGTTGACCGGAAAGCGATTTTTCAGGTCGAGAAGAATCTCCGCAAAGAACTCTCCCGGTTGGACAAAGCGGATAACCGCTTCTTTGCCCTCCTCGTTGGCGCGGTACAGTTTGACCCGGCCGCGCAGCAGGAAGTGGACGGCATGCCCTTCTTCTCCCTCCAGGAACAGAATCTCTTTGCGCTTACGCTTCTGGAATACACTGATGTCATCAATCAGTTTATAGAGCTCAGGTTCGCTGGAACCGAAAAATCTCACCAGAAATTGCTCGATCGCTTTTTGTCGTTCCGACATCGCTATTGACCTTTCGAAAATATCTTAACCTTACCCTGTATGAGCCTTTTCTCCAAGTGCAACTTTTTCATTGACAATGTTGCGCTGCCGTATATGCAGGGCAGCCTGAATGCCGGGACCGATGAAATCACCTGGGTGTTAACCTCCTATCTGGTGAGCAACGCCGTTGTCTTGCCCATGACCGGTTGGCTGGCCCGGATGTTCGGACGCAAACGCTTTTTGCTGACCTGCATCGTGCTGTTTACGGTGATTTCATTTGTAGCCCATATCAATCCCTATAGTCCGGTTTTTCAACAGCGTTTCGCCGCCCTTCAGGAAACGGCTCTGGCGAAAGGGGGCATGCCCGGTCAAGTGGAGAGCAAAGTCATGGCCCTGTTGTACGGCGAGGTCGGGCGGCAGGCCGGGGTTCAGTCGTATAATCGAATTTTCTGGTTGCTTGGAATCATGTATATCGCCATGATACCGCTGGTTTTACTGTTGAAGCGCGAAAAGACCGATCATTCCTGAAACCGGACTGGGAAGTCGACAAAAAAGCCGCCAGGTCTCTGCAACCCGGCGGCTTTTGGGTTTTGGGATCGGGGCTTTAAGCGAATCGGGCAAGCCCTTTGTTATTCGGAGGCGGCCTGTGCTTGGGCCGGCCTCAGCCGTATTTCTGACCGGTGATGGCCTGGGCGATATTGAAGCAATACCCGCCGATGCGCTCGAGGTAGGACATGATGTCGATGTACCAGAGCCCCGGTTCGATAGAGCAGTCGCGCTCCTGCAGTCGCTGGATCTTCTGCATGCGCATTTTGTTGAATTGCAGGTTGATGCCGGTTTCGTGTTTGTAGGCCTCCTGCATGAAGGTCTCGTCCGGGGTCTGGAGTTGCTCGATAATCAGGTCGAGGAACTTCAGGGCCCGGTGCGACATTTCCTCCATATCCTCGACCGATTGATCGGAAAAGGTCAGCTTGTTTTCGAACAACTTTTCCGCCAGATGCGCCAGATGTTCCACGGCGTCCCCGATTTTTTCGATGTTGCTGGCCATGCGGAAAAAGCTGTGGATTTCCTTGGCGGATTCCTCGTTGATTTCCAACTGGTAGATTTTCATCAGGTAGTGGGTGATTTCCTTGCGGGCCTGATCGAGCCATTTCTCCTGGGCTTTCCAACCGGTAAGCATGTCGGGGTCGCGGTGCTTGATGGCCGGGATGACATTTTCCAGGGTCTGGCGGGCTTTTTTGGCCATTTTGAGGATTTCACTGCGTACCTGCGTCAGGGCCGCGATGGGCGACTCGTCGTAAAAATCGTTGAACTCGGGAACCGGTTCGGTATAAGGCGCGGTTTTTTTCTGCGGTGAGAGCTTGATGGCGGCTTTGACCAGAGACGGCAGGAAGATGAGGAAGAACAGGGCGTTGGTGATATTGAAAAGCGTATGGCCGTTGGCCAGGTAGCGGGCGACATAAACGTATTCGTTGTTTACCATGGTGTCCGGTGGCGCCACTCCGGACATCATGGTCACCTTCTGGATGAAAGTGACGAAGTGCGGGAAAATCAGGATCATGATGCCCACGCCGATGACATTGAACATGGTGTGGGCCCGCGCCGCTCGATGCGCCTCGATGTTCGGGGTGCCGATAGTGGCCAGTTCGGCGGTGATGGTGGTGCCGATGTTTTCACCCAGAACCAGGGCGATGGCGGCGGGGAAGGTCAGCAGCCCTTGAGTGGCCATGGTCATGGTGAGGCCGACGGTTGCCGATGAAGATTGAACCGCCATGGTCAACAGAGCGCCGGTCAGCACGCACAGCAGCAGGCCGGCCATGGTGCTCGGGTCGAAGCGGGTGAAAAAAGACAGAAAGGTCGGGTCGGTTCGCAGGGGTTTGAGGCCGTGCTTCATGGTCTCCATGCCCAGAAAGAGCAGACCGAATCCGAGGATGACCTCTCCGGCATAATGAAACTTTTTCTGTTTGGCGAAAAATCTCATCGAGACGCCGAGGGCGATAGCCGGCAGCGAAAGGCTCGAAAGCTTGAAGGCGATCAATTGGGAGGTCATGGTCGTGCCGATGTTGGCTCCCAGAATAACGCCGACCGCTTGCTGCAGGGACAACAGGCCGGCGCTGACGAAGCCGATGAGCATGACCGTGGTCGCGGAAGAGGATTGAACCATGGCCGTCACCATCGCTCCGGTTGCACAACCGATGACGCGGTTTGAGGAGATGGCGCAAAGGATTTTTTTGATACGGGGGCCTGCCGCCATCTGCAGCCCCTCGGTCATGGTTTTCATTCCCAGGACGAACAGTCCAAGGCCGCCGATGGTTTCGATAAGGATCTGGACGAAAAGCAAAGTACGATCTCCTTGTCAGGACCGCCTGCTTGACGGCAAGGCGATTGTTTCTCGAATATCCCGTGATTTCAGGGGGTTCTCCCCTGTCGGCGCCTGTAGACAGCCCGACCTTGTCCGGACAAACCAGCCGATACTAGCAGAAAACGCGGTTTTTTTGAAGTAGAGTTTGTTTTGTAAGGTGTGCAGAGCAAAGACCTGCAGATCCTTCGATAACAACAAAAGCGAGCGTGTTGGAGGATATTCTTCAACAAGGCTGCGGCAAGTGTGATCGATGCGCAAGGGAACCGCGGTTGCATAACTGAAGGCGGCAAAGGAGAAAAGACATGACCATTTCAACCGTTCAGACATTTTTCATGTGGTGCACCATCATCGACGGCGTTTTACTGATCTTTTCGGCCCTGGTTTGCGCTTTTGCGGGAGACTGGATTTATCGTATGCACGGGGCCCTGTTCCAGCTGAAACGCGAGTCCTTCAATGTGGTGCTGTACGGTTTTATCGGGGTTTTCAAGATATGTTTTCTGGTATTCAATCTTGTGCCCTGGCTGGCGGTGCTGATCATGTCCTGAAAACCCGGACACGGCCATCCCCCTGCGCTGCGCAGGCTGATCTTTAACAGGTTGCTAAGGGGTGTGCCGGCGCAGCATTTCCGTAAAATCGCCAACGGCAAGGGGCGGACTGAACAGGTAGCCCTGGTAGCTGTCGCAACCGCATTTGCGCAGAAACTCCCGTTGCCGTTCGGTTTCCAGACCTTCGGCGACGGCTTGCAGGCCCAGGCTGTGGGCGATAGCGATGATACTGGTGGCAACTGCCGAAGCGCTGTCGTCCTCGGCGACATCGGCGATGAAGGAACGATCGATTTTGAGGCAGTCGACCGGGAAGCGTCGCAGGTAATTGAGGGACGAATATCCGGTGCCGAAATCGTCAAGGGCCAGGCTGACGCCCAGCTCATTCAGTTCCTGCATGGTTTTTGCCGCCGCTTGAGGATCGCGCATGATCATGCTTTCGGTCAGTTCCAGTTCGAGCAGTCGGGGGGGCAGTTCGGTTTCCTGCATAATGCGGCTTACCGTTGTCACCAGGTCGTCGTTACGGAACTGACGGGCGGAAAGATTGGCCGCAATGGGCACGACCTTCAGACCGGAAGCCTGCCAGGTTTTTATCTGTGCGCAGATCTCTTGCAGTACCCACTCTCCGATGGGCAGGATCAGACCGGTTTCTTCAGCCAGGGGAATGAATGTTCCTGGAGAAATCATGCCGCGAACCGGGTGCTGCCAGCGCAGCAGAGCTTCAGCACCTTCGATTTCATCGGTCGCCAGGTCGATTTTGGGCTGATAATGCAGCAACAATTCGTCGCGCTCCAGCGCTCGGCGCAGGTCAGCCTCCATTTCCATCGCTTCATGGACGACCAGGTTCATTTCCGGGGCGTAGAGGCGGAAAGAGTTGCCTTCCTCCTTGGCCCGATACATGGCGATGTCGGCATTGCGGATCAGGGTTTCCTCGTCTCCGCCGTCCCGTGGGTAGATGCTGATGCCGAGACTTGCCGTAACCGTGATTTCACGATCTCCGATCTGGAATGGGGCGGTGAGTTTGTCGAGGATCTTTTTGGCCACCTTGCCCACATCCTCCTCGTTGGCCACCTCCGCGAGGAGGATGACGAATTCGTCTCCTCCCAGGCGCGCGACGGTGTCCGCACCCCGTACCGACTCCTGCAAACGCTGGGCGGCAATCTGAAGAAGCCGGTCGCCGAAGCTGTGTCCGAGGCTGTCGTTGATGATCTTGAAGCGGTCGAGATCGAGCAGCAGGACCGCTACCAGGCGTTTCGACCTTTTGGCAAACAGAATCGACTGTTCGAGACGATCCTGCAACAGGGCGCGGTTGGCCAATCCGGTAAGATCGTCATGGGTGGCGAGGTGCTGCAGCTGTTCCTCGTATCTTTTGCGGTCGGTGATGTCCTCTTTGATGGCCAGGTAATGGCTGATGACGCCATTGGCGTCACGCACCGGCGAAATGGAGGTGTGCTCCCAGACAAGGGATCCATCCTTGCGTTTATTGTGAAATTCGCCGCGCCATTCCTTTCCAACGGTTATGGTATCCCAGAGGTCGCGATATTCCTCCGAGGAGGTTTCGCCCGACTTGAGAAAACGAGGATTTTTACCGATGACTTCTTCTTGAGAGTAGCCGGTGGTTTGGGTGAATTTGGGGTTGACGTATTCGATGTTTCCGTCGGGATCGGTCAGGACGACGGCCGTCGGGCTTTGTTCCACCGCCTGCGAGAGTTTACGCAAGGCATCTTCCTGACGTTTGCTCGTGGTAATGTCCTGAGCAATGCCGAGGTAGCCGACGGTTTTTCCACGAGGGGACCGCATGGCGGTAATTACCAGGGAGACGGCGATATGCATGCCGCTTTTTCCGACGTAGGTCCATTCCCGATGTTCGGCACCGGTACGGGTGGCTCGCGCCATGAATTCTGCAAAGTTCGTTACGGGAGGTTCGCCGTCGGTCTTCAATTCCCGGTAGCTGGCTTTCAGTTCCGATTTCAGATGAAAAAAATCCGCTTTTTTGCATCCGACCATCTCTTCGGCGCTGTATCCCAGCATTTTTTCCGCGCCACGATTGAAGACCGTGATGATCCCTTCGGGATCGGTGGCGATAATGGATACCTCGGAGGCTGCATTAAGTACTCCCGACAGCAGGCGCGAAGTGCGCTCGATTTCCGCCGAGGCCAGTTTCTGCTCTTCAAACAGGCGCTGTAAGGTCAACCGTGCCTGCTGTGCTTCTTCCAGCAGGCGTGCTTTGTCCTGTTCCGCTTTACGGGTCTGCTCTTCTGCCAGGCGGCGTTCGGTGATGTCGGACAGGGTTCCGAGCATGCGCAGCGGCTGTCCATGGGAATCATTTTCCACCAGCTTGCCTATGGAAAGGAACCATCTCCATGCACCGCAACAGGTGCGTTGCCGGAATTCCAAACAAAATTCCTCTGTTTTTCCGGAAAGATAGTCCTTAAAGGTTCCCAGGACTGCCGAGCGGTCCTCGGGATGGGTGCGCGCAATCATATCCGCATTCGTTTCACGGAAGCCTTCCGGGTCGTAACCGAGCATCAATGCGTATTCGGCATTGACGATGATTTGCCCGGTCTGCAGGTTGAGGTCGTAAAGACCCAGGTGCGAAGCCTTGAGAGCCAGCCGCAGGCGTTCCTCGCTGGTCTGCAGGTCCCTGGATGTCTGGTCCCGGCGCCCGCGGATAACCATCAAAGTGCCGAGCATGGCCGTGGCCAGCGGGTAGATGAGGAGGACCGGCAGGGAGATGTAGCGCAAAACCCACAGTGCGGTTTCCCACGGCAACAACAGCATGAGGGCCAGCATGACGACATGGATGACGATGCCGAAAAAATAGAGTTGCCACCAGGTCAACTCCTCCGTCGCGTTTCGGTGACGGTGTTTCCACAGAATGCCCAGCGTTCCCGAGGCAAAGATGACGCCCACTCCGACCCACGCGGCAGCTCCGCCCTGGATAAGTCGGAAAAGCGCCGTCATGACCATGGCGATGATGGTCGGCACGGCGCCGAAAAAAAGCCCGGAAATGCCCAGAAGTACGGAACGCGTGTCGAATACGATCCCCGGCACGTACTGCCAGGGGGTCAGCATGAGGATGATGCCGAGAAGGCCAAGGGACAGGCCGACAAAAATTTGCACGACCAGGCGGTGCCGCAGGCGATACCGACTGGTCATCACGTCATAGATGAACGCCATGGCGAGCAGCAGGGCGGCGTTTTTCATCAGCTCGAAAAAGACATTATCCATCAGCTTTAATCTCCACAGTGTCCGAGCCTGTCGGAGGATGGAAGATGTGAAATCGTGTTCGTGGTCGCTGGTGAAGGACGAAGGCTGTGAGCATAACAACTTTAAGCACGCTTGTCACGGCATGAAACTTTTGTCTGGGTTGGCTTGGAGTCATGGGAAAAAGGGTAAACTGGGGCGAGACTTGATACGGAAACGCTCGAAGCATTCACGCCGAACTTGTTGAAAAGGTGCAAAATGGTTAGTATGTACCTTTGTGACAGGATCAAATCTTCGTTCCTCCCCTTGGAGACCGGTTCGGATGATGGCAAAACGCAAGTTCAATAAAATTAAACTGTTCGCAATGATCGTGCTGGCCGGCTTGTTCGTCGCCGGTATTTATACGATCTATCTCGACTTCACCATCCGGGAACGCTTTGAGGGCAAACGTTTTGCTTTGCCCGCGAGGGTGTATGCACGCCCCCTGGAGATCTATCCTGGGCTGCAACTCGAACCGGCCGAACTGAATGCCGAGCTTGCTCTGCTCGGTTACCGGCAGACCGCCAAGGCGGACGAGCCGGGGACCTATCGCTGGCGGGGGCGGGAGCTTGACCTTACCACCCGCACCTTCGTGTTCGGGGACGGGCCCCAGCCATCCACAGCTTGCGTCGTGAGGTTTGCCGACTCGCAGATCGTAGCGCTGACCGACCGTTTCACAGAATCGAATCTGGATCTGGTCCGTCTCGACCCCGCTTTGATCGGCGGAATTTATCCCGGAGAAAACGAGGACCGCGTTCTGGTCAAGCTGGACGAGGTGCCGCAATCGGTCGTGGAAGCCTTGATCGCGGTTGAGGATCGTCGATTTTATCAGCACCATGGCATCGATCCGCGCGGCATCGCCCGGGCTCTCTTTATGACTCTAAGCGGCAAGAGCGTTCAGGGCGGCAGTACCCTTACCCAGCAATTGATCAAAAACTTTTATTTGACTTCCGAGCGCACCGTGCGACGCAAACTCACGGAAATGGTCATGGCTGTTTTGCTGGAGATGCATTACAGCAAGGAAGAAATTCTCGAAACCTATCTCAACGAAGTCTATCTGGGGCAGGACGGCAACCGGGCCATTCACGGATTCGGACTTGCCAGCGCGTACTTTTTCGATAAACCCCTGCCTCATCTCGGTCTCAGTGAAGGGGCTCTGCTTGTAGGCATGTTGAAGGGGCCTGCCTATTACAGCCCGCGCAAGCATCCCAAACGGGCCATGGAGCGTCGCAACCTGGTCCTGGCCCAGATGGTCGATGCCGGGTTCATTTCCGAACAACAGTATCGCGACTTTCGGGCGACCCCTCTGGGCGTGGTCGACAGACCGCCGCGCGGCACATCCCCGTATCCCGCTTTTGTCGATCTGGTGCACCGTCAGTTGCAGCGTGATTATCGGGACGAAGATCTGCGTTCGGAAGGGCTGCAGGTTTTCACCACTCTCGATCCCCAGGTGCAGCGCATCGCTGAAAAATCTTTGCAGGACCGATTGGCACGGCTGGAAAAAGCACGTGACATAGGTTCGGGGACGCTGCAGGGGGCGGCGGTGGTGACCGCCAACCAGAATGCCGAAGTTTTAGCCTGTGTCGGCGGGCGCGATCCGCGCTTCGAAGGCTTCAACCGGGTGCTTGATGCCCGACGGCCTGTCGGTTCCCTGATCAAGCCGGTGGTTTTTCTTACCGCCTTGCAGCATCCTACCCGCTACACCCTGGCAACCCTGCTCGACGACAGCCCCCTGACGCTAAAACAGCCCGGAGCCGAGGACTGGATGCCGCAGAATTATGATAAGCGTTTTCACGGCAATGTGCCGTTGCGTGACGCCCTGATGCATTCTTACAACGTAGCCACAGCCAGACTCGGCCTGGCCCTTGGTGTCGATTCGGTTATGGCCAATGTCAGGCGATTGGGGCTGGATCGTGAAGTTCCCGCTTATGCTTCCGGCCTCTTGGGGGTTAACGCACTGTCCCCTCTGGAGGTTGCCCAAATCTATCAGAGCATTGCAAGCGGTGGTTTCCGTACACCTCTGCGCGCCATTCGCGAAGTGTTGACGGCCGAAGGGGATACGTTGCAGCGCTATCCCTTGAATGTCGAGCAGGTCATAGAGCCCGGTCCCAACTATCTGCTCACCACCGCCATGCAGGCCGTTGTGCATGAGGGGACGGCCCAGGGGTTATACAACCGTTTGTCTCCTGATCTGAACGTCGCCGGGAAGACCGGTACCACCGATGATTACCGCGATAGCTGGTTCGCCGGATTCACCGGCGATAGTCTCGCCGTTGTCTGGGTCGGGCGGGACGACAATGAATCGACGGGGCTTACCGGCGCCAGTGGCGCCATGGCGGTCTGGGGGGACATGATGGTGTCGATGGATCCGCTTCCCCTGGTGCTGTCGCAGCTGGACAATGTCGAGCGCCTCTGGATCGACCGATCCTCGGGGTTGCTGAGCAATGAAGGCTGTCCCGATGCCGTCGAATTGCCTTTTATCGTGGGTTCGGCACCGACCAAAAGCGCCTCCTGCGGACCTGGTTCGATGGGGAATTCCATCAAAAACTGGTTTAAAAGGATATTTCAATGACCAAGACCACGATCCTTCGATGGGCCTGTATAACCGTTGTGTTGTTGACGGGATGTACGGCACTTCAGTCCCCCCCTCAACAGACCGAGCCATCCGCCAATAACGCCGTGGTGGCGTTACTCGGCAAGGCCCGGTTGCAAGGCGAGCAGGGACGCCTGCCCGAGGCCAGTGCCTCTCTGGAACGTGCCCTGCGTATCGAGCCGCGCAATCCGCTGCTGTGGCAGGAACTGGCTCGTGTGCGACTGGCCCAGGGACAATATCGGCAGGCGGAGAACCTCGCTGTAAAATCCAATACTCTCGGTTACGGAAATAGTGTCCTGTGCCGCGAAAACTGGCGCATCATCGGGCAGGCCCGCACCCGTCTCGGCGATCTGCAGGGAGCCCGGGAAGCATTCTCCAAGGCCGAGTAGCCTAAAAACAAATGGCCCGTGCGCTCCTGTACACACGGGCCACCCCTTAATAAATTTCAGCTTACAGCTTTTACATCCCGGTAATGTTCATGCCGGTGGGGGGGGCAAAGGTACGCTGTCCCATCTCCTGGTCCATCATCATCAGACCGCGCCCGTCTCCAGCCAGTCTGTTCAATTTTTTCAGAACCAGTCCGAAGCTGGCCTCTTCCTCCACCTGCTCGGTGATAAACCATTGCAGGAAGATTTCGGTTGCGTGGTTGCCTTCCTGTTTCGCCAGCGTCATGAGTTGATTGATGCTTTCGCTCACGAATTGTTCGTGTTTCAAGGAAAAATCGAATACCCCCAGAGGGGAATCGTAATCGGCCGGCGGGGCATCGATGGCACGCAGGGCTGCGCGACCACCGGCTTCGCAGATGTAGTCGAAGAATTTCTCTCCATGACACAGTTCCTCAAGGGCCTGCAGTTTCATCCAGTGGGCAAAGCCCGGCAGGTCTTCGGCTTCGAAATAGGCCGCCATGGCCTTGTAAAGATAGGCTGAATAAAACTCGTTTTTCATCTGTTCGTTCAAGGCATCCAGCAGTTTTTCGCTTAACATGAAAACCTCCTCTGTGTCGGAATGTCGGGAGAATATTTCTGCCATGATAAACTTTCATCATTATCCAATAAGCGGAGCCGGATGTCCAGGTGACCCCACTAATCTTTACAGGCCTGTCCCTGCCGATCCTGATGGTTTGATCGGTTTCGAAAGGATTGTTCGACCTGGATATCGTCATGCTTTTGGGTCACCGGGCGCCTTTTCTTTTATACCCCGGGAAAACATGGCGTCCCTTAGGGTTTCAACTCAACGCCCTGCCCATACCAACCGGCACACCCCATGACGAATATCAAAATAAAAAGGGTTACGGCAAAAACCGTAACCCTTTGATTTTATTTGGCGCGCGATGCAGGATTCGAACCTGCGACCTTTGGCTCCGGAGGCCAACGCTCTATCCAGCTGAGCTAATCGCGCGCGGACTCAACTGTATAACCCATCCCCGTAAAAATTGCAACGGCTAATTGTGCCGCCGCTCCGGTTCAGTCCGCCGACGCGGAGACATGCATACTGCTGTGCAGCATGAGCAATGCCACGGCGATCAACAGCAGGTTATAGAACAGCAGGGCGCCCGCATGCAGCGGCACGGTCGGCATGACCAGGCACAGCCGCTCGATGAACAGACCGCCCAGAACGGTGCAGGATACTGCGGCAATCATATGGCGGCTTTGCTTGACGGGGGCACCCAGCAACAGGATGAACGGAGCCAGGAAAAGGGCCAGCGGGAACAACCAGGCAAGCTCCCGTCCCGGGCTGTTGGAAATGATGTCGAGGATGTAACCGACCTCCTCAGGAAGATTGCCATACCACAACAGCAGAAACTGGGCGAAGAACAGACCTGTCCACAATACGCTGAAGCCGAACATCAACAGACCTATGTCGCGCAGGTGGTTGCCGACGGCAAGGCTGGTATCGCGGGTCTTGCCCTGGAAATAAAGCACCATCAATAAACCGCTGGCCGCCGTTGCGGCATACAGTGCTTCCGTAAAGAAATAGGCGCCAAGCAGGGTGCTGATCCATGGCCAGACCAGGGACATGACCCAGTCGAAGGCCGCCAGGGTCTGGCTGGTTACGAACAACAGCAGGTAGATTACGGCAGCCGGGCCGGTGGTCTGTCCGTCCAGGGAGCGTTTTGCCAGGTGGCGCCCGGCGAGAAAAACCGCCAGTAGAATTGCGAGGTTGCGCAGCATGAAAAAAGGTCTGTTGAGCCACAGGGTGGGGTGATCCGTCCACGGATAGAGGTCGAGTTGCGGCCATAGAAACAGAAACAGCAGCGGCAGCAGCAATAACAGGGGATAGAGGGACAGCAGTTCGCGGCGCAGCGAGGCGATCCAGCGGGCGTTCACCAGTTCGCAGGCGGCCGCCAGGGCGATGCAGCCCTGGGCGATGCATGACCAGAAAAGGAGGGTCAATAAAAGCGATCCCGGTTTGCCCGACAGACCGAATTCGGTCAGGCCGATAAGCAGAGCCGAGATGACCAGCAGTGCGTAAATGCCGGATTTGTTGAGCACCATGGAGGTCATGACGCCTCCTCGTCGTTGATAGTGAGTACGAAGCGCGGATCGAAAGGGTCGTCGCTGACCAACGGACCGGGGTCGGGCAGGCGGGAAAGCCATAAAAAACCGGCGAAGCAGGACAGGGACCCTATCAGGATGGTCAGCAGGTAGCCTATGAGCAGAAACGGTGGAACCGAGACGATCGGCTTGCCGCCGGTCACTATGGGCCAGTCGACAGAGGTAAGCATGGCCAGCAGAAATCCGCCGCCGAAGCCGGCCAGCCCGCCGCCAAGGGCGAAATAACGCAGGCGGCTTGGACGGCCGATGAGCAACTCTTCCGCCTCATGCAGGTGGAAGGGCAGACGGGCTCGCAGCCGACGGCGCGGAATGCCGGCATTCAGCTGGGCGCGCAGTTCTTCCAGAAAGGCGTCCGGCGTATCGAAATAGAGCTGGCGTGGCATGTCAACGCTCCTTCAATTCGGTGATGGACAGTACCGGCAAGGTTTTGACGAAAACCAGAAATGCCGCGAAAAACAGTCCGAAGCTGCCCAGAGTGATGCCGCATTCGACCGGGGACGGCAGATAATTGCCCCAGTTATAGGGATCGAAATCGCGGGCCAGAGAGCAGACCACGATGACGAAGCGTTCCAGCCACATGCCGACGTTGACCAAAAGGCTCAGAACGAACAGGAATGCCAGGCTGCGCCGCAGACGGCGTATGAACAACAGTAGCGGCAAGACGGCATTACACATGATCATGATCCAGAACAACAGGCTGTAATGCCCCAGAGCGCGGAAGCGGAACTGCTCCATTTCGAACAGGTTTTCGCCGTAAAACGCCATGCCGTGCTCAATCACGTAGGAAAACCCGACAATCAGGGACGTCAGCAACAGGATCTTGGCGATGGCTTCGATATGATCGATGGGGATGTGTTCTTGCAGGTTCAGCACGCGACGCATGGGTATGACCAGGGTGAGGACCATGGCCGTGCCCGAAAAGATCGCGCCGGCGACGAAATAAGGGGCGAAAATGGTGGTATGCCATCCCGGGATGATGCTGACGGCGAAATCCCAGGATACGATGGAATGCACCGAAGCTACCAGCGGTGTGGCGAATGCGGCCAGAAACATGTAAAGGCGTCCGTAGTGGCGCCATTGCCGTAGGTTTCCGGTCCACCCCAGAGAAAGGATGCGATACAACTTCCCCGCCCGGCCGCTGCGGTGGCGGGCGGCGATGGCCAGATCGGGCATCAGGCCCACGTAGAAAAAGACCAGGCTGACCAGGAAGTAGGTGGAGACGGCGAACACATCCCAGATCAGCGGAGATCGGAAGTTGACCCACAGCTGGCGCTGGTTGGGGTACGGGAAGAGATAGTAAAAACGCCATACCCGTCCCAGATGAATGAGGGGGAACAGGCCTGCCACCATGAGGGCGAAGATGGTCATGGCTTCGGCGGCGCGGTTGAAGCTGGTGCGGAAGCGGGCGCGGAAGATGAACAGCACCGCCGAAATCAGAGTGCCGCTGTGGGCAATACCGACCCAGAAAACGAAGTCGGTGATATACACTCCCCAGCCGACGGGGTGGGTGATGCCGGCCACTCCCATGCCGTGCATGATCTGGTAAGCCCAGAGCGCCAGACCTCCGGCAAACAGCAGGCCGGCAAGACCGAGGCCGGTCAGCCAGGCAGGGCCGGGGCGGCGCATGGCTGTCAGTACATCGGTTTCAACCTGTGGGGCGGAAATGTCGTTGTTCATAATGAAACGTTTCCCTCTTGCGTTTGACGACGAATTCAGTCCGGACGCAGATAATAGACCGCGGGTTCGGTGCCGAGGCCTTCGAAAACCCGGTATGTGCGTGGCGTCTTGATCAAACGGGCCACGGCGGATTGCGGATCGAGAAGATTGCCGAAGGTGATGGCGTCAGTGGGACAGCTCTGGGCGCAGGCCGGAATCACTTCGCCGTCGCGTATCAGACGGTCTTCCTTGCCGGCAGTCTCATGGGCGGTGCGGATGCGCTGGATGCAGAAGGTGCATTTTTCCATCATGCCCTTGGAGCGGGGGGCCAGGTCGGGGTTGTGCATCTTTTCCAGGGGCGGGGCCCATTTATGCTGCCACCAGTTGAAGCGCCGTACCTTGTAGGGACAGTTGTTGCTGCAGTAGCGGGTGCCGACGCAGCGGTTGTAGACCTGCACGTTGAGCCCCTCCGGGTTGTGGTAGGCGGCATAGACCGGACAGACCGGTTCGCACGGTGCGTAGTCGCAATGCTGGCAGAGCATGGGGATGAAAGATGCCCGTCCCTGATCGTCGTAGAAGGGTTCGATGCGCAGCCAGGACATCTCCCGGCCTTTGAGGTGTTCTTCCCTGCCGACCACCGGTACGCTGTTTTCCACATAACAGGAAGCAACGCAGGCCGCGCAGCCGATACAGCGTTTCAGGTCGATGGCCATGGCCCAGCGATACTGCCGATAGGCTGGCTCCGGGTAGAGACTTCGGTGCTCGGCGTGATGCTTCCCCTTGCGATGGATCGGCTTGGGGATAATGCCACGCCCTTTCTGGGATGGCGATCCGCTCAGGATCGGCAGGGCAAAGTGTTTACCGGTGGGGTGCGCCTTAATGCCCCCGATCACCCGAAGCGCTTCACCGGTTGCGGGGTCGATTCCCGGCGGGCCGGATGTCAGGCTGTCTATGGGAAGGCCGAAGATGCCATCCGGCAGGCCCGGTTGCAGTCTGGCCGGTTGGGCTACTGCAAAGTCGGTTTTTGTCAGTCGCAGTTCTTCGCCGTCCTTCACCCCGTACTGGCTGGCAAGACGTGGCGACAATGTGACCCAGTTGCCGTGGGTGACGGTGGTAAGAGGGTCGGGAATTTCGCCAAGCAGGGGCAGTACGGCGCTGCGTCCGTCAAAGCTGCGGATCGAGCCTGTGATGACCGTTGCCGGCGCCGGCAACGGCTCAGATGGCGCAATCCTTCGCAGAGCCGCAACAGTCGGTTTTGTGCGCAGCGATATGGTGGTGCGGGGCGAACCTTTGGTCACGAAGCCCTTATTTATAAAAGCGCGCAGTTGCGAAGCGGAGAATAGTTTTTTCCAGCGTTGTTGCAGATACTTTTCGTAGGTGGCGGCTTCGCTGCGACCGGTAAGGCGTTGCTGCAGTTCCAGCAGAATATCGCCCTCGGAACGCGTATTGTGCAAGGGGGCCATGGCCGGTTGGATCAGGCTGTGAATGCCGATACGCGGTTCGACATCATCCCAGCGCTCGAAATTCTGGGTCAAAGGCAGGATGAGATCCGTCGTGCGCGAGGTTGCAGTGTGTAGATCCGTCATCGCAATGCTCAGGCGGGCACGGCGCAGGTTTTCATCCAGGCGCCACTTTTGGGGGCTGTGGCGGACCGGGTCGGTGCGGCTGATTATAAGGACGCCGACCTCATCGTTTTGTAATGAAAGGTTCAACTGCTGCAGGTCGCGCAGGTCGCCGGCTCGGCCGAAATTTTCCGCTCGGTCGAAGTCGAGGCCTTGCCAGGGAACCGTCAAAACCCATTGCAGCAGACATCCGAGCAGTGCGACCTGCCCACCCGCCAGCTGTGCTGTGGCGACGCCGCCGGTGATAAGCAGGGGATGGCGGGCTTTTTCCAGAGAGCGTGCCAGTTCGGTCAGGCTCGAGCCCGGCAGGCCGCTGTTATCCATGGCCCGGGCCAATGATATTTTCGGAAGAGCGTCAAGAATCTGCTGCGGAAGTCGTCGGGCGTAGCGACGCCTTTTCGCCAGGGTCTGTAACAACCATAAAAGCAGGGTCGCTTCGCTTCCGGGGCGGATGGTCAGACGCCGATCGGCGTTGGCACCGGTAAGGGAAAGATGGGGTTCGATGTGACTCCACTGCAATCCTTTTTCGCGTCGTGCGACGGACAGTTGGTGTGCATAACCGACCGGACTGATAAAAGTTTCCAGCAGGTCGGCGCCGACGGTAACGAGCAGGTCCGCGTCTTCGATGCCAAATCGCGGCAGACGTGGGCGGCCATACAGCAGCTGATAGGCCTGGCGAAGAGCGGCATGATTAAAAAATTCGAATTCCGGCAAACGGTCAATGCGGCAGGTATCGGCAAAACGTTCCTGCAGCGCGGCCAGGGAGCCTGAGGTGGAACCGGTGAGCAACATGTTGGTGCGCGATTTTTCTGCGGAGGCGGTCATGGCCTCGGCAATGCGCTTCATGGCTTCATCCCAGCCGATGGGCCGGTAGCCGTTGCCGGTTCGCAGCAACGGAGTGCGAAGCCGTTGGGGATGGTACAGCCGCCACAGGGCTGCCTGTCCGCGCATGCACAGTGCGCCCTGGCTTACGGGATGATCGGGGTTCCCTTCCAGCTTGACGGCGCGTCCTTCGCGCAGGCGCACCGTAATGCCACAGTGAGCCGGGCACTCGCTACAGGTTGATACCCGCCAGGCCGCGGTGCCGGGGCGGACTCCGTCTTCCGGCGGAACCAGGTAGGAAATCAATTCCTTCTGGTTGCGCTCGGAGCCGCAGGAAGAGAGCAGGGTGGTGCCTGAAACCAGACCCATGAGTTGTAAGAATTTTCTTCGATCCATGGCCGATCCGTTCTATTTGTGACAGGTGGCGCAGTCGCGCGGCGCTCCCCGGGAGCGATGGCAGGAGATGCACCATCCCATTTTGAGGGAACGGACGCGTTGCACTTCAAGCATCCGCTCTACCGCTCCGTGACAGGCGGCACAGGGTTGTTCCGCCTGGATGTGTCGTTGATGAGTGAAATGAATAAAGTCGGGCAGGTTGTGCAGTCTTTGCCAACGCACCGGTTCGCCGCGACGTTCATAACCCAGCAGCTTTTCGATTTCCGGCCTGTCGGTGGCGATGGCCCGATGGCAGGACAGACACACGGACAGAGCCGGTACCCCGGCGCTCGCTTCCTGTTTCACTCCGCTATGGCAGAAGTCGCAGGCGAGATTCAGTTTGTCGGCATGAGTGGTATGGGGAAAAGCTATGGGCTGTGTTGTCGGGGGTGCGAAAAAACCACGCACAAGGCTCGCCGACAAGGTTGCCAGCACAAGCAGGGCGAAATAGGAGAATACAGCCAGGCAGAAAAGTTTTCTTAGCCGTGTTCCGGGTCGTTTCGGCGCCTTGTCACTCATCTGGGCCTCATGGTTCAGCGTTTTGGAAGAGGTAGTCGGCGATGGCTTCTGCCTGATCGGCAGTCAAGCCGAGATTGGGCATGGCCGGATAGTTGGGGTTCCGTTTTACAGGTTGCATGAGAAAGGCCGTCAATGTCTCGGGATCGGACCGGTAACCGGGTACTACCGAATTCAATGGCGGACCAACCACTCGCTGATCGAAGCGGTGACAGACGCTGCATTTTTGCTCGAAAAGTTCCTTGCCGTTGAGAACCTTCGCCGCTTTTGATGGGCTGACTTCCGGCGGAATGGATTCCCCTTCGGTCGCAAGTGCTGGCGTAGGCGTTTCGACGGCCAGTCCGGCAAGTGCAACAGGCGTAAGGGTACGCTCTCTGGCTACATGCCCCATGAATGCCCAGCACCAGAACAGCAGTATGATCATGGCAAAAAAAGTTTTCGGGGCATGTATCTTTCCATACAGGGTCATGCCCAGTAAGAAGGTGCAGAAAGCGGCGAGAAGAATGGACGCGACTGCCAATGCGGTCAAAAGACGCCCGCCGGCAAGAGATGGAATCAGGGCCATTTCGAGACCGAGTGCCAAGGGCCAGAGCAGGAGGGCCCCGAGTGAAAGGCCTGCTCCTATGCGTCGCGCGACACAGTCTGCCGCAGGGGGCGGAATCGACGTTGGGTATGGCGAAGTGGTTGAAAAAAGCAGCGCATTGCCTGTGATGGCGCAAGTCAGTAAAAGAAATTCTGCAAAGCGTGTGAAGCCATGCCAGGATAAAAACAGGTATGGCAGGTGGGACAGGTGTGGCCAGAACTCGGGAGTCAGTAGAATGCTTTCGGTGCAGGCCAAAGCCAGACAACAGGCAGCAACGATGGTGACACCCGCCCCGCCTATAGCCAGTGCCGTCCTGTCGAGCGGGCGTTGATCGACAAGCCTGTATCGGCAGCATACCATCAAGCCGAGACCGGCGGTAAGCAGCAGGATGAGCACGATCCAGGCGGCATTGGAAAAAAGTTGCGGCCGGTAAATGATCTTGAACAACAACAGGCTTGCGATAATCGTCAATACGACGAGGGTGTCATGCTCTACGGATGGATTTGCGCGTCTCAGGAGACCGTCAATCCAGGGCGGCGTTTCCTTTTCGCCGGTCCTGTGCTTCAGGCTCGCACTGGCGAGCGATACAGTCGTACCGCCGAGCATGAGAGCCAACAGCGGGCATACCAGCGCAATCAGGATTATCAGTAGCCATTTCAATTGTTCAAGATGGGTTTGTATTTCCGGCAACATCATCCACTCGCAGGTATTTCAAAGGTTCATGTCAAAAGAAGGGTACAGACCGGATTCCACAATCCGGCCCGCATGAAAATTCAAGCATATTCCACCCGGATTGCAAATTTACGAACATGGCGCGAATATCGCAAAGCCTTGGCGATGTGTTGAAATCTTTTTTTCCGGACCTGTGGGTTCATAAACTCCCGGATCAACGCCATGGTCGTTTTCAGGGTGTCTGCCTGCGGACGATACCGAAAACGGAAATGCGAATTTTCGGCGTTCGGGGACTGCTTGTGGTGAGGTGGATATAGCCGTTCTGGTGCGTTTTGTCAGATGGTACGTGCAGGCGGATCTTGATTTTAGTCGAAGCTCCGGGGGGCAATCGTGTGTCGGACAAGGTTGCCGACAAAGCCTCAGGGACGGTTTTGAGGTTTGACAGAAATACAGGTTGTTCGCTGTTGTTGGTCAGAGTGATAAAGGCTTCGCGCATCTCTCCCGGCCGCATATCGGTAAGGCGCAGGCGCGCCGGAGTGACGTCGATTTCGGGTTGAACGATGCCGTTGATCTGCATGCGCGCCTTCGGCGTACCGGGATCGTTGCTGTAAAGGTAGATCCATTTGACGACCGGTCCTCGCATGCCCCTGGAATTGAAGATGATTTTAACCTCTCCCGATTTTCCGGGAGGGATTTCCTTCTGGGACAGCAAGGTCCCCGTGCAGCCACAAGTGGAACGCACCCGCTCGATGAGGAGTGTTTCGTCTCCGCGGTTGGTGAAGGAGAAAACGTGTTCAAGTTTGCTGCCCTCGGCGATCGTACCAAAATGATAGGCCGGGCTGGGTATGACGAGTTGTGGCGCTGCCAGAACCCGACCGCAAAACAGCGTGAGGAGAATAAGCGGAAAGAAGAGAGAGAAAAGCTTTTTCATGACTGGCCTCCATCAGGAAAACGGTCAATTGATGCTTTCGCAAAAAACATCAAATGGGATGGCTAAGCAAAAAGCGCCGGCTGCAAGGCGCGCGATTGTCGAGCCACGAGGCGCACTTACGTACGTTGAAGCAGCGAGGCAATCGCAGCAACGCAGCAGTTGGCGAGTTTTTGCGACGCCATCAATTCAATGATGATTATTATCCGTATAGAACGGGCAGCGCGGTTTTCTGGCTTTATAACATAAATCTAAGGATCCGAGCCACCTTTTCGCGCAGTATCATGGATTCAAGGGGGGCTGGGTCATTGCCGCAGGCGTGTCGGGGAGCAGCGACATGCGTGGAGTAAGCGGCCATATTTACGCATGTTTCGCCCAAGAAAACGAACCGAGAGTCATTTGCAATAAGATTGACAGTCCCCGTCAGTGTTGTTATAAATTCCGGACTTGAAAAGGGTTTTATTTTATTGGCGGATTTTCATGTTTGATTTCCTCAGAATTCTCTACACACGTGATCAGATAGCGGATCAGGTTCACAGACTTGGTAAAGAAATCGACCGCGATTATGCAGGTCGGGAAATTCTGCTGGTTTGTGTTCTGAAAGGCTCTTTTTTGTTTTTTGCCGATCTGGTTCGCAGCATTTCCCGTCCCATGGTCATGGATTTCGTGCGCATGGCGAGTTACGGATGCGACACGATTTCCTCCGGAGTGGTGGAAATGCGTAAGGATCTGGAGTTTTCCGTCACTGACCGGGATGTCATCATTGTCGAGGATATTGTCGATACCGGCTATACTCTGCAGACCTTGTACCATCGTCTGCTCGATCGGAAGCCGCGCTCGTTGAAGGTCTGCACCTTGTTGGACAAACGATCCGACCGTCGGGTTCAGATCGAAGCGGATTACGTCGGCTTATCTCTGGATGAGGGGTTTGTCGTCGGTTATGGACTCGATCATCAGGAAAAATATCGGGAACTTCCGGATCTGTATGTGCTTGAAGGTTCTCCATGCGTTGACAAAGAGAGGCCGATATGATTGTGCAATGCCCCGACTGTTCCAGTCGGTTTCGCCTGGCTGAAGAGAAGATAAAACCCAGCGGTACCAAGATCCGTTGTTCCAATTGTAAGAAAATATTTACGGTCATGCCGCCGGAGCAGGAACCGCCCGTTCCAGACCGGGGGGAATTGAACCGGAAGCCTGAGCAGAAACTTTCGAATCAGAACGAGCAATCCTTTTTTGGCGACGATGCCGACGTCGGATCAGAAACGCCGGAGCCGGGCGGAGTGGCGTTTCATGAGCTCGACCTGGGAGCCGACATGGACGATGCCGGTGAATCGAAGGAGGGCGCTTTTGATGGCGGTTTTTCCGACGAGTTCGATTTCAAGGCTTTTGACGATGAGGAAAACCCGGAATCGGATGCCTTTTTCGGCGAATCGTCAGGTGTGTCGGAGGATGATTTTTCTTTTGGGGATCATGTTTCCTTTGAGGATGATGACGATTTTCCCTCGGATGGAAACGCGGAAAAGCCTGACATCGATGCTCCCTCCGAATCGTTCGGTTTCTCCAGTTCCGAATCCATGGAGATGTCTTCGCCGGAGGAGCAGGAATCGTTTGACATGGATACGGCGGAGGGTGGCACCGGTCTTTTCGACGAGGATATTTCCAAGCAGAACGATCCGGGGGTATTGCCTCCTCCGGTGAAAACGCGCCATGTACGCAAATCGGGGCGCAAGGGAGTGGCTTTTCTGGTTATCCTGCTGCTGGTGGGGGTTGCTGCAGGCGGTTATTTCGTCTGGCAAAAGGGGCTGCTCAACAAGGATCGAATCTTCACGCTGCTGCACATTAAAACGCCTTCGGAGTCATCCGTTGGCCAGATTGGTACGTCCGGCCTGCAAGGTTTTTTTCTGCAAAACGGCAAGGTGGGGCGTTTGTTCGTCATTCAGGGGGAGGCGGTCAATGAGTTCCAGGAGCCACGTTCCGCCATCTCCGTCAAAGGCATGTTGTTTGACGATAAGGGGGCATTGTTGCTGCAACAGACGGTGTTTTGCGGAAACCCTCTCCGGGTAGCTGATTTGCGAACCATGCCTTTTGAGCGTATTGTCGAAAGAATGGATAACCAGTTTGGCGATTCTCTGAGCAATTTGAACGTACCCCCGGGAAAATCCATTCCCTTCACCATTGTTTTTCGCAACCTTCCGGACAGTTTGAGTGAGTTTTCCGTCGAGGTGGTCGATTCCAAGCCCGTATCCCATTAGTGTTTCGTGCGGATAAGTGCCTCGTCTTTTTCGGTTCGCGGAATATCTCTCTCGGGGGGATTTCTGAATCGTCGTGAAAATTGTGTGGAGTTGCGGTCGCTGTGGAGGAGGGGCTGAAGTTTCAGTTCTCATCCCGGAAGGATTCCCGGTCATCCGAAGCCTCGGCATCTTTCCCCGAACGGAGGCTTTTCTGAAAGTTGGAAAGGCTTTTGCCCAGGCCGGCACCTATTTCCGGCAGTCTGCGCGCGCCGAAAAGCAAGAGGCAGATCACGATAAGCAGAATCAGTTCCCAGAAACCGGGCATGGTATCGATGCTCTCTTCTTTAGAAGTGAATTTTGCGGTCCGATTAAAGGAATAGCGGGAGAATCCGGTGACGGTTCCTCCCGCTATTCACATGTTGTACTTGATTCTTAGCCTTTGATGGCGTCTACGGGGCAGCTGTCAACACAGGCGCCGCAGTCGGTGCAGGCATCGGCGTCGATGACGCGAGCTTCGCCTTTCTCTTCGATAGCGCCCAGGGGGCAGCTGTCGTCACAAGCACCGCAGTTAATGCAATCGTCAGTGATAGTATGAGCCAAGGTATTCACCTCCTTTGCGTTGAAATCACTTGCTTCTTCCCTTGTTAATTCTTGGAGCGAATTCTACAACACCTTTTCAGGGATTGTCCACCCCAAATCATGTAAAAGATGTTGTAGACAAAGGCCTTGCATTTAAATGGGGCATCTTATAGTATTTATCCGTTTGACTTAGCCTGACCAATGGGCGGAAAGGGGCCGGCCTTTTCGCCCGTAACACTTTAAATAGGAGGTAAGTTAAGTTCTATGGATATTCTTGCTTTGAACTGCGGAAGTTCATCCGTAAAATACCAGCTCTACAGCTGGGAGCGTCGCGAAGTTATCGCCAAGGGTGTCGTCGAGCGGGTCGGTATCGGTGATTCGTTCATTTCTCACGAGGTCCCCGGGCGCGAAGATTACAAGAGTGAACACGATTGCCCCGATCACACCGTCGCTATCGAGCTGATTATCAGGACTCTGTCCGACGAAAAGGTCGGCGTGGTCAAGGCCATGAATGAAATTTCCGCCGTTGGTCACCGTGTCGTGCATGGCGGCGAGAAGTTTTCCAGCTCGGTTCTGATCACCGACGAAGTCCTCCAGGGGATCAAAGACGTTCAGCATCTGGCCCCCTTGCACAATCCGCCCAACATCATGGGTATCGAGGCGGCCAAAAAGGTTCTGCCCGACGTTCCTCACGTAGCCATTTTCGATACTGCCTTCCATCAGACCATGCCCGAAGAAGCCTACATGTATCCGCTGCCTTACGAGTGGTACGAAAAGCACAGCGTACGTCGTTACGGCTTCCACGGCACCTCGCATCTTTATGTCTCCAAGCGGGCCGCCGTGCTGCTCGGCAAGGATGCCAAGGACTGCAACATTATTACCCTGCACATCGGTAACGGTGCCTCTCATGCCGCCATCCGCGGCGGTGTCTGCATCGATACCAGCATGGGCCTGACTCCTCTCGAAGGTGCGGTTATGGGTACCCGTTGCGGCGATATCGACCCCGCCATCCCGACCTTCATCATGGAGCGTGAAGGTTACACCGCCAAGGAGATGGACAGCATCCTGAACAAAAAGTCCGGTTTGCTCGGCGTTACCGGCAAGTACACGGACCGCCGCGATATCGGTGAGGGGATCAAAGCCGGCGACAAGCGCTGCAAGCTGGCCAACGATATCGAAGCCTATCGCATCAAGAAGTACATCGGTGCCTATATGGCTGCCCTGGGCAAGGTCGATGCCATCGTCTTTACCGCCGGTGTCGGTGAAATGGGCGCCGAGATCCGTCAGCAGGCACTCGAAGGTCTCGAGGCTCTGGGCATCAAGGTCAATAAGGAACTCAATCTCAAGACCCGTACCAAGAAAGCCGAAGTGGAGATTTCCGCACCCGACTCTCCGGTCAAGGTGTTCGTCATTCCCACTGACGAAGAACTGGTCTTTACCGAAGACGTGGTCGGTATTTTGGAAAACACCTACAGCGACCACATGAGCTTCGAATACAGCTTCAAGTCCAAGGACTACGAGCGTAAGTAAGCCGAATATTTTGTTGTATGTAAAAAGGCCGGTGGAGTTGCTCCACCGGCCTTCTTACTTTGTATGTTGATTCGCTCAACAGCCCTGAGCCTGGACCGCGGTGATGGCGGTGACGCTGATAATGTCGTCCACCGAGCAGCCACGGGACAGATCGTTGACCGGTTTGGCCAGTCCCTGGATGATGGGACCGACGGCTTCCGCCCCGGCCAGACGCTGGACCAGTTTGTAACCGATGTTGCCGGCGTCGAGGTCGGGGAAAACCAGGGTGTTGGCTTTGCCGGCGACGTTGGAGCCGGGTGCTTTGCTGGCGCCGACTTTGGGCACCAGGGCGGCATCGGCCTGCAGCTCCCCGTCGATTTGCAGTTCCGGGGCCATTTCCTTGGCGATGCCCAGAGCTTCGATGACCTTTTCCGGATCTTCATGTTTGGCGCTGCCCTTGGTGGAGAAGGAAAGCATGGCCACCCGTGCGTCGACACCGAGGAAGCTTCTGCAGCTGCATGCGGTCGATACGGCGATTTCGGCCAGGGCCCGAGCATCGGGATTCGGGTTGACAGCGCAGTCGGCGAAAATCAGCGAGCCGTTTTCACCGAATTCCGGAGTCTTGGTAACCATGATGAAGCAGGAAGAGACTGTCTTCATGCCGGGTGCGGGGCCGATGACCTGAAATGCGGCACGAAGGACATTGCCGGTGGTGTTGTAAGCTCCGGCAACGCAACCGCCGGCATCGCCCCGGCGCACCATCATGGCAGCGAAGAACAGGTTGTCATCGGCGGTCAGCAGTTTCAGCGCGTCATCTCTGGAGAGACCTTTTTTCTTGCGGATTTCGACCAGTTCGTCGGCATAGGCGTCGAGCTGGGGAGCTTTTTTGGGATCCAGCAGGGTAACGCCTTCGAGGGAGACGCCGAGTTCGTCAGCTTTGGCCTGCAGAGTGGCAGGGTCGCCGAGCAGGACGACGTCGGAAAGATTGTCCTTCACGATCGGCCCGGCAGCCTGAATCATGCGGTCGTCGTAGCCCTCGGGCAGAACGACGATCTGGCGGTTTTCACGAGCCTTGGTTTTGATTTGATCTACTAAGTGCATGGGGAATCCTCCTTCGAGTATAGAAGTTTCGAGCGCCTCATTTATACTTTATGCCCCCGGGGGGGTCAACCTCTTTTCCTCATGGTGATGGTGCCTTTTGCCGCATCCCTGCAAAGATTCCCGGCTGGCCAAATGCCGGTGCCTTCATGTATAATGGCCTGTAAAAACAACCTCCCACCTTTCGGTGGAAACAAAGGTCGAGATGAGTCCAAGCTTCCGTCAAGATATCCTTCTGGCCGTTTTCATCATTCTGTCCCTGCTGTTGCATCTGCTCTTGTTGTATGTTCTGCCGGCCCACAGGTTGCTGGAAACAACCGTCCGCAAAGAACCTGTAGTGGTCGAGATGCGACCGCCACAGACCAAACCTCGGGAACTCGATGTGCCGCCTCAGGTACGCCCCACAGAACCACGTCGGAAGCCGGCCAAAAGGGTGGCTCCCGAGGAACGGGTGGTGTCGAAAGAGACGGCGCCCAAGGGAAAGGCGCCCGAGGATCGCCAGCCTTCCCATTCTGCGACTCCCCCCCCGGCGAGTGTGGCTGCCGTACCGAGTCCCGGACCCGGCACCCGCAAGCCGGCAGTGCCCGAGTCTCTGGATCTCGGTCTGCCTGAAACAACGCAGGAACGCCTGCGGGAGGGGATGGCTCGTAAATACAGGGAGGATGTGGAGGAGGGAGAGGCTGTCTGGCTCGATACGGAAAAGGATTTGCTTTCATCCTTTTTCAAACGGTTTCGCGACAATATCTACCAGGTCTGGAATTATCCGCGAGTTGCTGCCGAACGCGGTGAATCGGGGGTTTGCCTGCTTAAAATCGTTATCAACCGGGATGGCAGCGTCAAAGATGTCAACGTTCTTGAAAGCTCCGGTTATTCGACCCTTGATCGTGAAGCTTTTGCAGCTGTTTATCGCGGAGCCTCCTATGGCAATCTGCCATCCTCTTATCCTAAGGATCGCCTTACCATCATGGCTTATTTCCAGTACAGGCTCTCCTCCGGAGGGGAGTTCCGCAATATTACCGGTCGTTAAACAGCGTTTATCTCTGAATTTCGCATGAGAACGCACTATAGCGCTTTCGTTTTTTCCCAAGACGGATGCATGGTGACGACTGCAGGCGAGAACGTCTTCTGCTTTTTATCCCTGCACGAATTCCGTGTAATCATCGGCATCCATCAGGTCTTCAAGCTCTTCTGTCTCCGTCATTTTCACGCAGATGATCCAGCCATCCTCATATGGCGAGGAATTCAGCCACTCCGGCGAATCGACCAGATCCTGGTTGATCTCCAGCACTTCGCCGGAAAGGGGAGAGTATATTTCCATTACCCCCTGGGGTAATTCGATGGTCGCCAGAGTGTCCCCCAGTTCGATTTCGCTACCGATCTCGGGCATCTCGACAGACAGAATCTGCTCCATTTCATCCTGGAGATACTCAGTGATGCCGATGGTGGCCTGACCCGCTTCCTCCTCAACCCACACATGATCCTCGTTGTAAAGCAATTCTTCTGGAAAGAACATGCGGCCTCCCTTGCAGCAATTTGGTTCCGCATTTTTCCGGCGGAACATCGGCGTTTTAGTTTTTCGAAGCGTCTGATCGTGTGCCTGTGACCGGTGAGTTGAAAAAACTGCCGGTTTTTGCGAAATATACGGAAAAGAATTCCCAATGTAAAGGCAAGAGGCGATAAAGAATTTTGTGTTGAACCGGTTGGAGCGCCAGGGACGGTTGCTGCCGGGAAGGAAATGACGAAAGGCAAGGAGCTGCAGTAACAAAGCGCCCGCCGGTACAGCCGGCGGGCGCTTTGGTCTTTCAGGCGTTGCTGGCTGCTTTCGGGCATCCACCGCAGCCTGCTCCCGGGGTGCCGGAACCGCACGCGGCAGGTTTTTTGCCGGAGGAATAACCCTGCTGATACCATCCTCCTCCCTTGAGGGCGAATGCGGACTGGGAGATAAGCTTTTGTACAGAGCCGCCACACTCCTTGCATTCACTCAAAGGTTTGTCGGAAAATTTCTGACGCGCTTCAAAGACAAGGCCGCATGCATCGCATTGGTATTCGTAAATAGGCATTTGAAAAACCTCCATATGTTCTGATTTGGCCACTAATGTAGACATTCGGATACTCTTTTGTCAAGGGGCGGACGTTCCAACCGCCGCTGTCATGGGGTGTTTTCAGGTTTCAGAATGCCGGTGCCTGGTACCCGCACCCACAAGGAAACATCCTCATGAGTAAAAAAATTATAAAATGTTGAGAAAAAGCGAAAAGAGTGTAAACTGTCTCTTTGATAGTCTTATCTAATTTGAAAAATCCAAGAGTATTGCAGGCGATGATTCGAACAAGTACGAACGGAAAGGCAAACCCCAGTCGCCGGTTTGCCTTAACCCGGCATTTTGATGCCGGCGTGGCAAACGGATAAAGAATGCGTTCTTGCCTTGGTCGAAGTGACGAATATGTATGACAACTTTGCATACCGTAAGGCGGTGGTTTTATGGCATGTATGAAGGTTTTCATCATCGATTTCAAAGGACGGTTCCATGCCGGTGGCGCCGCCGGAAGTATGGTTGCAGTGATGATGTTGCTGGTATGGCTGGTGATGGGGGGATGGACTTGCGCCAGGGCCCAGGGGCATGGATGGCAGGAGCCGAGTGAAATTGAAGGCCTGTCCCTCGCCACGGCAACAACGCTGGCTGCTGCCGGCACCGCATCTTCCTTGGAGATGTCCGGCCCTTCGTATCGTCGGACTATCGACCCGGCGGAGGTTGCCGAAAGCCGCCCGGCAGACGCGAATGTTGCCTCCTGGCTTCGCTTTGGCCTGGAACTGGGAATATTCGCGGCTCTTTCATTCTATTGCCTTATTCTTTTTGCATCCCTTCGTGAGGTCAGCTTTCTCTGGTGCGCCCTGACGGTATTGCTGCTGGGAGTCTTTTTTGTGTCCGTTCATCCTCTGCCGCGGACCTGTCTGAACGATGTATCTGCAAAAGAGGTCGCACGATTCGCATGGGTAACCATCGGCATTTTTTTCGTCGCCTTGGGATATTTTTCCAGATCCTTTTTGCATAGTGCCGCGCGGGCTTCGGATCTGTCACGGGTAGACTTCCTGCTGTGGATATTTATCGCGCAGGGTGGTGTTCTGGTTCTGCTGGTTTATGCAGGTGGCGCTCGGGTAAGCGGTCCGGCGATTTTATTCATGACGAGTCCCTCTGTCGTCCTGTTGAGTGCAGCGAGCCTGGACGCCTGGCATAAGGGAATCGAAAAGGCGCGTTTCCTGTTCGGAGCAAGTGTTCTTGCGGGCGCTGAAGCAGTCGCGCAGGTTGTCGTATTGTCGGACGATTTGCCCTTTCCTCAAGCGGGAAGTTATCTGTTGGAAGTTGGCTGTACGGGGGTAGGGTTGTTGCTGGTGTGTGCGCTTGGCGACAGGATCGGGGCGTTACAAAAAGAGAAGGAGGTGCTACGGGTTTCCGAGCGGCGGCATATGCTTCTGGCTTTTACAGATGGTCTGACCGGTTTGTTCAATATGAGGTATTTTCGGACTCGGCTTGAGTTGGAGATTCGCAGTGCAGAACAATTGGATCAGCCCCTTACCCTGATGATGATGGACATCGACAACTTCAAGTTGTTCAACGATTCTTTCGGACATCTCGAAGGGGATCGTGTATTGCGCCGGTTGGGGGAGTTGATAACCAAGGTGAGCCGAGAGGATGATGTAGCCTGCCGCTACGGGGGGGAAGATTTCGCCGTCATTCTTCCGGCAAGTGCTCCGCATGGGGCCATCGATATCCATGAACGTCTGCAACAGGCTCTACAGCAATGGGCCGGGCGCGAAAAAGAGGGCTTCCCGTATCTGGTGACATTGAGCGTCGGAGTTGCCGAACACCTGCCCGGCCAAATGGCCGACGATCTCATAGCAAGGGCCGATGCCGCTTTGTATGCCGCCAAGGAAGGTGGCCGCAACCAGCTTGTGATGAGCGATCCTTGTGCTACGGTCGACGAAGGGGTGTATGACGCCAGTTTTACAGGCTGGTGAAAAACGGCCTGTAAACGCTGAAGCGTTCTACAGTTCGAGAGCACGAACGGCCTGCAGAGCCACCCGTATGGCATTCTGCTGGGCCAACTCCTTCCGATCCGGATCGATGCTTTCACTTGCAGTTCGTCCAGCCAGGACTCCGCAGATGCACCCGGCCGAAAATCCGTAAACTCCAGCCATTTTAAAAAGAGTTCCAGCTTCCATTTCATAATTCAGAATATTCAGACGACGATATTCCTCGGTGACTCCCTGCAGATGGCGCAGCAGATAGGGGTTGGCCGACGTGGTTACACGTTCCTGCCCTTCATAGAATGTGTCGACGGAGGCGGTCAGGCCTACATGATGCTCGATGCGCAGGTTGCGTGCAGCTTCCGCCAGGGCCACGGTAAGGAAAGGGTCCGCCGCGGCCGGATATTCCGGAGGGGCGACATCGTTGGCGGCTCCCTGCCGGCACAAAGCTGCATTGGAAATGACGACGCTGCCGACCCTGACACGTTCCTGAATGGAGCCGCAGGTTCCGACCCGAATAATGCGGCGAATGCCGGCGGCAAACAGTTCGTTGACCACGATGCTCAGGGATGGGGCACCCATGCCACTGGTGGCTGCAAGCAACGGTTGGCCCGTATCGAGGGCGAGCAGATAGCTGTGCAAGCCCCGGTTTTCCGATAAAGTTTTCAGGCAGGATACGCCTTCGGTGGTCATGGCAATCTGTCTTGTGCGTTCGGGTGCTCCGCATAACAAGGCGGTAACCGGAGGAAGCTCACCGAGGTCCCCGGTATTGAAACCTATATGGTAAAGAGGTCGATGATCGGTCATGAAATCCCTTTTTACGAGTGGTGTCTATCGCCGCCTGCCGGCGACGGGAATGGGTGGTTCGGCTTACGAATGCTTCGTCTGCCGGAGGCATGAACGGGTTTACCGGACGAAAGCGTGGGGAAGGAAATCATCCAGTCCTCCCTCAAGCGTCAATTCGGTATCGCAGACTGCGGTAATGCGAAGCTGAGGTGCAAACTCGGCAAGTACCTGCAGGCAGGCGCCGCAGGGCGGGGTCGGGGTTTGCGTCGCGGTAAAGATGAACAGAGCGCTGAAATGGCGATGACCCTCGGCTACCGCCCGGGCCAGGGCGACCCGTTCGGCGCAGAGCGTCAGGCCGTAAGAGGCGTTTTCAATGTTGCAGCCATTGACAATCTTGTCGTCGCAGGTCAACAGGGCGGCGCCGACGGCAAAGTTGCTGTAGGGGCTGTAGCTTTTTGCCGCTGCCTGACGGGCGGCTTTTTCAAGGCGTTTTCGATGGGTAATTTCAAAAGACGGCATAGGTTTCTTTGGGATGGAAAAGGATTGTCTGTGTATAACTTGTGAAAAAGGTCTTTTCCCTGGGGATAAAGTCAACGCCTCTGCCATCGGAACCAGGTTTTGAAAACCTTTTCGAGCATGGGTGTCAAACGGCTGCGTTGATAGGTATCCGCCAGTTTGCGCATCATTTCGGCCTGGGTCGGATACGGATGGATGGTTTTGCCGATGGCACTCAGCTTGAGTTTTGCTGAAATGGCCAGGGACATTTCGCCGATCATCTCGCCGGCATGCTCGGCGACGATGGTGGCGCCAAGAATTTTGCCGCTGCCTTTTTTCAGATGAACCCTGGCAAAGCCGTTGGCCTCGCCATCGATGATTCCCCGATCGGTTTCTGTAAGAGGCACGGTCAGGGTGGTAACGGCATGCCCCTGCCGGGTAGCTTCATGCTCATAAAGGCCTACGTGCGCCACTTCGGGAGACGTGTAGGTAACCCAGGGAATGACCATGCTTTCGGTCGATTGGCGTCCATGAAACAGGGCATTGGTCAACAGCATGCGGGCCATGGCATCGGCCGTATGGGTAAACTTGTAAGGAGAGCAGACATCTCCGGCGGCAAAGATGCGGCGGTTGCTGGTCCGCAGCCTGGGGTCGACCCGTACTCCCGCTTTGGGGTCGAACTCCACTCCGGCTTTTTCAAGCCCAAGGCCAAGGATGTTCGGGGCGCGGCCGACGGCGACGAGAATTTCGTCCACCACGATTGTGCGGGGCCCTTCGGGGGTATCGATCCGAATGTTTTTTTCATGTCCGTGACGGTTGATCTGCCTGGTGCGGCAATCGAAATGGATGGTAATCCCCTCATCCAGCAGGGCACGTTCCACAATGGCTGCCGCCTCCCGGTCTTCACGGGGCAGCACGCCGCTGCCATACTCAAGAATCGTCACCTGGCTGCCGAAACGGGCAAAAGCCTGAGCCAGTTCGCAGCCGATGGGGCCGGCACCGATGACGGCCAGTCGCGGAGGCAGCGTGTCCAGTCCGAAAACCGTTTCGTTGGTGAGGTAGCCGGTTTCCTCGAGGCCGGGAATGGGCAGCGCCGTGGCACGGGCGCCTGTGCAGATGGCGGCTTTGCGAAACCGCAGCTGCTTGTCGTTGACGGTGAGAGTATCCGGGGAGGAAAAGGAACCCTCTCCGAAAAAAACGTCTACCCCGAGATCCTGCTGGAACCGCCGGGCGGAGTCGTGGTGACTGATGGTGGCACGTACCTTTCGCATGTGTTCCATGGCGGATTTGAAATCGGTTCGGATCTTTTCTGTGCCGGTGACTCCGAAACGATATGCATGGCGGGCATCGAATGCTGCGCGGCCGCACCGGATAAGTCCCTTTGACGGCACACATCCGAAATTGAGGCAGTCTCCCCCCATATTGAGACGTTCGACCAGTGCGACACGGGCACCGAGCCCTGCGGCTCCGGCAGCGGCTACCAATCCTGCGGAGCCGGCACCGATCACCACCAGGTTATAACGGTCGGCAGGTTCGGGATTCGTCCAGCCGGAAGGATGAACATTGTGCGACAAAATCCGATCGGCGTCGTTGCCGGATGATTTGTCTCGCGTGTTGAACATTGTTTCCCCTTTTTTGATGGCGTCGCAAAAAACTCGCCAACTACTGCGTTGCTGCGATTGTCTCGCTGCTTCGACGTACCTAAGTGCGCCTCATTGCTCGACAATCGCGCGCCTTGCATTTGGCGCTTTTTGCGAAAGCTTCCTTTTGGGGTGCCAAACTGCATGAGCTACGCGCTGTATCCATTGGCGACAGAAATATTCTACGAGAACCGCGCCGTGTCCATCCGAGGTTTTCGGGCGGACACTAACTGAGTATACTGAATAAGGCCCGGGATTCAATGGGCGGCGGACGGGAAGCTCGGTCGAGGCAGAAGATCAGCGTTTTTTGCGGCGGAAAAGATCCGTCTTCAGGCTGGAAACGCGGTCGAGGAAAAGAAGGCCGTCGAGATGGTCGATTTCATGCTGCAGTGCGACAGCCTCGAATCCGCGGGCACGAATGACCCTTTGCTTTCCTTCGCGGTCGAGAAACTGCACCACAACGCTTTCGGCACGCACGACATTGCCTGTGTAATCGGGAACGCTCATGCAGCCTTCCCGGGAGACCTTGCGGCCTTCCCGTTCGAGAATTTCCGGATTGACCATGACCAGCAGGCCATGATTGTCGTCGCGTCCGAGTTTGCTGTGAGATACGTCGACCACCACCACGCGGCGGGGCGCGCCGATCTGCGGGGCGGCCACGCCGACGGAATGACCGGCCGCCACCATGGTGTCGATAAGATCCTGTATCAGGGAGTCGATCTCCTCGCCGAGGTGCTCGACCGGAGCACAGATCTTTTTGAGCAAAGGGTGAGGATAGATGAGAACGTCTTTGACAGGCATGGTCTCAGAGCTCTACGGGGGTTATGGAGCGGATGGCGATGTCGACCTGCAGATCTTTTTTCAGCCGGTCCAGCGCGGAGGAGAGCTCTTCGATTTCGAGTCCGGCGGGAAGTACCGCTTCGATCATCATCACGTACACGGGACGTTGCGGAGTGCCGACAAGTTTGGTATTGAGATCGGTAATGTTGATCTGCATGTCCCCCAGAATTTTTGCCACGGGGTAAACAATGCCGGGTTTGTCCGATCCGTAAACGGAGATCATGCAGATTTCGCCATCGATTTCCGCTGCGGATTCCCCGCCGGGCTGCAGCTTGCGCAGGAAAACCGACAGCCCGTCCGCTTCCAAGGGGGCGAAAGAGGTGCCGAATTCTTCGTTGCTTTGCATTTTCGGATGGGAAAGAATCAGGATCATGGCGAACTGCCCGCCCAGGATGGTGCAGCTCGAATCGGCGATATTGCAGCCCAGACGATAGAGGATTTCCGTAACTTTGGCGACGATACCGGGACGGTCCCGGCCGATAATGGTCAGGGCAAAATGAGTCATGAATGAAAGTCCCCCAGATAATGATCCGATTGAATACTGAAGTTTTTTCTACCATGGCCGGCTCGAAATTGCCAGCGCATTCAAGGAAAGCCTATGACGATGAACAAGCGTGACCTGGAAATAACCTTTTTCAAAGCCGGCGGACCGGGCGGACAGCATCGGAATAAAACCGAAACGGCCGTGCGTATTCACCACCGTCCAAGTGGTCTTACCGTGACCGCTTCCGAACAGCGCTCACGTCAGGCCAATATCGAAAAAGCGCTCGAGCGTCTTGCTGAAAAGCTTGCCGCATTGCGGCGCAAACCGCGTCGCCGTATTCCCACCAGGCCCGGCAAGGCTGCAAAGGAGCGGCGTCTGGCTGCCAAGCGGTTACGTTCCGAACGCAAGCGCCGGCGGAGGCCGGTGGATCCGGATTGATCAAAGTGCCTGCCGCTGTCTCAGGCGGATCGTATCAGCGGGCAGGCTTCCGGAACAAAAGGATTTGTGCGCACCGCCAGGGAGTAGAGAAACGGATAATGGGTCTGGAGGTGCTCGACATAATGGAGCCATTGGTTCGCCGCCAGTTGGTAAAAGCGGCGCACGTCACCGGCAAGATGCTCCCGGTCGCTTTCCGGCAGATGGGAGAGATCCTGGCGGAACTGGAGCTCCTCTTTCAGGTGCAGGGTTGCGATGAGAAGGTCGGTGAAGGCCTCGTGTTCCAGCAGATAAGGGCTCTCCATCAATCGCACCAGCATGGGCCCCTGGGATTCAAGCTGTGTTCGGAGTGAGCGCAGATCGAGGTTGTTGTGCCGGATAGCGAAATCGTGCGATTCCAGCCTCTGTCGGGCGCGATCGAAGTCCTTTGACGACCAGTTCGCATCGATGGCGAGCGAGTTCTGCAGAAACACGCTCTGTTGATCCGCGCGCACGCCGTGGGTCAGCAGTTCGCAGCCCGCTTCGCTGAAAAACAGTCCCACGATCATTTGCAGCTTCTGTTGTCGCGTCTGGTATTCACGGCGATTGAGAAACACTTCCGTGGCGGTTGCCAGGGTGCTGACGAAAGTTCCCACGCCGGTGACAATCAGGATGACCGCCAGCGCCTTGCCGGCAGGGGTCGCAGGGGATATGTCTCCATAGCCGACGGTGGCGATGGTGACGATGGTGAAGTAGATGGCGTCGATAGCCGACAGGTGCTCGGCGAACATGAAACCGATGGTGCCCAAAACAAGGACAAAACCGAATATGGCCAGGTAGATGCGCAGGCGAATGCGCTCCTTGGCAGCGTGCATGACTTCCCTCTCTTTGAACGGTTCTTTTCGACTACTCGATCAATACAGCAGCAGCAGAATCATCAATGCGCCCAGGTAGAAGACTCCGGTGCCGCCTTGCCATCCAGCCACCGGATGGCGCTCTTGCTTCCGGCGGTGGGTAATCAAAACCGCCAGTGGCCAGGCCGCCAGTCCTAAAACCATCCAGCGTATCGTAGGCGTGCCGGGGATCAGAAGGGCCGGGATCGCCAGGGTAGCGGTTGTCAATGCCGAAATCCATACAAAAATCAATTGCCGCAAGCGTGGAGGGGGAAGTCGGTGCAGTTCCGGGAAGAGACCGGCGCGGTGCAGATCCCGACGATCGCGCAACAGGATGTGCCAGCTGTGGGGGATCTGCCAGAGGAGCATCAGGCCGGAGAAGATGGCCAGGCGGGGGGATTGCCAGCTGCCGCCGCCCGCCAGCCAGCCGATGACCGGCGGCAGAGCTCCGCACAGCGATCCGGGCAGCAGGGCCAGCATGGTGTGGCGTTTCAAGGGGGTGTAGATCAGGTGGTAAAGGGGAAAGACACTCAGGGTGAGCCAACCGCAGCGACCGTCAAGAACGGTCAGTAGCAGAATCCCCGCCAGCGCTGACAGAAGCCCCGCCCCCCAGGGCGATCCTCGGGCTCAGGCGACCGCAGGCCAGAGGTCTGTGACGGGTGCGAACCATCAGGGCGTCTATGTGTCGTTCCTGCCATTGATTGAGAATCGTTGCCCCGGTCGCGGCCAGCATTATTCCTGTCGCGAGCCATGCCATCCGCGGGCCCGGGGCGCCACCGGCGGCCAGGTAGCCGACCAGCGCCGATATGGCCACGGCACTGCACAGGGACGGGCGCAGCAGAGCGCGGATCATGGTCGCCGCTCTCCGGATGTCGATGTTTTGTCAGTCTGCAGCAGGAAATCGATGAGCAGTTGCAGATCCTGTTCACTGATTTTGTCGCGAAAGGACGGCATGACGGCGGGATATCCCTGAACGATCTCACTTTGCGGGTCGAGGATGCTGCGTTTGAGGTACTCACGGTTTACGATTGCCGATTTTTCAGCTTCGCCGGCAAGTTGCACTTTCTCTCCTTCGGCAAGTCGCGCGAAGCTCGGCCCGATCCGGGGGGTCCCGTCCAGGGAATGGCAGGCCAGGCAGCCGTATTGCTCGAGCAGTTGTCGGCTTTTAGCCGTTCCGGCTGCTTCCTGAGGGGTTTGCAGCCAGCTGTCGAACTCGTCGGCAGGCAGAACTTCGACCGTGGTGATCATGCTGGCGTGAGCGAGACCGCAATATTCGGTGCAGAACAGATCGAAGGATCCGCTTTCGGGGGCTCGGAACCAGACGTGAGTCGTCATGCCCGGCACGGCGTCCTTTTTAATTCGGAAGGCCGGAATGTAAAGACTGTGCAGTACGTCTTCGGAAACGATGGCAATGCGCACCGCTTTTCCGGCCGGGACCACCAGTTTCGAACTGGTGCGACCGCCGGGGTAAACGAAACTCCAGGACCATTGACGGGCGACCGCCTTGATCGGCAGGGCGTCGGAAGGCACGTTGGTCAGGGACAGATACCCCTGCCACCCGTACCAGAACATGCTCAAAACGATCAGGGTGGGGATGAGGGTCCAGGTGATCTCCAGCCACAGACAGGAACTGGGGATATCCTTCGGTTTCGTTTGCCGGCTGCGATGAAAGCGGATGATGAAGAACACCATGACCGCCGTAATCAGGATCAGCAAGGCCAGGCTGATGCCGAAAATGTAAAGGAAAACCTTGTCCACCGCTTCGGTGGTATCAAGCCAGGTTGGGGTCACGTAAACCTCTCAGCGATAAAGGACATCGAAAAAGGTAAGACCGATAAAGGTCGCCAGCGTCGCCAGGGTAACCAGCAACGAGATTTTGATTACCCGTCCTTCCTTTTTTAAATGCATGAAAAAAAGTGTTACGAGGGTCGCTTTAGCGGTGGCGATGCCGAGGGCGGCCCATATGTTTGCTGCACCCAGGTGGATTCGCGAAATGCCCACCGTAGCTGCTGTGAGCAGCAGCAACAGACCCCAGATCCCGATCAGTTGTCTCATGCTGCCGGTATGTTGCATGTCGTCGTGCACGTTTCCCCCATTTATTTCGATCCGTCTGAGTGTTCCATCCAGATAGATGTGGTGGTTGAAGGTGCTCCACCTCCGGCTTGAGCGAGGCAAGCATGTGTCTTTAAAGCAGCAGGTAGTACAGCGGAAAGATGAAGATCCAGATGATATCCACCAGATGCCAATACAGAGCGCCGTTTTCCAGCACGGTTGGCGATGCCCCGTTAATGCGGTCGCAACGCACCAGAGCCAAAATCCACGCCAGGAGCACCCCGCCGATGATGACATGCAGACCGTGCAGCCCGGTGGTCAAATAGTAAAGGCCGAAAAAAACGTCCCGGCCGGGCGGTGCCTGCTGCAAGGTTGCGGAGCCGGGATAGAGGTCGTGCTGGAACTTGGCGTGCCATTCGAAGCCTTTATTGACCAGGAACAACAGGGCGGCCAGCAGAGTAAATCCGAGAAGGCTTTCGCAAAGGCGCCGCCGGTTGCGCCGCAAGGCTTCCAGAGCCAGAGCTACGGTCATACTGCTGGTCAGAAGCAGAACGGTATTGACGGTGCCGAATGCCACACTGAGTTCACGGCCGCCGGCGGCGAATTGCAGCGGGTAACGTTGCAGGTAGACGGCAAAAAGGACAAACAGACCGCCGAACAGCAGGAGTTCCGAAAACAGGAACAGCCACATGCCCAACTTTGCGCCTTCCGCATCATGATGTTGTGCTGTTGAATTCATGGCTCTCCGGCTTGTTCGAGGTCATAGGGGCCGTGGGTAACCGTTGGCAGTACGGCGAAATTTTCCGGCGGCGGCGGCGAGTCTACCGTCCATTCGAGGGTGGCCGCTTCCCAGGGATTGGCTCCGATATGCTTACCGCGGCGCAGGGCGATCAGCAGGTTTACCGCCATGAACAACAGGCCCAGCGCCAGGACCCATGAACCGTAAGTGGCCAGGCGATTGAGCTGGGCGAATTGAGGCAGGTAGTCGTAATAGCGGCGCGGCATGCCCCGCAGGCCGACCAGCAGCATGGAAAAATAGAGCAGGTTGAAACCGCAGATCATGATGCCCCAGGCCCAGGCAGCCCGCTTTTCATTGAACATGCGGCCGAATATTTTCGGGAACCAGTAGTGCAGCGCTCCGAAAAAGGCGAAGGCGGTACCGCCGAACATGACATAGTGAAAATGTCCGACCACGAAATGGGTATCGTGAACATGGACGTCGGTGGCTGCCGATCCCAGTACCAGACCGGAAAGCCCGCCGATAGAAAACAGCACCAGGAAAGTCAACGCATACAGCATGGGCGCGTCGAGGCGGATCGATCCGCCGTACAGGGTCGCCACCCAGTTGAAGACCTTGACGGCAGACGGTATGGCGACGATAAAGGTCAGCAGGGAGAAAACCAGAATGGCGGTGTCGCTCATGCCGCTGACGAACATGTGATGCCCCCATACCAGGGAGCCGGCCGCGGCGATGCCGATGCTCGAGGCGACGATGGCCTTGTAGCCGAAGATCGGGCGGCGGGCAAAAACCGGAATAATCTCCGATATGACGCCCATGGCCGGCAGTACCATGATGTAGACGGCCGGATGGGAGTAGATCCAGAACAGGTGCTGGTACATGAGCGGATCGCCGCCGCGGGCGGCATCGAACAACCCCAGTCCGAGAATGCGTTCGGCCAGGATCAGCACTAGGGTGATGCCGAGGATCGGTGTGGCCAATACCTGGACCCAGGCCGTGGCGTAGAGGGACCAGACGAAAAGCGGCAGGCGGGTCCAGGTCATGCCGGGGGCGCGCAGCCGGTGAATGGTGGTGATGAAATTGAGGCCGGTCAGGATGGAAGAAAAGCCGAGGATAAAGACGGCGAACACCGCCAGCGAGACGTTGGTGGTGGTTTCGCCGGAAAACGGCAGGTAAAAGGTCCAGCCCGTATCGGGAGGGCCGCCGCCGCCCGCCAGAGAGGATAAAGCCATGATGGCGCCGATGATGTAGAGCCACCACGAGAGGAGGTTCAGCCGCGGAAAAGCCACGTCGCGCGCACCGATCTGCAAAGGGAGCATGATGTTGCCGAAGGCGGCCGGAATGCCCGGGATGATAAACAGGAAGATCATCACCACGCCGTGGAGGGTGAACAGGGCGTTATAGGTGTCGGGGCCGACAATGGTGCGACCGGGAGCGATCAGCTCGAGGCGTATCAGCAGGCCGAGGGTTACGCCGATGGCGAAGAATGTGGAGATGGAATAAAGGTAGAGCAGGCCGATGCGTTTGTGGTCGGTAGAAAAAATCCATTCGAACAGGGATGGCTGTTCTCCCGTCGATTCCAGAAAGCCGCGCCTGAAGAATTCTCCCATTCGGATGACCTTTCCCATGCTTTCCTCAGTCTTTGGGCTTTTTGCGCCCGGATAAAATCAGGTAGAGTGCGAAGCCTCCAGCCACCAGAATAACGGCAACGGCGCTTATACGCAACAGGTTGAAAACGTAGCCGCGGCTGCCCGGATCATAGCTGAAGCAGAACTGCACCACTTTGCGGATGGTTCCGCCGAGACGCCCCTCGGCCGCTTCGGTCAAGGCCAGGGTGATGTCAAGGGGCAGCAGGCGGGTACCATGCAGGTAGCGCACGATGCGGCCTTCGGGGGTTACGACAAAAACCGCCACCGGGTGCAGAAAGTATTCCTCCCGACGGGCGAACCGGTATCCTGCGGCATCCAAAAGCCGGTGGATGTTTTTCTCGTCCCCGGTCAAAAACCGCCAAGCCTCCTCGGGGAACGGGGCGTTCATGGCGGTGCGGTAAGTCTGTCGCGCTTTGCGGGCGTCAGCGGGACCTTCCAGTTCGTCGAAACTGATCGACAGCACGCGGTAGTCTTTATCCGGTTTCAGACGCACCTCGGGCAACACCTGGGCCAGGCTTCCCTGCAGAAAACTGCAGACGTTGGGGCAACTGAAATAAATCGGCACGATCAGGGTCGGCACGGTGATCAATTCGGATAATTTTACCGGCTGCCCCCGTTCGTCCAGAAACGTCGCGTCAAGAGGGATGAAATCCCCGATTTTTTCATCAATGCCGACTTCAGGATTCATCGTCATCGGAGCACGATGATGAAGATGCTCCCGGCCCGTTTCTGAGTTTTCCGGCGAAGCGACGCCCGGAGAGTAGTAGGCTATCAAAAAAAAGCTTATCAGAAATACGGTGCGATGGAGAAAGCGTATGCGGGGTTTTCTCATGAAATGCCTTCATGCCGAGCTATTTTCGGCGCTTCGATGTCCATGCAAGACAAAAACGGCGATTGGTTTAGAATAATTAATATTATACGAATGCCGCAAAGGAATGCAACGCTTTGTATATCGCTTTATTGCGTTGCCTCGGGGGTTCTGCTAGCATGTTTCGCATGAATGAAAACGATATGAACCGCCTGGCGGAATTGGAAGAACGCGTTGTCGAACTGGAGATACGTTTTACGCATCAGGCCCGCCAACTCGAAGAGTTGAACGAGGTGCTGACCGAAAGTGCCGGTATGATTTCCGTATTGCGCAAAGAGAACAGAGCTTTTCGCCAGATGTTGAAAGGGCTTGCGCCCGAAATGCTCGAGTCGCCCGATGAATAAGCCGTTTTTGCGGAAACAGCTGATCACATTGTTGCGAGATGCCGCATTGATCGTCGCGCTGGCCATGCTGGTCGGCATGGCCGTCAACATCCGGCTGCTGTGGAATATCTGGTCCGGGCAGATCCCGGGGTCCGCTGTTCTGAATGAGCCTGGATCCGAGAACGAGCCGCTGCCCATGCCGATATCCCTGGCGGAACTGAGCGATCTGTCCGCCGATGAGGTGCTGTTGCTTGACGCCCGCCATGTCGACCTCTATCTGCAGGGGCACCTGCCTGCAGCCCGAAGTCTGCCCTGGGGCGAAATCGAAAGCCGTCTCGATGATTTCCGGCGGGAGGTCCCTCTGCATAACACCCTGGTTGTTTACTGCAGCGGTTACGGATGTGAGGATTCTTTTCTGCTGGCCCAGCGTCTGATGGCGGCCGGCTATGAAGACGTGCGGGTATTCGAAGGCGGCATGCCGGAATGGCGGGATGCTGGCTTGCCGGTGGAAAAGGGGCAGCCATGAACAAATTCAAGTCGATCTTTTACCACCTTTGCCGCCTGCTGCTCGGCGGAGTGTTTCTGTATGCCGGGGTGGTCAAGGTCATGGACCCCGTCGGATTTGCCGGAGAAATCGCCAATTACCAGATTTTGCCGTATCGGCTTAATTTCCTGGTAGCAGCCACCCTGCCTTTTGTCGAGATGCTGGCCGGATCGTTGCTGATGCTCAACTACAAGGTGCGCCCCGCCAGCCTCGTTATCGGCGGGCTGAACCTGGTGTTCATCGTGGCCCTGTCTTCGTTGCTGATACGCGGTCTCGATATCGATTGCGGCTGCTTCCGTCCCGGAGCCCATTCCTCCGCTACGACCGCCCTGTGGCGTGATGTCGGGTTCATGGTCCTAGCCGTTGTAACCTTTGTCGGCAACAAACGACGCGGCACCTGAGCCATGACCGCGCTGTTGCTCCACCCGCCGGCGGCCAAAGCCGGCGAACCTCCCTTGGGACCGGCGGTATTGCAGTCCCATCTCAAGGCCCGTCGATTCGAGGTCGCCGTTTTCGATGCCAATCGCGACGCCTACCGCTATCTGCTGAGGTCCGATATCTTGGCCGCCGCGGTCGATGGCGACCTGTCCGCCCGTCTGAGTCGTGCTTTGCGGCATGTCGATGCGTCCTTGTCGCTGCTTTGTTCCCCTGCCGGTGTCGCCAATCCCGCACGGTATGCTACCGCGGTCCGATTCCTCAACGATGCTTTGAGCCTGCATGGCGGAGGTTCGGGAACCGAACGTCTCACTCTGGGCGATTATCGCCATGGGCAACTGTCCGAGTTCTCGCTTGCAGATCTGGAAGGGCTGGCTGCCGGGCATAAGCGGACCCTGTTCCACGATTATTATCGCAACGAGCTGTTGCCGGCCCTGGAGAAATACCGACCGCATCTGCTGGCCTTATCCGTCAATTATCGCCATCAGGTGTTGCCGTCGTTTGAACTGGCCGGCCTGCTGCGCCGCCGGTTTCCCAGTGCGACCCTGGTGGCAGGGGGCGGCATGATCGGCAGTTGGAAGGACGCTCTGCAAGGGGGATTGCGGCTGCCGGTGTTCGATCACCTGGTGGCCGGTCCCGGTGAACGGCCGCTGTGCGATCTGCTCGAGAGGAGCCCGGTTTCCGATTACCTGATGTCGGATGCTTCATCCGTGGCCTTGAGCCCGGATTTTGAAGGCCTCGATCCCTCAGGCTACCTCTCCCCCTATCCGGTTTTGCCGGTCAGTGCCTCGCGTGGTTGCTACTGGGCACGCTGCCTTTTCTGCCCCGAAGCCGCCAGCCCGACTCACCCTTACAAGGCGTTTACCGGGCATACGTTGCCCCGGTTGTTGCTGGATCTTGCCGATCGGTGGGAGGTGCGGCATTTCCACCTGACGGATAATGCCGTTCCTCCGGCCGCCCTGCGAGCCATGGCCGACCAGGCGGAAGCACTCCGGCACCTTTGCTGGTACGGATTCGTGCGTTTCGAACCGTCGCTGTTGCAGGGCGACCTCATCGAACGCCTGGCACGGGGCGGCTGCCGGCTTTTGCAGTTGGGGTTGGAAAGCGGTAGCCAAGCGGTGCTCGACCGGCTTGCCAAGGGGACGCGTCTCGACGTGGCCGCCGAGGTGCTGCAGCGGCTCAAACGGGCGGGTATCGCTACCTATGTCTACGTGCTTCTCGGTACTCCCGGTGAAACTCCGGAAGAGGCGCATCAGACCAAAGCGTTCCTCGAAAAGCACGCCACATGCATCGATTATCTCAACTTGGCCATTATGAACATGCCGAGGCATTCGGCTCTGGTCGCCACGGATGCAACAGATGCAACGGATATGGTTTCGCCCCTGGATCTCTATCTGCCTATGGATGAAGATGCCACGGAACGGCGGGCCGCCCGGCGGTTTCTGCAGCGGGAACTGCTTGCTTCCCCGGCCATCAGGACCATCGTCAACCGCACGCCGCCGCTGTTTACCTCCAATCACGCGTTTTTTTTCGGCCGGGTGCCGCAATTGAAGAAGTTGTAAGTATCAAGTTGTAAGCTGTAGATTTAGTCCGAATACTTACAGCTCAGGACGAACCGCTTGCAACTTCGGTTTCCGACCATGGACAGAACCGCTGCCCCGTGGTAAGTCTGCGCCGGTGAAGGGACATTTTTTGTATGAGCAACTGGCAAAAACAATGGATCGACAGTGTGACCGCGCCTGTCGTTCTGGCGGAGCGTTTCGGTGTGGATACGCGTGCGCTGGACGATGTGGTGCAACGCTACCCCATGCGCATAACCCCCTATTATCTCGATCTGATCGAGCAGCCAGGTGACGCCATCTGGAGGCAGTGCGTGCCCGATGCGCGTGAATTGCTCCCCTGTGCGGAGGATTGCGATCCCCTCCATGAAGAGCGCCTGTCTCCGGTGCCATTGCTGGTGCACCGTTATCCGGACCGGGTGCTGCTGCTGGCCAGCGGCCAGTGCGCGGTTTATTGTCGCTTCTGTACCCGTAAGCGCAAAGTCGGTTGCCCCATTATGGGGGTTACGGATGAAGCTCTCGAGGCGGCCCTCGACTATATCGCCCGCACCGTTCAGATCCGGGATGTCATCTTGTCCGGCGGCGATCCGCTGTTGCTGGAGGACGATCGGCTCGAAAAGTTGCTGCACCGGTTGCGTGCCGTGCCGCATGTGGAGATGATTCGAATCGGCAGCCGAGTACCCGTTACCCTCCCGGAGCGCATAACCGAAGGGTTATGTTCCATGTTGCGCCGCTATCATCCGCTCTATTTCAATACCCATTTCAACCATCCCAGCGAGTTGACCCCGCAGGCCATGGAAGCCTGCCGAAGGCTGGCCGATGCCGGCCTGCCCCTGGGCAACCAGACGGTGTTGCTGCGCGGCGTCAACGATTCCCCCGCCATCATGCAGCGATTGGTCAGAGGGCTGCTGAAGATACGGGTGCGCCCATACTACTTGCATCACATGGACCTAGCGGCCGGCACGGGACATTTTCGCACCCGCATCGAAACCGGACTCGATATCGTGGCCGCCCTGCGCGGACCGGTCTCCGGCCTTGCCGTTCCCCACTACGTTATCGATTCCCCCGGCGGCAAGGGAAAGATTCCTTTGCTGCCCGAGTACCTGGTTCGGCTGGGCGACACGGCCCTGCTGCGTACCCCGAGCGGCGAGACCATAACCTTTCCCAATAGTGAAATGTGAAGAGATGTTTTCCGCTTTTTAATGACCTCTTACCATGAAGGTCATGAAGAAGGGCGTAAAAAATCCCGGGTTCGTTAAAATCACGGAACTTTTGCGTCTCCTGCGTGCTTTTTGTGATGATGAGGGTTGAAAAAACAGATTTTCGACACGTGCTCCATCGATGCAGTGTAACGCTCGGGTCTAGAAATCGACCTTGATCCCTGAACGTTCCTCGGCCAGATGCCAGAAGGCCCGTACCACCGGACGTTGCAGGTTGCGGCGGGTGGAACAGAGGCCGACCACGTACGGGGCCAGTTGCGGTGCTGCTTCGAGAATGCGAATTTCGTCGCGGAACGGGCTGCGTGCCAGCACCAGCTCCGGGACGACGCCTATGCCGCAGCCGAGGCGTACCATGGCGATGATGGCCTCGTTGCCGGAGACTTCCGAGGTAATGTTGGGAGTGATGTGCCGCGTTTTGAGCCATTGGTCGAGACGCCGCCGCGACAGCCCCTTTTGCGGCAGGACCAGGGGCGTATGGCGCAGATCGATTTCCCCGTCCCGCATCGGCAGCGGGTCGGCGTTTTGCTGTTTGGGGGCGATGAAAAGCAGCGGCGTGTTGACGATGGGCAAAAATTCGAGCGGCGCCTGCTGGCGATCCGGCAGGGCCGCCACGGCCAGATCGATCTCGCCGCTTTGCACCTGGGCCACGGCTCGCTCGGCGGCGCCGGTGCTCAGTTCCAGCTGTACCTGGCGGTGGGCGCTGCGAAAGGCCTCGAGCAGGCGCGGCAGCAGGCTGTAAACGGCAGTGACCGAGGCGTAGATGGACAAGGTGCCGCTGATCGTCTCCCTCTCCTTGATGGCGCCGCGAAACGCCTGCCATTCCTGCACGGCGTGGCGCGCGTAGATGCGGAACTTTTCGCCGGCCGGGGACAGGGCGACACGTCGGTTGTCCCGCAGGAACAGGGGCTGCTCGACTTCTTCTTCGAGACGCTGGATGGTGCGTGTCAGGGCCGAAGGGCTCAGGTTGCAGGCCTGGCTGGCGCGGCCGAAATGCAGCAGCTCGGCCGTGGTCAGGAAGATTTTCAGTTCACGTATGTCCATCTCGTCTCCTTGTTGCGTGATGTGCAATACAATATTCTCAACAAATCAATTTACGCAATAGGAAAAATCGGTTATTTTGCCGTAAACTCTGACTATTCTAACCCGGGTCGAGCGCCCGCATAAGGAGAGTATCGATGGGACAGAATTATTTCAATTCGCTGCCGCTGCGTCGGCAACTGCAGGAACTCGGCACCTGCCGCTTTATGGAAGCCTCTGAATTCGCCAACGGTTGCGAATACGTCAAAGGCAAGAAGATCGTCATTGTCGGTTGCGGCGCCCAGGGGCTCAACCAGGGGCTGAATATGCGCGACAGCGGTCTCGATGTTTCCTACGCTTTGCGTAAAGGCGCCATCGAGGAGAAGCGCCAATCCTATCTGAACGCCACCGAAAACGGTTTCGCTGTCGGCAGCTACGAAGAGATGTTGCCTACCGCCGACATCGTGATGAATCTGACTCCGGACAAGCAGCACAGCAACGTGGTCAGCACCGTCGTGCCGCTGATGAAGCAGGGTGCCGTATTCAGCTATGCCCATGGTTTCAATATCGTCGAGGAAGGGACTCAGGTCCGCAACGACCTGACCGTCGTCATGGTCGCTCCCAAATGCCCCGGGACCGAGGTGCGCGAAGAGTACAAGCGCGGTTTTGGTGTGCCGACCCTGATCGCCGTGCACGGTGAAAACGATCCCAACGGCGACGGCCTCGAGATCGCCAAGGCCCTCTGCTCCGCCCAGGGCGGCGACCGCGCCGGGGTTCTCGAATCGTCCTTCGTCGCCGAGGTCAAATCCGACCTTATGGGCGAGCAGACCATCCTCTGCGGCATGCTGCAGGCCGGAAGCCTGCTGTGCTTCGACAAAATGGTCGCCGAAGGCATCGAGGCTCCCTACGCCGCCAAGCTCATCCAGTTCGGCTGGGAAACCGTCACCGAAGCCCTCAAGCACGGCGGCATCACCAATATGATGGATCGCCTTTCCAATCCGGCCAAGCTGGTGGCATTTGAATTGGCCGCCGAACTCAAAGATATCATGCGTCCCCTGTTCGAGAAACACATGGACGACATCCTGTCCGGCGCGTTTTCCAGCACTATGATGGAGGATTGGGCCAACGACGACGTCAAGCTGCTGACCTGGCGCGAAGAGACCGGTAAAACCGCTTTCGAACAGACCGAAGGCGCCGGCGAAATTTCCGAGCAGGATTATTTCGACAAGGCGATCCTGATGGTGGCCATGGTCAAGGCCGGCGTCGAACTGGCTTTTGAAGTCATGGTGTCCGCCGGCATCGAGCCCGAGTCGGCTTACTATGAGTCGCTGCACGAAACGCCGCTCATCGCCAATACCATCGCCCGCAAGAAACTTTACGAGATGAACCGCGTCATCTCCGATACCGCCGAATACGGCTGCTACCTTTTCTCCCATGCCTGCGTGCCCCTGCTCCAGGATTTCATGGCCAAGGTCGGCACCGACGTTATCGGCAAGGGCCTGTCCGTCAAAGACAACAGCGTCGATAACAGCACGCTGGTGGCTGTCAACGCCGAGATCCGCCGTCACCTCATCGAAGAGGTCGGCGAGGAGCTGCGTGCCGCCATGCAGGGCATGAAAGCCATCGTCTGATCGACACAGACAGGTAGCGATTTGAGTGAGGGGCAGGCCGCAGATGCGGTCTGCCCCTTGTCTTTATGCCGATGCGGCGTCCTGTGGTTACGGAAAAGACCACCATATATGCAGCAGGCGAAGGGCATGCGTAGCGAATCGGCATGTAGGAGAAGCGCGAGACTGCAAGAAAGAGATTTCCGACACCTCACTCCCTATCGTTTTTCTCTGCAATACGGTTTTCCAGGATCTCTTTGAGCGCCACGGCATTATTATAGGTCTTTTCGCGTGAGGCGTAGACCAGTGTCAGTCGCCCTTTTTGGGCCCGGCTTTTGAGTGTCTCCAGGGCCTTCCGTCCCTCAAAACTATCGTTCAGTTCGGCGCGATAGCGTCGCTTGAAATCCGACCACTTCCTGGGATCGTGATCGAACCAGCGGCGCAGTGCGGATGAGGGCGCTATTTCTTTCAGCCATGCATCCAGTTTGAGGGATTCCTTGCTGACGCCCCTGGGCCAGAGTCGGTCGACCAGTACCCGGAATCCGTCTTTGCCTCCAGGTTTTTCGTAGGCTCTGCGCAGCCAGATCTGCATGGTCGCTCCTTGGGTGGGGCGAGTTTATCTAGAAAAGATCCTCGCTGACATTAAGCCGCAGGTCGCTTTCCTTGTTAATAGAAAAGACCGGTGAGGCCGACGAGGATAAGGTAGATCGCTACGATATAGTTGAGAAATTTCGGGACCACAAGAATAAGGATACCGGCGACCAGGGCGATTAAGGGCTGCAGCTCCATATGCATTGCTTACCTCCTCACATAACGGACAGGTAGTCGACGTCTTCCTTTCCCTACTTATAACCGGTATATCTGCGAGAGCAAGTTTCGTCGAACCGTTTGCATCGTCGTGCCTCTCCGGGCTAATATGCGGGCATGCAAAAAGCCTGTGCCTCTGAATCCTATGTCTCTTACGAGGAGACCATCCCCGTTTTGCTGCAGGCCATCGGTGCCCCCGAAATCCTGGCCCGCCAGTCCTGCATTCTCATCAAGCCCAATCTGGTGAACGCGTCGCCGCCGCCCGTGACGTTGCCGGTTGCCGCCTGCGAGGCATTGGTGGCGGCCTGCCGCCGCTGGAGCCGGGCGCGCGTCATCGTCGCCGAAGGCAGCGGCGACCGCCATCTTAGCACCGGCGAAATATTCCATATTCTCGGTTACGACCGACTCGTCAGCCGCTATGGTGTCGAACTGGTGGATCTCAACGAAGCGGAACTGGTCGAATTGCGTCACCCGCAGGGCAAGGTCTTTCCTTCCTTCATGATGCCGCGCCTGGTGATGGACAGTTTCGTCATCTCCGCTGCGGTTCTCAAGGCCCATTCTCTGGCCGATGTGACTCTCAGCATGAAAAACATGATCGGCGTCGCCCCGCCGGCCTATTACCAGCGCGGCGGCCACTGGAAGAAATCGGCCTTCCATGCCCGGATGCACGACTCGATATTCGAGTTGAACCGCTACCGAAAGCCGGATCTGGCATTTATCGATGCCAGCATCGGTCTTGCCGAATATCACCTCGGCGGTCCGACCTGCGAGCCGCCCGTCAACGGACTGCTGGCCGGCTTCGATCCGGTGGCGGTCGATGCGGCCGGAGCGCGGTTGCTCGGTTTCCCCTGGCAGCGGGTCGAGCATATACGCCTGGCGGACGGCGTACTCGGCTGTGCCGATAAATAGAGCATCGCACCTGAGAAAGGTTTGCACGTCGGCCTTCTTCAGCGCCTACCTTCTTTGCATCTTCCTGTGCTCGTAACGTTCAATAGCCTCGGCCCGACGACGTTTTTCTTCATCCGTTTCACAGATCAGTTCAGGCACGCCTATGGGGCAGCCTTTGTCATCGAGGGCAACGAAGGTCAGATAGGCCGATGCCGTATGCCGTACCTCGCCGGTCATGACATCTTCCGCTTCCACCCGGACGCCGATCTCCATGGATGTCTTTCCGACACGGTTGATGCTGGCCTTGAGGATGATGAGGTTGCCGACATACACCGGGTAATGAAAATCGAGCCTGTCGATGGATGCGGTGACGATGTTGCGTCCGGTATGGCGCATGGCCACAACCCCGGCGGCATTGTCGATGAGTTTCATGATGGTACCGCCATGGATGTTGCCGGCCGGATTGGCATCGCCCGGCATGGCTACCTGGGCAAGCTCGACCTTTGTTTGGGAAACCGTTTTGGCTTGGTTGGGCATGAGGCCTCCTGATTTCGCTAGGTAGTTTTCATCCGGAAACGGCCATTTTACCCAATCTCTGCGTCAATCCATACACTTGCGTGTGCGGCGCAGACATCAAACGCCTCCGTGCAAGAGCTTGATTTCCTTGAGGTCGAGAAAAATTGCTCATTTCCCATATGAAAACGACGCTGTGTATATCCGACGTTTCCGGATGGACACCAGGTACCGATAAGGCAAGTATAGCGTAACAGGGGAAGTGCCCGCTTGGGGGCGGTTGGCGAGGTCATGGTGGTTTCGCGACAGACTTTTGGGTGGACAAAGAATGGAGCGGGTGAAGATGGGGAAAGGTCGTACAAGCCGGCCCGACCGGATACCGTCGTATAGCGTCCGGGCTCTTTGGCCTGGTAAAGAGCCTTGTCGGCAGGTTCGGTCAACGTTCTGGGATCCGTTAACAGGTCGGAAATAAAGGAGGCGCCCTCCAGGCTCAGCGTCACCATCGGTTCTGCGTTGGAGATGGCATGCTGTATGACAAGCCTCTCGACGGTCTGTCGTGTCTTTTCGGCCACTCTGAGGGCAGCTTCGTAAGGGGGGGGGCGCAGCAAAACAAACTCCTCGCCACTGTAACGCACCGCCGGGTACGAGGATCGACGGGCGCAAGTTGCCCATGCCCGGGCGACGTTGCTGAGGCATTCATCTCCGGCAGGGGGACTCCCGGTTATGAACAGGGCGTTTTTGGAGGATCTGTCCTGTCGTGTCTGATTTTTGCAACAGGAATCATTCGATTTATTTTCGTCTTTTCTGCCGTTGATTCGGGGAATCCGATTTTTTGGTTGTTTTGCGATTGCCGGGTCCCGACGGTTTTTGCTCCCTGGCGATTTTGACGACGATATTGCAGTCTTTGATCCGGGCGCCATCAAGGCACAGTATCGCTTCTTTGGCTTCGGCCTGGCTGGCCATTTTTACATAGCCGAATCCACGGAATTCACCACTTTTCGGGTCTTTCCCCATATGGATGTAGGAGACCTTGCCGGCCACGGAGAAAAGCTTGCGTAATTCTTCCTCGGTGATGTCGAGGGGAAGATTTTTCACGTACAGGTCTTTGCTCATAATGACAGATCCTTGGCATGAGAACGATGAATGCGTCTTGACCGCATAATGCTCGCAGCGGCATCGGATTACCAGGTTTTTTTTTGAAATGAACGAAAAGGCTCTGCTTTCGCCATGGGTGTCGTCTGTCCGGATGCGCCCGATTTATAAACAACCCTCCTCGTTTTTTGTAATCCGGATCTCCCATTGTTTATTTTCAATCTGCACGATGTGCACATCGACAGGGAGAAATGATCGAATGACCTCGATATTGGTCCTGCTGTGAGAGGAGGGCGGCATGGTGCGAAACGAACCGCCGCCGGCCAGGGCCATGGGCAGCAGAAGCTGGTCGGCCAGATGGGAGCCGATGGGGACCTGGGCGGACATATAGGCCCGGGTCTGTTTGCAGACGCGTTGCGCCACCTGTTCGGCGGTGACCCTGCGCTCGCCGAAGCCGGTAAAGACTTCCGTGACGTATTCACTGATGATTTTAAGCGAGAGGACATTGCCCGGCCCTTGGGCATGGGCAACTTCTTCGATGCACAGGTGTTGCGGATCCCAGCCCAGACTCTGCGCGACCGTTCGAAGTTCACGCTCGGCGATGTGGCGTGGCAGATTCGCTATCATGGCGCAGGCCCGGTAGTCGAGTATCTTTCCCCGCCGCTGCAGATCGACAGGCACCAAGCGGGGTGTCGGCTCAATGTGGACCCGGATCTTTCCGCCTCCAGCCGGATAGAAGCCGGGCTGTATGAGTTTTGCAGAGATTCCGGGGCCCATGCGTTCCAGCAGAGGCAGAAAAGCGTCGGCAACGAAATCGAAGGGAGGGGCAAAGGGGTTGTGGGTGCCTCCCTCGAGTTCAATGTCGGAAGGGCCCGGTGCCAGGCAAAGCGCCGGCAGGACGGTTTGCAGAACCAGCGTGCAACTGCCGGCGCTGCCTATACTGAAGCGGTAGTTGCCGGAACGGATGGTTGTCGGCCGGAAGACCAGTTCCCGGGAACCGAGCTGATCGCCGTTCACTTCGGCGGCGCCGACATTCATGGCGGCATGAACGGCGGCGAGATGCTGTCGCATCAGCCCGGGTTTGCTGCGGCGGCGACGGATGTTGATGATCCGAAAGGGCGTTTCCGTGACCAGAGACAAGGCCAGGGCACTGCGCAGTATCTGACCGCCTCCTTCTCCCCGGGAGCCGTCTATGGTCAGCATGGCAACTCCTTGGTGGCTTTCACTGTCCGGCCGTAAGGATTCCCGTGATGGAGTCGAGGCAGGAGCAGAAACATGAACCGCTTGCTTCCAGCATACAGCGATAGTACGGAATTGGCCATCCGGCGGACGGATTTTGCGTTTCAAGGCCGTTGGCCATGTCGATCGCAGTATTTGTGTCACACTGGTTGCAAGGAGCTTTGATGTGCGGCGTCTGCGGGCGGCACGACGGATGTGGCGGGCCTTGCCTCCGGGCGGGGCGCTGGTGATCGGCGCCAAGGAGAGGCTGAAAGGCGAAGAACTGCGGCTGTTCGCTCCCTGGCCGGGTACGTCCGCCGTCTATCGTCGCAGATCGCTCGGGGAAGCCGGTCCCGGTTGATGGCACTGTTGTTCGGTTACAGCAATTCCGGTGTAAAAGCCACCACTTCATCGATGGTCGCGCTATCGGTAAGGAGCATCACCAGCCGGTCCAGGCCCAGGGCGATGCCGGCGGCCTCGGGCATGGTCTCGAGTTCACGTAGAAAATTTTCGGGAGAGGGGTAGGGTGGCTTGCCGGCGTTTCGGCGCGAGGCTTCCTCGTCGATGAAACGCTGACGCTGTTCGACCGGATCGGTCAGCTCGGAAAAGGCGTTGGCCAGCTCCAGCCCGGCTATATAGAGCTCGAAGCGTTCCGCCACATGAGGGCGTTGGGGATGCCTGCGGGCCAGAGCGGCGAGTTCGCTGGGATATTCGATGAGAAAGGTCGGTTTGTGGCTGCCGAGTCGGGGTTCGATTTCAAACGAGATGATTTCGTCGAAACGGTCTTCGGCCAAGGCCTGCTGCAAGGATCGCGAACCGTAGCGGTCAAAGGCGTCGGCTACGGTCAGGCGTTCCCAGGGCGTCTGCAGATCGATTTTTTGTCCCTGGTAGGTCAAGAGACCTTCGGGACGCAGGGAGTCAAGCAAATGTTCGCACTGCTCCATGAGGATATGGTAGTCGCATCCTGTGACGTACCATTCGAGCATGGCGAATTCCGGCAGGTGCCGGGTGCCGCGTTCGGCGGCGCGCCAGCAGCGGCACAGCTGGAACAGACGCGGATAGCCGGCGGCCAGCAGACGTTTCATGCACAGCTCGGGACTGGTGTGCAGAAACCAGCCTTCGCTTTGCACGGCATCGATATGCGCTTCGGGAGCGTTGCCGGGAACCCGGTGCGGTGTTTCGACTTCCAGAAAGTCACGCGCAACGAAAAAGGACCGGATCGTCTGAGCGATCCGGGCCCTTTGTTCGAGTCTGGTGCGCTTTTTCGCCAGCGCCCAATTGCCTTGCATGATGCTTATTCCTTGACCCGGGTGACGTACTCTCCGGTGCGGGTATCGATCTGGATCAAGGTGCCTTCTTCGACGAAGGAAGGTACCTGGAGCGTATAACCGGTTTCCACGGTGGCCGGTTTGTTGTTGCCGGCTGCGGTGTCGCCCTTGACCCAGGGTTCGGCCATGGTTACGCGCAGATTGACGAAATTGGGCAGGGTGATGCCGATGCCCCGCTCGCCGAACATCAGGATCTTGACCTCCATGTTGTCGACCAGAAAGTATTTCTGATCGCCGAGAGCTTCGTCGTTCAGGGTGGTCTGTTCATAGTTTTTCTGGTCCATGAACACGTAGCCGGTCTCGTCCTGGTAAAGGTACTGCATGTCGCGCTCTTCCAGGGCGGCGGGTTCGAAGGACTCGCCCGAACGGTAGGTGCGATCGAACAGGGCGCCGGTGATCATGTTGCGCAATTTGCACTTGTAAAGGGCCTGGCCCTTGCCGGGTTTGGTGAAGTCGAATTGAACGATGACATGCGGTTCGCCATCGATCATCAGCTTGGTGCCTTTGCGCAGATCGGAACAGGTCAGCATGGTTCTTTCTCCTCTAACAATTTATGTAAGCCGGAATAGGCAGCGGATTATCTGAACTCAACATTAAACCACAGGAAAACCGCGGTTGTCATGAAAAAAGTAACCGATGCGCAGGACGATCATATCCGGAAAAGGCTCTTTTGCCGTGACTTGTGAGATTTATGGGGAGCGGTGCGGGACTTGCCATGAAGAGCGATATGCCGTATAGAGAGTCTAAATTTTCATGAATGATATCGGCAGCAGATGAGATCTGTCGCTCATCGCCTGCGGCGAATGACGCATCCCTCCACTCGACCCTCCCGGAAAAACCGGGTTGTTTTCCCTGAAAGGCTGCAGCATGAACCTCTCTCTCGTTTCCATGCATATCGAACCGTCGGCACGGGCCGTACCCCTGGCCACCGGAATGTTGGCCGCAAGCCTTGGCAAGGCTTTTCCCGACGCATTGCGCATAAGCCTCGCCGATTTTTACCTGGGGCGGGATGTTGCCGAATATGCGACGGAGGTTCTGCGGCAGGACCCCGACCTGGTCGGCTTGTCCCTGTATGTCTGGAACCGCGAGGTGCTGCTGGCTCTGGCACGGGAAATCAAAGCACGGCGGCCGAAGCTGATCGTATTCGTCGGCGGTCCCGAAGTAAGTGCGGGGCCGGCAGACTTCAAGGAACATCCCGCCATCGATCTGATATTGCCGGGAGAGGGCGAAGACATCGTGGTGGAGGCGGTCCGCCTGCTGCTGGAGGGATGTCCTCTCGCCCAGGTCGTCCGCCGTCTTTCTCCCGGTCTCGTAAGGGACCTGGCCTCTCTGCCGTCCCCCTTTCTGACGGGAGTTCTGCCTCCTGAAGATTATCCGGGCCTGTTATGGGAGTTGTCGCGAGGCTGTCCGTTTCGTTGTGATTTCTGCTTCGAGTCCCGCGGCAGCGAACGGGTGCGGCGTTTTCCTTCGGAACGTCTGCGCGAAGAATTGGAATTGTTTGCCGCTTCGGGCGTCCGGCAACTTTTCGTTCTCGACCCTACCTTCAACTACCATCCGCAGCAGGCCAAGCAGATGCTGCGCATGATGGCAAAAGTTGCGCCGAAGATTCACTATACCATCGAGGTTCGGGCCGAATTCATCGATGAGGAGATGGCGGAGCTGTTTGCCGGTATCGACTGCGCTTTGCAGATCGGCCTGCAGAGTGCCGATCCCGCCGTATTGGCCAATGTGCATCGACGCATCGATCCGGACGACTTCACCGCGCGCATTCTTTTGCTGCACCAAGCCGGGGTGACTTATGGTTTCGATCTTATCTACGGCCTGCCCGGGGACTCCTTGCCGGGATTTCTCTACAGTCTCGATTTCGCGCTGGGGCTGTGTCCCAACCATCTCGACATCTTTCCTCTAGCGGTGCTGCCGGGCACGCGACTGGCGGAAAACGCGGAGGGGTTCGGACTGGTGCATCAGACCCGGGCTCCTTATCATCTCTTGTCTTCCCCGACATTCACCGCGGAAGACCTGAAAAGGGCGGAGCGGGTCGCCCGGGCCTGCGAGCTGTTTTACAATCGGGGACGGGCGGTACCCTGGTTCGACCTGATATTGGATAATCTGGAGATGACGCCGGCGGCCTTTTTCACCCGGCTGGCCGATCTGCTGCCGGCGGCGGAGCCTGACGGTAAGGAGATCATCGACTGGCAACAGCAGGTGGTCGCCGGTTTGTTTCAGGGGCAGGACAAGCCGGTTGTCGCCGATCTCGCCGCCGATGTGATTGCCTGGTTCGGCTATTCATCGGCCCTGCTGTACGGAGAAATCGAAGCCGCGTCTGTCCCGGAGGCACCGGGGCGATTCCATCTCAATCCGCACAGCTGCTTTGTTTCCTTCGCGCGGGACCCTGAAGCCCTGCTGGAAAAACTCGAAATGGGAGTCACCGACCTGGAGGTCGTAGCGTTGCTGGTCCCCGAAGAAGCCGCTGAGGTGCTGCTGTATCTGCACCAGGGGAATGTGGCCCTTGGAGTCTTCTCCCCGCCGGAACTGGCATGGCTGAAGAGCCTCGAACCCGCTGGAGGAGACCGTCCCGCCGATGGGGAGCTTGCCGAATTCTGTGACGCTGCTTTGGCCGAAGGAGTGGTTCTGGAATCCTGAGAGGCGTCCTCAGGCCTGTTTGACCCGTGTCAGGTAGTTGCGGGTTTCTTCCGGGAGGTTTTCCAGACCGTGGCGGTCGACGTTGCCCATGCCCCAGTTGTAGGCGGCCAGGGCACGGTCGAGGTTTCCGTCATATCGATCGAGCAGTTGCCGCAGATAGCGGGTCCCGGCCATGATGTTCTGTTCGGGGTCGAAGGGGTTGGTGACGCCGAGTTCAGCCGCCGTTTCCGGCATGAGCTGCATCAGCCCCTGGGCGCCTGCCGGGGATACGGCCTGGGGGTCGAAGCCGCTTTCGGTGCGGATAACCGAACGGATCAAATCCGGCGCGACACCGTGGTTGCCGGCTGCCTGTGTGATAAGCTGCTCCATGTCCGATGACGGGCTGTCGGGGCGGCATGTCGGAGCGCCGATGCTTGTCAAGGGATTGCCTGCGACCATACTGTTGTCAAAAATTTGCCTCACGGTGGGCGCCTTTCCGGTCGCGCCTGCTGCCTCGAGTGCCGTCGACAGCAGCGGCGTGCTGTTCGATGGGGATTCCGGCGATTCTTCAAACAGGCTGCGAGACAGTTTCAGTTGGCACATGTGCAGCTGCAAGCGCGCCTGCTCTGCCTTCAGCGTGCCGGAAGAGTGCTCTTCCAAAAACTTTTGCAGCTCGTTTTCAAACCCCCGAGGTTTGTTATTGTCGCCGGTCGGGCGCAGCGACGGCGGGGTGGCGATCGGATCGATTTTGATGCTCATGGCGGCCTCCGGAGACAAAAACATGGGCGACGAAGCTCATGTCTGTTTTTCTGTGCGGTGATTATTGCTGTTTATTGCAGATTGCGTGCCCGGATAGGCGCTCGGCAGAGATGCGAACCTCCGATGGGGATTGGGGCGTTATCGCCTTTGTGCCGGGGCGATTTCAATCAACGTGATTTCCGGAGGCGCGCCGATACGCATGGGGGGGGCCCAGCTCCCCGTACCTCGGCTGGCGTAGAGCAGGCCGCCGCCTGGGAGTTGATGAAGGCCGTTTTGCAGAGGGTAGGCCAGACCGGTGATGAAGTTAAAGGGAAAAATCTGGCCGCGGTGGGCATGGCCGGACAGCTGCAGATCGAATATGCCGACGGTGTCGAGACCGGCGACGGGGCGGTGCTTCAACAGAATCCGGAACCTTTTTGCAGCGGCGGATTTCGGTAATGGCGGCGCAGCGGGCGAGGCGCCGACGGCCGGGTCATCCACACCGGCCAGCAGGAGGTTCTTCCCGATGTTGACGGAGCGATTTCGCAGCAGGGTGAAACCGCTGCGTTGTAAAAAGTCGAGGGATTGTTGCAGGCCGGCATAGACTTCGTGGTTACCGGTGACGGCAAATTTGCCGAGGGGCGGGTCGATGTCGCGCCACAGGTCGCTTAACCCGTTGAGGTGATCCATCTGCGCATCGACCATGTCGCCGGTAGCGATCAGCAGATCGGGGCGCAGGTGCCGCAGAATGGTGATAACCGGCGTCAGGGACTCTCTTTGGCGCATCAGTCCCAGATGCAGGTCGGAAATTTGAACCAGGCGTATGGGAGCCGTGTCGGGGGGGAGTTTGTCGGAGACCAGTGTGATGCGTTCGACACGCAGGTAGGCGGCTTCGTAAAATCCGTACATGCCGGCGCCGAGGGTGGCAACCAGGACGATTGCCGCACAGAAAGGGCCTCGCAAAGTCAGATCCGGTAAGGAGGGGCGGCTGCGCTGCAGGGTCCGCATCGAAAAATCCCAGCAGAACACGGGCAGCAGCATGCAGAAGGCAAGAAACAACAGCCCCATCCAGCTGTAGCCGAACCATGCCAGAGCGCGTGCGGCATCCGGGTAGGCATGGCGGTCGAGCAGCCGTACCGTTACCGGGGCCGTGGTCATCAACGCCATCCACGCGCAGAGCATTGTGGCTGCTACACGGTCGTTGTTCAGCAGCGGTTTGAGTCCCTGGTAGACCAGGACGTGCATGGCGCCGTAAATGCACAGGAATGTCAGCACAAACCAGAGCATAACCGCCTCCGTAACAGCCCCGGTACCAGGCTGCCGATATCGTTCGGGACAGGGGCCCGAACGGAGCATCCGCTTTTTTAGACCGGCTTATTTCTGGAAAAACAGATAGCCGGCCAGGCCGAGCAGCACAAAAGCGAAAATACGTTTGAAACTGGCCGTCGAGGCCTGTTCCAGCAGGCGTGCGCCCAATTGTGCCCCTATTACCCCGCCTACGCCGAGCAGTAAGCCCACCCGGTAGTCGACATTGGCCAGTTTGTTGTGTGCTACCAATGCCGACAGGGAAATAACCAGAATAGCCAGAAACGAGGTGCCCACGGCTTTTTGGGCTGGGTAGCCCATCAGCAGAAGCAACGGAATCATCAAGAATCCGCCGCCAAGTCCGCTGAAAGATGCCCCGATGCCTACGAGCACGCCGATGGGGACCAGAAGGAGTTGCTGGATGGTCATGACGGCTGCCTCAGTAGCGGGCCGGTTGTGGCCGCCAGTCTTCATCAACTACGGTCACCCGACCGAGAAAACCGTAGGAAACCATGGTCATGTTGATGGTGTCCTTGGTGGCCGAGGCGATCAGGAAATTGGAGTAGTCCAGATCGCCGAAGCGTTCGGCATTCTGTTCTTCGGTGTAGTACTGCTGCCCGGGCAACTGGCTCGATATGGCGTCCTGGTGGTCGATGAAAGCCGGATTGGTATAGGCGGCGTAGCCGATGGCGGCCGCCATCACGAGCAATATGAATTTTTTCATAGTTTCCCTCCTTTTCAAGATATGCAACAAGCCGGGCCCGATGATTCGGGATCCACGATCTTTACCCTCCCGCAGGAGCGGTCCGTCGCTTCCCGGCTGAAAACTTCGACCTCATCGACAGGCAGCTTTACCGTCATTTCCACCTTCTGAGCATAGCGTATATTTTCGAGAGTGAACCCTTTTTCGTCTATGAGACGGCGAAAGCTGTCTTCGTCGGCAAATGGAACAATCAAGTCAAGCGTAAGACAGGGGACGAATTCCTGCAAGGGCAGCCGATCCAATGCTTTCCTTACCGTCCCTGCATACGCACGCACGAGGCCGCCCGTGCCGAGCTTGGTGCCGCCGAAAAACCGGACGACCACCGCAGCGATTTCGCCGATGCCGCTGTGCTGCAGCACATTAAGCATCGGTCGGCCTGCGGTTCCCTGGGGTTCGCCATCGTCGCTCATGCCGATATCGACGGTTTGTGCCGGATTTCCGGCCACGAAGGCCCAACAATAGTGATCGGCGCCCGGCCAGCGGGTTTTGGTTTCGGCAATGAAGCGCTGTGCCTCTTCCCTCCCCTTGACACGGCCGAGAACGGCGATGAAGCGGCTGCGCTTGATTGCCTGCTCGCAGGTGACCGATTCGGCAGGTATGGAATAGGTGTTCTCCGCAGTCATGCTATGTGTTTCCCGGCGCGCAGAAGATTGCACAGCCATTGCTTCAGGTGAGTGATGATTGCCAACCACTCGCTCGCGTTCAGATCGACAAGGGGCATGTGTCGGGCTCCGGTTTTGCTGTCCATGGCCTGCCGCAGAAGAGAAAATCGATTGCAGCCATGATAGGAGTTATTTTCCGGTGAGGCCAGAAGATTTTTTTGCGCAGGGCAGGCCGCATCCCGCTGCAAACCGAGGGAGGTGGTATATTTCTAAGGGAGAGCATGATGGGGTTGCGCGAGAAAGGAAGGGATCATGCACAGCCGGAGAATGGTCGGGTTGCTGATGTTACTCTTGTCGGTCTCCTGTCTGGCGTATGCGGCCACGGAAGTGACGGTCGACTGGCAGACCGGCGAGGTGGAAGTGCTGAAAGAGGAAACGCCGAAGCAGCAGAAACCGCAGCAGGAGGCGAACGCACAGCTCGCCACTTGTAAGAAGAACATTCTGCGCCTGCAGCGCATCATCAAGACGCAGCAGACCATTATCCTGCAGCAACAGAAGAAATTGCAGGAGCAGCAGGTTGTCATCCGTCGTCAGGGCGATGTGATCCGTGGGCTTGATCTGTTGCGGCGGCAGGGAAAATAAGTTTCTGAAAAAAGATAACATTGAAAAAACGGGCGGAGTCGACGATGCGCATGTCGGCTCCGCCCGTTTTTGTATCGTAAGCCGGCACAGGCCTGTAAGAAGAGGGAGCTTTTTTGTGATCGCGGATAAAACCCCGTTCAATTCTCTTGGCTGGTGAAATTGAAGTTTCGACCCGGCAGGGGATACCCCATCCCTCAAAATAACCCCGCGTGAGGGATGGTGAAGGACCCCTTTGAGCGATTTTCTCTGGCTTGTCCCCTCTGCTACAAATAACCTGCGCGCAAAAAAAAGCGGATCTGCATGACCTGAGGTGAAATACCTATTCATTTACAGCAAAACAGTTTTTTAAGGAGAGGAAAAGATGGACGCTTTTAGTCTGAGCTTTTAGTCTGAATACGTTGCTGCTCTGTTTCGGCGGCGGCATTGTCAGTGCGGCATTGGGCGGGCTGTTCTCTTTCGCCCTGTGCGGTGCCATCGTGCTGGCCGGTTGTCTGGTCGTGATGGCGGGCGGGTCGGATTTTATCCTGTTGCAGGTCGGTCTCGGTCCCATCTGGGGGCCGCACGTCGGCGGTTTTTCGGCTGGAGTGTGCGCAGCGGCGTATGCCGCAGGTATTCGAAACAATAATCCCGGCGGCAGCGGCAAAGACATCCTCTCGCCCCTGGTCGGGACCTCCTGGGATGTTTTGGCCGTTGGCGGTGTTTTGGCGGTTCTCGGCCATCTGCTGCTGCAGCTGCTGACTGCTATCCCGGTGGTTAATAAGGCGGACTGTATCGCCCTGACCATTGTGGTTATGGCGATCGTGTCGCGCCTGTTGTTCTGCAAAGAGGGTCCCTTCGGTTCCCTCGATTCAATCCGTGAGCACGGCTTGCTCGGTACCGATAACTGGAGCCTTTCCTGGGTGCCCTGGATGTCGAAGACGCCGCAGTTGATCGTTTTCAGCCTCGGTGCGGGTCTGCTTTCCGGCGCCGTGGCCATGGGCGCCAAAAATATTCTCGATCCCATGGCAAGCGCGGGTGCCGTTTCCGCCGCCGGGGCCTTCGTGGTGCCTCTCATCTTCGGCTGGGGCGTGGCGGCGGCGTCTCTGATCTGCCTGGAACTCGGCAGCGGTGAGATTCAGAAGTTTCCGGTGTGGCATTGCCAGGCCATTCTGGCGGCGCTGGCCTACATGCACTTCGGCTCTTTATTGGTGGCCGGCATCGTCGGTCTGATGGCGGGCCTGCTGCAGGAACTGCTGGCGCGGATGTTCTGGAATCACGGTTCGACCCACATCGATCCCCCGGCGTTCGGCATCGCCGTCGGAACCTTGCTGTTGAACCTGGCCAAGGCCGCCATTTGATGAGGCAAAAAAGCCGAAGGGACCAAAGTCCTGTAAAGCAAGGCGTCCAAAAGGGGCGCAGAGAGCACCTGGCACCATCTGTCAAATCTCTTTAAACCCAAGGAGAAAGTCATGTCACAAAAACAGACAGTTCAGATCAATTCCGCGGTAGCCGATCATGGACCTTCGGATCGCGTGGAGCAGGTCAAAGCACGGTTTTTGACCTACACTCCGGAAGTGTGCCCGGAGCGGGCCCGGCTGATTACCGAATCCTACAAGGAAACCGAAGCGCTGCCGATGCACCTGCGTCGGGCCAAGGCCCTGGAAAAGGTTTTGGCCGGCATGTCGATTTTCATCGAAGATGATGAATTGATCGTCGGCAACCAGTGCAGCAAGCCCCGTTCGACTCCAATTTTTCCGGAGTTCTCCTGCCAGTGGCTTGAAGACGAGCTCGACCGGCTGGCCAAGCGCCAGGCGGATGTCTTCTTGATCTCCGAAGAGACCAAGGCCATTTTGCGCGATGAGGTCTTCCCTTACTGGGCCGGAAAAACCAACCAGGAATACGCCACCTCCCTCATGACTCCCGAGGCGCTTGACGCTCAGGGTGCCGGGGTGTTCACGGTCGGTAATTATTACTTCAACGGTGTCGGTCATATCTCGGTCGACTACAAAAAGGTCCTCGAAAAAGGTCTGGAAGGAATTGTTGCCGAAGCCGATGCGGCCAAGGCTTCCCTTGACTGCGCCGATCCGGAGGACATGAAGAAGAGGCAGTTTCTGGATGCCGTGATCATCAGCAACAAAGCTGTTATTGCCTTTGCCAACCGCTTTGCCGATGAAGCCGAACGTCTGGCTGCCGGCGCCGATGCCGCCCGCAAGGCTGAGTTGCTGGAAGTTGCCCGTATCTGCCGCAAGGTACCCGCACAGCCGGCAGAGGGCTTACAGGAAGCGCTGCAGTCCTTCTGGTTCGTTCAGCTGGTGATACAGATCGAAAGCAACGGTCACTCCATTTCCCCCATGCGCATGGATCAGTATCTTTACCCTTATTACGCTGCGGACAAAGAAAATCTTGGCGCCGAAAAAGTTCAGGAACTCATGGATCTGCTGTGGATCAAGATGGCCGGCATCAACAAAGTCCGTGACGAGAATTCGACCCAGGCTTTCGGTGGCTATCCCATGTTCCAGAACATTATCGTCGGCGGGGTCGATCGCCACGGTGAAGATGCCACCAACGAGCTGTCCCTCGTTATGATGCAGGCGACGGCCAACACCGCGCTTTATGCTCCTTCTTTGTCGGTTCGTATTCATGAGGGCACCCCGACCCTGTTCTGGAAAAAGGCAGCCGAAGTGGCGCGCCTGGGCCTGGGCATGCCCGCCTGGTACAACGACCGGGTTATCGTCCCCGCCCTTCTTTCCCGCGGTCTGAGCCTGGAGGACGCACGCGATTACGGCATCATCGGTTGCGTCGAGCCTCAGGTCGGCGGCAAGACCGAAGGCTGGCACGATGCCGCTTTCTTCAGCATGTCCAAGGTGTTGGAACTGGCTCTTAACAACGGTTACGATCCCATGGGCAAAGCCCAGCTCGGTCCGCAGACCGGTTCCGTCGAGGATTTTAAAACCTTCGATGACGTGGTAGCAGCCTATCAGAAGCAGATGGAATATTTCGTCAAACTGCTGTGCCATTCCGACAACGCGGTGGATCTGGCGCATGCCAAGAATGTTCCCCTGCCTTTCCTTTCCGGCATGGTCGAGGATTGCATCGGACGCGGCAAGTCGGTTCAGGAAGGCGGCGCCATCTACAACTTCACCGGTCCTCAGGGCGTCGGTGTCGCCAACGTCGGCGATTCCCTGGCCGCCATCAAGAAATTCTGCTTCGACGAACAGGTCGTTTCCCTGCCGGAACTCAAAGCGGCCATGGACAAGGATTTCGAGGGTGCCGAAGAACTTCGCCAGATGCTGGTGAACCGGGCACCGAAATATGGCAACGACGACGATTACGCCGACGAGGTTGCGGTCATGGCCACCGATATCTACTGCGCCGAAGTGGAGAAATACCGCAACCCACGTAAAGGTATTTTCCAGCCCGGTCTCTATCCGGTGTCGGCCAATGTGCCTCTGGGCTCGGTGGTTGCGGCAACTCCGGACGGACGCAAGTGCGGACAGCCACTGGCCGACGGTGTTTCGCCACAGGGCGGTTTCGATGTTTCCGGTCCCACGGCCACCGTGTGCTCCGTTGCCAAGTTGGACCACACCGTCGCCTCCAACGGTACTTTGCTTAATCAGAAATTCTCCCCCGATTCTCTGGCCGGTGAAGATGGTCTGCAGAAGCTGATCGCCGTCACCGATACCTTTTTCAAGCGGGGCGGATTCCACGTACAGTACAACGTCGTATCCCGCAAGGTACTGGAAGATGCGCAGGCCAATCCCGACAATTACCGCGGGCTGGTCGTTCGTGTAGCCGGTTACAGTGCCTTCTTTACGGTTCTGGATAAGTCGATTCAGAACGATATCATCAGTCGTACCGAACAGGTGGCCTGATGCCTGTCGGCCGCGGGGGGCGTGTCTCCCCGCGGCCTCTCCCGGTTTTCAGAACATGTGGATGCCGGAACGGATGTCTTTGCCTTAAAATTTTTTAGCTGAAAGATGGTCAAGCCATGAACTGGACAGACAAACTGTACGACTTCGATGCATTGCAGAAACCGGATTGGGAACCCAAGGGATTGGTGTTTGATGTGCAACGATTTGCCATTCATGATGGTGGGGGTATTCGCACCAACGTCTTTTTTAAGGGGTGTCCCCTGAACTGCCTGTGGTGCCAGAATCCGGAATCTATTCGCTGGCGACAGGACATCAGCTTTGTAGAGCAGCATTGCATCCAATGCCGGAAATGTATCGCGGTTTGTCCTGTTTCAGCCATAAAAACGGATTCTTGTGAGGAGCGGGTCACGGGTATCGATAAGGAAAAATGCATCCTGTGCGGAGCTTGCTTCAAAACCTGCTACGCCGGCGCCATCAACATCATCGGTCGTTGGTTAAGTGTCGAGGATCTGGTGGCCATGGTTAATCGGGACCGGGATTTCTATGTCGCTTCCGGCGGCGGTATTACTTTCAGCGGGGGCGAACCGACGGGGCAACCGAAGTTTCTTCTGGCTGCGTTGCAGGCTATGCAGGGGCTGGGACTGCATACGGCCGTGGAGACCTGTCTGCATGTTCCCTGGGAGCAGTTGGAGCCTCTGCTGTCCCACGTCGATTTGCTACTGACGGATATCAAGCACATGGACCCGGAGCGACACGGCGCGCTGACCGGAGTTTCAAACGAACTGATCCTCGAGAACTTCAGAAATATTGCCGGATTGGGCATCCCTGTGCGGGTACGTATCCCTCTGATCACGGGCTTGAATGACGATGTTGCGAATTTGCAGGCGACTGCCGACCTGATCGCATCCTGCAAGAATGTTCAGGGTGTGGATGTGCTGCCTTACAACAGGCTCGGCATCAGCAAATGTCACCAGCTTGGCTGCGATTATGCGCTGGCAGACGTGGCACCTCCCTCGACTGAGAGTGTAGAGGCAACGGCCGATCTTTTCCGCAGCGTAGCCGATGACGTGACCGTCGGAGGTATGTAGAAAGCCGTTTTGTCCCGAAGGTATTTAATGGACATCTGCCTGATGCGATCGCCACATGGGATCGGTTCCGTATTTCGGGCTAAGAATCGATCCGTTCCTCCTGAATTCAGAGTGACAAGGGAGCAACGTTTTCATGCAGAAGCCTCTTTTTATATGATTTCGTTAGCTATTGTTCGAATATATTCAAAGGCTTTCTTTACGGTCTGCATGTGTGCAGGCCTTTTTTGTTGCATAAAGACCTGTTTACAAAAGGGGGGGATCCCCCCATCCCCCGTTTATACCTCTTGACGGTTAGAAAATATCCCCTTCGCAGGGATGTTTTTATATGTAAAACAGGGTTAGTTTTTTGGGGCCGGATTTATAAAATTCCGTAGAGAAGGGGGGTGAATCATCTCGGCTACGTTTATGGTCTCGGCAATTCAAATTTTTGCGGCCTACGAAAGCGGGGACGAAAAACCGTCTTTCGGAACCGGGATCCGTCGGGGTGGCACGATGGCCGATAGCCAGGAAGGTTATCGTGAACGTGTCGGGTTTGTTCCCGGATGGCTGGCTTTTAATATCAAGGCTCCGACAATGGGCGGACTGGACATGGGGGCCCGGATCAGTTTCTGCCCGACCTTCGATGCCAAGGATGTCGGCAAGTCCAAGAATTCTTTCGGCAATCAGATCGATCTGCGCGAAATCTTTTTTACTGTTGACGGGAACTTCGGACAGGTTCTTGCCGGCAAAACACTGAGTCTTTACCAGGGCGGCAATATTCTGACCGATATGACGCTGTGGGGTTATGGTGCTCAGGGTGGCATCGACGGCGGCGGAACCCCTCTGGGCAGGATCGGTTATGGTTACGTCTACCCCCAGTTCAATGCTCAGGTCCGTTATACTTCACCCGATCTCGCCGGATTCAAGTTTGCTGTCGGTCTTTACGACCCCAGCGTCATCAACGGTTATACCGTGGAAGCCCGGGAGACCACTTTGCCCCGGGTCGAAAGTGAATTTTCGTACGCCGGTGTGTTCGAAGGCGGCAGCTTCAAGGCCTGGGTTTCAGGCATGTACCAGGAAGCCAAGTTCACCGGTGATAGCGGATTGTCCGGGTCGGTGGAGGCCTATGGCGTTGCCGGCGGTATCCAGGTTTTGTACAAGGGATTTGACGTCGTTCTGTCCGGTTTCGAGAATCAGGGCGTTGGTTCCCTTCTGATGCTCGACTATGATTCCCTCGATGCCTCTGGCGAAGAACGGGACGGGCGGGGCTATATCGCCCAGGTCATGTACGGTTTCGACAATCGCTGGGGAAAAACCAAACTGGGACTCAGCTATGGCGCCAATATCATGGACGAAACCTCAGGAGACCGGCAGCAGCGGTTGGCAGGTACCGAAGTCCAGATCGAGGAGCAGAATCTCTTCGGTGTCGGTGCCTACCATGATATCAACGACCACCTGAAGCTCATTCTTGAATATTTCTACACCGACAACCAGTGGTTCGATGGTGCGGGACAACAGAGCCACATGGTGGCTGTCGGTACCTTTTTCACCTGGTGATCGATGCTGGTTCGTCCGCGTGGGGCACCCATTGGAGGTGCCCCACGTTTCGTTGATGGGATGTCTGAAGCTATTCTCCCCAATGGAGTTCGATTCGTATCCCCCTGTTGGGCTTGAGCTCCTATCGAAGATGTTTTATAGTGACGTATACAAATAGCCGCCATTGGGGTCTGCAGTGCGGCTGTAATAGAGATGCGCTGGCTATTGTTTCAGGTGGAAGACAAATGGATCTCTTTTTTCATGGAGTATTATTGCAACAAACAAATTTAAGATCCTGTTGCGATTTTCACATCCGTCAGGTTCTTTTTGGTTATAACGATATAGCTTTTTTAACTTGAAAGGTCACGTGGGTGACCTTTTTTTATTGTCTTTTAACTGTTTGTTTTTGGGGAAAATACGTCATTCAACCTGTGTCCATTGAAACGTCAGGTTTTTTCCCGGGGAGAGTTGCCAGAGAATGGAAAAGCATGATCCCGTAAAAGTTTTTTTGGTGGATGATCACCCTCTGTTGCGGACCGGTTTGAGGTTTACGCTGGATGGTATGGAGGATATCGATCTCATAGGCGAAGCTTCGGACGGATTTGAAGGTGTCGAAAAAATCCTCAAGGACCCTCCCGATATCGCTTTGATAGATATCGATTTGCCCGGAATTTCGGGCATCACCGTCATCGAGATGGTCAAAAAGAAGCTCCGCGATATCAAGATCCTCGCTTTGTCTTCCTATTCGGAAAAAAGCTACGTATCCGGCGCCATGGAGGCCGGGGCGGACGGATACATGCTCAAAGCCATCAGCATTACGGCTCTGGTCGATTTTCTCAGGGATTTTTCCCGGGGGGAAAATCCTGCATCCCCTTATCTGTTGGACCTGGCGGTGCCCGACGAGGAGAAGGATGAACAGGAGCCTGTTCATATTACCCCTCGGGAAAAGCAGATCCTTGAACTGATTGCCGAGGGGAAAAGCAATAAACAGATTTCCAGTGAGATTTTTCTCAGTATTGAGACGGTCAAAACCCATATCAAGAAAATTTTCAGCAAGCTGGAGGTCAAGAATCGCTTGGAAGCTGTTGTGGCGGCTCGAAACAGGAAAGTCATCGAATGAGTTTTCCGATAAATAACGGCGCGATACCTTCGTTCCCGGAAAGGGGGAGGTATGGCTCTGGTAAATTGTTGTGGAATGATTTGAATCGCTCAGGCCGGGGAGGAAGGATATGGCTGAGGCAAAGATCAGGGTTTTTCTGGCTGATGATCACCCTTTGATTCGCACCGGTTTATCATTGGCTTTTGAAAATGATCCCGTGGTGTCCATTGTCGGTACGGCCGATAATGGTTTTGAGGCTATCGAAAAAATAGAAAAGCTTATTCCCGACATTGTTCTTATGGATATCGATATGCCTGGATTGTCCGGAATCGCCGCCATAAGGGAATTGCGAAAAAAATTTCCGAACATGATGGTTCTGGTCCTGTCAACCTACAATGACCGGAACTATCTACAGGCTTCAAAGAAAGCTGGTGCCAATGGATATCTCTTGAAGACCATAAGTATTGAATCGTTATCCGATCTTATTATCGATATAGCCCATGATAAGGAAGTCGTCTCTCCCTATATCCTTTACCTGAGCAGAAGGATATAAAAGTTCTGATTTATGTCATTGCAAAGCTGTAGTTATAGATCTTTATTCAGTAGAGAATACAGGAAGCGAAAGCAAGTCTTTAAAGAGGTCGAAATGAAGAAAACCCTTAACCTTCTCGACTTGGTTGACAAGGAAACCTTGGACGAAATTCTGGATGCCTTTAACGAAGTGTGTGGGATCGGGTCGGTTATCGCCGATGTTGAAGGCCGCCCCCTGTCCGGGGAGAAGAATTTCACCAAATTCTGTGCCAAGTATTGTCGCGGCACGGAGACCGGCCGAAAGAAGTGCTATGCAAGCGATGCCTTCGGGGGAGAGATGTCCCTGAAACAGCAGGAACCCTATGTCTACAATTGTTTGAATGCGGGACTTGTCGATTGCGCCACGCCGATCATCGTCGAGGGTTATCATCTGGCCAATTTGAATGGCGGGCAGGTACTCGAAGAGCCTATTCCCGAGGAAGTTGCCATCGCGAGGGCCCGGGCCATCGGCATCGAGGATGTTGACGGCTATCTGGCCGAACTGGCAAAGATCCCCTTTGTGACCAAGGCCAAATTACAGAAAATCGTCAAGTTCATGGCCGTCATAACGCGAACCCTGAGCGATATGGCCATGCAGAAATATCTGCTGGCCAAACAGTCGAAGGAATATTTGAACAAGCTGGTCAATAGTGTGTCCGACTGCATTTTTGCCATAGACGTCAATTTTCGTATCACCATGGTCAACAAGGTCTGTCATGACGCCTTCGGGTATGATGAAGGTCAGCTCTATGGCAGGAAGTTCTGTGACCTTCTGGCGCCTTCCGAAAAGATTCTGGAATGCAAAAGCCGCCTGGACCATGGGGCGGAGGACAATTTCCGTGTCGAGATGGAGGGCGTCAGCGGAGACGGCGGCATGTTTCCGGCCCAGGTGTCGATTTCGCGAATCAATGACGAGGATGGCGAAGTTGCCGGATATGTCGCCATCCTGCGAAATATCACCGAAGAGAAAAAACATGAAAAAATGAAGCAGGATCTGGTGGCCATGCTCAGCCACGACATGCGCAATCCGATATCCGCCATCAACAAGACTCTGGAATTGCTGTCGACCGAGCGTATAGGGGAAATCAACCACAAACAGGAGCATGTCATACGGCTGGCCTCCAACACCAATGATCAGCTCTGCAGCATGGTGAACTCGTTCCTGGATATTTTCCGCGAGGAAAACACCAACTTTCAGCTGAACAAGACCGAGTTCAATCTGAATGCCGTCATCGCCGACTGCATCGAAGAGCAGTCCCTGTTGCTGGCCGACAAAAACCTCACCATCAAACATGCTTCAAACAAGGATAAACTGGATGTGCATCTCGATCTCATTCGCATGAAGCGGACCATAACCAATCTGCTTTCCAATGCCATCAATTACAGTGTTGGCGGTGGCCTGATTCATGTCAAAGCGAAACGGGTGCTCGGCCGAAACCAGGAGCTTAACAAAGTCCTTAAAAAGAGGCTTGAGTCCGGGGTTGAGCCGAATCGCAAATATGTGTGGGTCGTTGTCAAGGACCAGGGTTATGGAGTTCCGGAAGAGTTTCAGGAGGCGATTTTCGAGAAATTTTTCACGGTTGAGAGCAAGGAGGGACTGGGCCGGCGCGGTATCGGCCTGGGACTGGCTTTCTGTAAACTGGTGACGGAGGCTCATGGTGGGATCATTTTTGCGCGAACCCCTGCGATCCGACCCAAAAAACAGAAAACGCCTGGGTGTGAATTTCATCTGGTCGTGCCGGTTGTGTAACTGGTGTCCATCAGGAAATTCCGGATGGACACCAGCACGGTTTTTATGTTGGGAAACTAGTTCATGTGCGGCAGACTTTCGATGACGTGTTTCGAAATCACGTGCTTGGACGCATTGTAGGAAGGTTCCGGCGCGACCAGTCCGACAATGAAATATTCCTTGTTTTCCATCGGCGTGACAAAGCCGACCAAGCGGCGCTTGTTGAAGTCCAGATCGATCCACAGAAGCTTTCCGGCATCCGGGTCGATGCGTTCCAGTTGGTCCATGGCGTAGATCAATTCCGCTCCGGTACATTCGAAACCGTGGCCGGGGATGCGACCCCGCATGGCAATGATAAATCCCTGCGAATCGACGACGAATGCCGATTCGGCCCGGGTCTCCTTCATGCACCAGTCTATGCAGCTTTCCCAGTCGGAAAAGGTTTGTGTCGGCTGGTGAAGGGATTTCAGGCCGTTCGAGTCGGCTTCCGGGGGAGGGGCGGCCGGTTCCGGGGAGACGGAATTATGGGCCTTTTGCCGGTTCAGCCGAGTGAATGTTTTCGTTTCATTGGCGCTTTTATGGAAAAAACCGGCCCTTCCGGGGGCGAGGTTGGAAAGCAACTGTTGCGCATACAGAAGATTATATGAGTTCACGTTGCGGTCTTTCATTTTCAACTCCCGTATCGCCACCCATGTTGTAAATGAGTGTTTTGATTTCGGTGGCCAGGATCTCGAACCTCTTGGTTTCGGGCGGGTATCTGCCCGGCAGGAAAGCCACAGGCAGTCCCTTTTCGCTGGCCAGATGGAATATCTCGGCGCGGGGGATATAGGTTTCCAGTACCCCTGGCAGGGAGGACCAGGCCGCATGCATGATATTGAAGGAAACGTCCATGTCCAGTCGGACCATCATGGCTACGACGCCGAGCAGCTCGAGCTTGCGATTTTCGTTGTCCTTGACATGCCGGATAACGTGCAGCGCCTGGGAGATGGAGCGCAGGGCCAGGGGTTCCGCCTGCAGGGGCAGCAGGACGTGAGTGCTTGCCGACAGTGCGGCTCTTGTCACCGACCCCAGCCCCGATGGGGTGTCGATGACGATAAAACGAAAATTGTCTGACATCGCGTCAACGATCTCCTGCAGCGCGCTCGAGCAGCGTAAGATGTTTTCATAAATATCGATATCCAAAGGATCGAGTCGTCCCCTCGGCAAAAGGGCAAGTTGCGATAACTTGGTCTGGATGATGACCTCCTCCAGCGGCGTCTCGTCTACGATATGCTCCGCCAGGCCTCGCCACTCGGTGTCGTCGCGAGCCAGGGAAAAACCGACGGCGCCCAAAGGGTCGACATCGATGAGCAAAGTCCTGTCTCCTGCCTCCGCCAGGGCAACGGCAAGATTCAGGGCGATGGTGGTTTTGCCTGTGCCTCCCTTGGAACTGACTACGGAAATGATGTTTGCCATATTTTCACCAAGATTAAATCGAACTGTGATGTCTTTCCGGACGAACGATTATTTTTTTGTAACGACAAATTCCCCGTAGGCATCGCCTGCTTCGATACCTTTGGTTTGTTTGCAGACAAAAGTGTTCATGCCATCCGGATACGGGTCCGCGTAGGCCAGGTCGAAGAAGGCCTGATTCAGCCCGCGCAGCATGTAGGCGCGCAAACCTCCCTCCTGGTTGTCCGCTTCGTAATAGTCGAATGCCCGGATGATCATTCTCTGTCCTTCCTTCAATTGCACGATTCCCGATTTTGCCCACCCCCAGGCAGTAAAGGCCGCATAGGCCCCGCGCAGGATGTCTTTTTCGCCTTCGGTGACCATCGGCATCACCACTTCATTGAAAATTTCCGAGGTGATGATGCCGCATCCTGTGTGGTAACCGCATTCATAGGCGGCTCTTATCAAGCCCGCCTCGATTTCCTCCTGTCGTTCGGGGGCGGCGGCGAGGAGTCTTTCCGTTACGGTATTCAACAGAGATACCGGCAGCAGGTTGACCAGTACCTCATATTCGGGAATCAAGCCGTGTTCGTCGCTTTGCACCGTGACCTTGGCTAAAGCTTTAACCACGTCGTTTCGCATCACCGTCATTGAATCTTCTCCTCCCTGTTCAGGCTTTTTTGACGACAAAAACACTCTGGTCTTCGCCGGTAACCATTGCGGCTGTTTCGGTGACCGTGTAGCTTCGCGGGGGATGACCGAAAAGGGCTGCGAATACGGCGGCTACATATCCCCGGGTAAAGTGGTTGATCGGCTTGTCATGTTCCCCCCATTTCATGAGCCAGCCTTCGTCAAGGTGGGAGCGGCTCAGTTGCGCTTCTCCGCTATGTTCGTTGCCGTTGATGGCTATTTTCCCCAACCCGAAGGTGGAGAAATATTCCGTGCAGACCGCACTCTTGTCTTTAAGGGCGCTGATGTCGTTTTTATCGAAAAAATCCTCGAAAATGGGGCGCATGGAGTCCTCTACGGCATCTGCAAGAATCTGGGGGCCGTCGACTGCCGCCAGGTCTTCGGCCAGTTTGGTGATCAGGGCAAGATAATGATGGCTGTGCATGACCACCGGATGCCCGTTCAGATAATGGCGGTAAGTATTTTCATCGAGACTGAAATCACGTTTGAACGCCATGGTTTCCTCCTAGAATGACAAAGCGAGTTCCTGAAACAGTTTTTTGGTTTTATGGCGAATGATTCCCAGCTTTGATGCGTCGGGTGTGGCGATGGCGGCAATGGCGTCCCCGACCGGTTTGCACATGATGACCGCCCGGCCATATTCGATGAACATGTCCTGGAAGCAGTTGATGTTCAATTCCGTGCCCATTTCTTCAATGCCGTTGACGGCGTGGGCGAGAGATGCCCCCAGTTCATCGATATTAATCCGCGTGCTGCTGCCTGCGGATTCGATTACGAAACCGTCGCGTCCAACCACGACCACCGCGTCGATACCGGAAATTTCCAGCAGATCATTCATGACATCGGTTGATTCTCTTGCTACCTGTTCCATGTACGCACTCCCTTCGTTTATCACTGGTTCATTGTCATTTGCCTCGTGCTTTGAACGATTGTCCAGCAGAACGATGGCCTCGAGGATGGCATGCTGGACAGGAAGCCCGATAGTCGTTTCCAAAGGGGCGATGCCGGGCAGATAGAAAAAAGTCCCCCTGTCCCAGTTGAGCATGGTAGCAAAGCCTTCCATGCCGGTTTGTTCACCGGCCCTCGCCGAGAGAACTTCGCCTTTGTCGAAATAGATCATGCCCTCGACGTTTTCCCTTTCGCGTATGATTCTGATGGCACCGCTTCTGGTGCTGGCTGCCAGAAACTGCAAAAGGTCGGTTATGGAAGTCAGAGTCAGACTGCCATGCAATGCTTTGTCGTCGGGTGGAGTCGCCAGGGGGGACCCTTTGCGACCGGTCATGGGAAGCCTCCTTGGAATAAAGGTGATGGTTTTTTCTGTTCTTCGTCTTCTGAAGCGTTGTTTGGCGGTTGGTTTGCCATCGAAAACGGTTCATATTCTATTCGCCCATGAGACATTTATGGAGGTGTTAGCCGAAAACCAGCATGGTCGCTGTCTGATTGATGTGGCCGATATACTGCTCGCCATAGGTGCTGAATCCGGCGGTGGGGATATCCGAAAACAGGTTGCCGTATTCTGCCGAAAGGTTTCTCTCGTGCAGGTCCAGGGTTCTCAAAATACAGTCGAAGTTGATAATTCCCGATATATGCCCGAGCTTTTCCTTTGCCCGGCCGATAGCCTGGCGGGTATCGAGGAGTATGTCGGTCGATTCCAGCAGAGAGAGCTTCATGCCTTCTTTGACGCTGCAATAAAAAAACATGGAGTCGCCGCTGATGCGTTGAGGGCTGCGCACAAAGGGTTCCCCTTCGATGATGAGGCCGATGGGGTTTCGCATGAAGTGCTTGCTGATCGTATCGGCCGGCACGCCGATGGCCTCGGCATAAGCCTGTGCAGCGGGTTTGCCGTTAAACTGCAGTACTTGGCGTTTGGCTTCGTCGGCACGGGTTACCTTCAGGGTTTTACCCAAAGGTCGGAAACTTTGGGTCTTGATGAAGGAGAAAGCGGTGCCCGGTTTGAGCAGGGCAATCAGAGCGGCATCGGTGTAGGTGCTGCCGTTGGCATAGATGTAGGTACAGGAGAACTTTTGGTCGTCTCCGGCCGATCCGCCGATAAAAGGAACGCTGGTCAGATCGCCGAGCGTTTCCATGAAGTTTTCTTCAGCCCCGGCCAGGCCGTCGATGAGGGAAATGCCCACAAAGCGTGCCGGATCCATGCTGGTGACGGATTGGCCGAAATGCATCTCGAAATTTTTGCACGCTTGTTCGATGACGGACCGCTGGTCTATCGGCCGGACGATTTCGATTTTGAGGTCCCTTATCATGGCATCGTCAAATCCCATGGCCACCACCGAGTCGGAGAGCATCCGCCCGCTGGTGATCTCCCCCGCAGTCGAACAGCCGAACACCTGCGTCTTGGGGAAAGCCTCTTTCATGTAGCGGCTTATGGTTTCGGGGTCGTGCCTGGTGGAGGCGAAAAAAATGACCATCACGGGATCGACAGCGGAAAGCTTCTTTCTCAGATCCTTCACGCAATCTGCGGTTGTCGGAAGGGAGGAAAACGCTGTTTGAATTTTTCCATGAGAGGATTTTTGCGCGGTCGTTTCTTCGGTCTTTGAAGCGGATGCACCGAAGGAGTGCATCATGTTTTCCAGTTTGGCGATGATGGCAGGATCGTCCTCCGAATCATCCGTGAACTTTGTTGGGTTGATGCCCTTGAGGATCATCTTGGTTTTGATCACGCGTTGGAGCATGGGATTGCCCGCAGCGGATTGCCCGATGATGGTATCGATCATTTGTCGAATTTTTCCTGGCATAAAAACCTCCTTTGAATGGCCTTCATTCCTGATGCCTTGTTTTTGAGGATGTAACAAAGGGCGTCGGGTTGCACCAAGGTTTGAAGGCATTTATTTCCGGGTGATACAGTTGGATGGGGGAGGATTTGGCGGGTGCGATCAACTGTAACCGTGCAGGCCACTAATATATTAAAATAAATGTTATTGTCAATAGATTAAAGAATGTTTTTTAGTCGTCCCTGAAAAATTCGAAATTGGCTCTTAAATGGCCCAAGAGTCTTAAGCAGGTTGTTCCAGCGGAATATTCAGATTGTTGCTGTCCATACCG
>JASKKK010000035.1 GCA_030154185.1 Desulfuromonadales bacterium
ACAGGTACGTCGATATGACCGCTCATGCTGAGGCGTTGTACGATTTCGTCAAGCTCACCATCGAGAACGAATTGGTGGAAGAACTCGATTTTCTGGCGAATTACGACAGGACCAAGCAGGCCATTCAGGAAATTGTTGATATGCCTGACCGCCTCATCGATTTCTTTATCCAGCTCTGCCTGCAAAACAATGGTCGTCTTTCGGCACGAAAGAGAGAAGCGCATTTCGAATTTCTGTCCGATGACGAGTTGGCTGCCATGGAGAACGCCGTTCAGAATGGATACGCGAGGGGTACCAGCTCAGGATTCTGAACTGCCAATAATGGGTGGTTGGGACGCAAGCTCTTTGTCGGTTTTGAGCTTTGTCCACATTTTGCGTTGTCGGTTCCAATAGGGCACTTGGGCGATGGATCGTAACTCTTTTTCACGAAACATGTCCCGGCCGCTGGTGATCCTGGGCAGAAAAAGCAGGGCCTCCTGAATGTCCGGTGCCAGGTTGAGCAGATTCATGATTTGCGTAATCCGCGCCCGGGTCACATAACCCAGGCGAGCTAGATCCGCATAATCCTGGACTTCCCCCCGACTGACCAGCGATTCGAATCGAATTGCCAGAGCCATCAGTTTCGTGATGCGCGGAAGATTCCCGGCCGGAGGCTGCGATACCCTGGATTGTCCGCGCTGGTCAGTCTTCGTTTGCTTGGACTTCAGAACAAACGTGATGATTGTGTCCTGCTGTTCAGATTCCGGATGGATCAAGGAATTCATGCCAGCAACCTTTCGTTCAGGGTTTTCTCTTGGTCATTGCATAGCATCCGAAGCCCCAGCGACCGAAACGTGATCGTGACCTTCCCGTCGCGGCCATCATATCCAATTCGTTCAATGAGCAGTTTAATGATCCGGGATTGATCACGAGGTGGAAGCATCTCCCAAACTGGCTTGAAAAGCATCAAAGCATGCGTCAGATCGTTTTCATCGATGGCTTCACGCTGCAGATTGATGATGTCCTGGCGCACGACAACCATTCGTTGTTCCATGACACGGATGTGTTCTTGCAAATCGGCCAGCTGATCTGTTGCGGCATTTTCTGAGATTTCCGCAGTCGAGGCGTCGACCAGTTTTTTGACCCTGGAGTTCAACTGCGCCAGCTTCCGCAAATGAATGCGCTGCTCCGTTTCAAGTTCACTCAGGCGGGCAACACTCTCTCGTTGCGCCTGTTCCAAAGTCGCTGCGACAATTTCCGAGTTTTTCCCGAGACCCCGTATTTGCTCAACCACCGCCGATTCGATCTCATGGGCATTGAGTGATTTGGTCGGGCAGGAAGCCCAACCTCTTTGTTGGGCACTTAAACAAACATAGTAGCGATAGCGCTTGCCGGAACTCTTGGCAGTATAGGTATGGATCATTGCCGTCCCGCAAGGTGCGCAATAAAGCAGCCCCTTCAACAGAGCACCATACTTGTTGCGCACATCCTTGCCGCCATTTCTGCCATTGCGCCGCAAAGTGTCCTGGACCTCCTGCCACAGTACAGTCTCCACGATCGCGGGGTGTTCGCCGTCATAAATTGTCCCTTTGTGATCGACCTTCCCGGCATAGAGAACATTGGACAACAGTCGGAACAAGCCGTTTTTGGTGATGATGTCTCCTCCGCGCTCTCGTCCTTTCCTGGTCCTCCACTGTTTTGTGCGCCAACCTCGACGCTCGATTTCCTGGACCACAGGCATCATCGCCTTGTATTCAAGGTAGAGTTGATAGATCGTGCGTACCTGGGCCGCTTCATCATCATTGACTATCAGCTTGCCGCCTTCTGGAGCGATGTCATATCCCAGCACAGGCATGCCACCAACCCATTTCCCTTTCCGACGGGCGGCTGACATTTTATCTCTGGTTCGTTCAGAAATTATTTCTCGCTCAAATTGCGCGAAGGACAAGAGGATATTGAGTGTCAATCGTCCCATGGAGTGGCTCGTATTGAATTGCTGGGTTACCGAGACGAAGCTGATGGCATATTTTTCAAAGAGATCGATCATCCTTGAAAAATCCAGAAGAGACCGGCTGAAGCGGTCAACTTTATAGACCACCACGCAGTCAATTTTTCCGGCTTCAATATCCACGAGGAGCCGTTGAAGCGCGGGGCGCTCCATATTGCCTCCGGTAAATCCGCCATCGTCATAGCGATCAGGAAGGCAAATCCAGCCCTCATGGCGCTGGCTGGCGATGAAAGCTTCCGCCGATTCACGTTGCGCATCGAGGCTGTTGAACTCTTGATCCAAACCTTCGTCCGTTGATTTACGTGTATAAATCGCACAGCGTATGACGACGGAGGAACGGCTTCGCGCCTGGGAACCCCGTAAATCTGTTTCCAGCAACTCTCCTTGACTGGTCCTGCGGATGCTCTTTTTCATTAAATAACCTCATTCTTTTTCTTTCGATTTCGTTAACAGGGGGCGTGCAATACCGAAGAAGGAAAAGCCATTCCATTTGCTGCCCGTGACTTGCCGTGCGATGGCTGTGAGTGACTTGAATTTTTTGCCATCAAACTCGAAACCCTGGTCAAGAACCTTGACGATGATGTCTCGCCCTTTGTATTCCCGTACAAGAAGGGTTCCGGGTAAGGGCAATCTGGGATCGCGATAGGGTGTGATATGTCCGACGACGGACCTTGCCCTCACCTCTGCAGAACCAGAAACAACAGGATCGCGCGGGGCTCTTACCCTCAGGTCGGAGTCGTTGGCAAGCTGTGCGGCCCTCCGTCGAGCCCGTTCAGTCAAATCTCCCTCAGCGTCGGCCTGGATGCGCCACGCAATGCGCTTTCGTAAAAACTCTTTGTTGTAGGCGCGGGTCTCCTCTCCAAAGACATCCAGGTATTTGTCGCGAAGCTCTCTGACCGACATACGATAGACGTTTTGAATCTCCTGATAGGTTTGAGTATCCATACGGTCCTCCTTGATCAGACCTGTCCGTGATTATCGAATCCTCTCTGCCCGTTAACCGGTCACGGGATGAATGCTTCGCTGGCAGGAAACATCAAGTCTTTTCTGCCCAAATTTTATTTGCTCAAATCTGGAGAAGCGCGATCGCCCTCTGCTTCGACTTTGAGTCGCCGGCCTTTTCTATAGTGCAGATAACCTCTGGCAAGAATGGTCGCTATTTCTGAGATCCATTCATCGCAGGAAATTCCAGTCTGTTTTTCTTGCCGCATCTCGATCTCCTTATGCAAAACTTGCAGTGTGGGCGATCGTGGGAAGACCTCTCAAAAACATCTCCATCGATGATTGTATGAGTGTTCCATTCGACCGTGACATTTACATACCGTCAGGAGTTCGAAAGTGTCGGGAATTCAGATGCAAGTGGGCTGTTAAATTTCTTCTGCGGAGAAACGGAGAAAGGGAGAATTTCGGAGGAGAACGCTTGTCGAACGGTAGGAAAGTCGATGGTTCCGTCCGGGATTTCCGGATAGAGCTTTTGAAAGGAGAAATTCCCGGTGCATTCAAGAAAGCTTAAATTGCCGATATTTCGGCAAAAACAACGAGGCCCTCGGAAATTCATTCCAAGGGCCTCGCGTTAAACAATATCCGCTGAGGTTAGCGGATTTAATTTTGGCTCCCCGGGCCGGACTCGAACCAGCGACAGGGTGGTTAACAGCCACCTGCTCTACCAACTGAGCTACCAGGGATCGTAGCTTCTCCACGATTCTTTTACGACAAGGAACCGTGGCGAAGTGAGTTGTGTTTATACATGGACGAAAACAAAATGTCAAGCATGAAAAAAAACCACCCGGTAATTTTTTTCGCCCTACCGCGACCGCCCCGGAAAGCGGCCTGCATTATCGCCAAAGATGCAATAATCCGTGCCTTTTGCAGGCCCTGAACTTCGCGTCGACAACAACCCGTCTTACCGACGCCGACCCGGTTTTCATTTATCGTTTGCCAGGCATCTTTCGATAATGGCATACAGACGATTCGACGCGATCGGCTTGCTCAGATGATCGTTCATTCCGGCCTGCAGGCATAAGCTGCGATCCTGCATGGCAGCATGCGCGGTCATGCCGATGATGGGCAAAGGTTCAATACCGAGAGCCTGCTCGCGGCGACGAATTCTCCGGGTTGCTTCGAGGCCGTCGAGCCGCGGCATTCGGATGTCCATCAGCACCAGATCGAATCGGTTTTTCTGAAAGGAATCCAGCGCCTGCAGGCCGTCGGAAACCGCCGTCACCTGCCAGCCGCGTTGCTGTAGGAACAGTTCCACCAGCTTGCGGATGGCATCGTCGTCTTCCACCAGCAGAATGTGGACAGCGGACAGGTCGCGTTTCATAAGTGGCATCTCTTCACAAACCTGCAGCGCGACGCCGCCATCCCTGCCGCCCGCAGGCAGCGAAGGCAGACCGACAGGTACGGCCAGAGCCCGGACTTGTATCTCCTCCGCCCCGAAATCCGGCCACAACGCCCCTCCGAGAGAGACTGCCAGGTTCCAGGCGACGGCTTGCTTGAGCCCCACCCGGCGAAACTCGGCCATGGGAACGAGCCGACCGGCACCGCAGGATTGCAGCAGGGCTACCCGTTCACGATCTTCCAATACCGCCTCCGCCTCGCTTATGGTCCCGAGCAAGAAACGGTCGCCACCCTCCGATTCCAGTGTCAGATTAAGCAGGACCCGTTTGCTTCTGCTGTACTTCAGATGCAGGTCGATGAGGTTCAGTACCAGATGAGCGATGCGATCGCCGTCACCTATCAATATTTGCGGAACCTGCGGATCGATGGCCAGGAAAAATTCGACAGCCGGGGCTCCGGCAAATCCCTGCTCGACATTCCGTTTCCATGCCTCCACTTCGAAGGGCGTTTCCTTCGGTTGCAAGCGCCCCGCTTCCATACGGGCCAGATCATGCAGATCTTCCACCAGACGCAACATGGCGCGAGCCGAAGCGTTTGCCAACTCCAGGGCGCCGCGCTGATCCGCAGCCAGCTCTCCCGACAGAACCAGCTCCAGCATGCCCATGGTTCCGGCTAAGGGCGTTCGCAGTTCATGTCCCAATAACGATAGCAGTTCATTCATGGCGGAAAAGGAGGATTCGACATTTTCGCCGGCTTCACGGCTCTGCTCCGAATCGCAACACCTGTTTTTGGTTGAATTATCTGAAGGGTTCATACACCCCCGTGCAGCATCTTTTTCGGTGGCCGATAAATTCGAGGACACGGTATCTCCTGGGTACGCAATCGAGAAGACATTACTGGCATTATAACAGATCAGGGTCGATTTGAATAACGACCTGCGACAACGGCACGTACCTTTTATAAAACCCTTTACCTGCTCTGAAGATGTATACCGATGCGGAATTATGCAACATATCGATTGACCTCGGTAAATCGTTGCTCAATACCGTCAAGTTGTTATAATAACGGGGTTATCGGCATCATGTCGGTCCCTGCCCACGACGCGGTACGGTGACACGGCGTGATGGCAGGAGGGATAGGATGCCGTTTTTCGCAAACCTCAGCCCGGCATGGATCGAAGTACTGTATCGCCGATGGCAGCAAACCCCAGGGCAAATTCCGGAAGACTGGCAGGCCTTTTTCGAGGGCTTCGAGACCGGACGGCAATCGGTTCCCATGCCGCCCCTGGCCTGCCTGACGCCGGAAGTCAGTCTCAAACAATCCGCCGTCGATGCCCTCATCAGCCGCTACCGCGAACTCGGCCACCTGCTGGCCTGCACCGACCCTTTATCCCCCTGTCAAACCGAACATCCGCTGCTGTCCCTTGAAACTTTCGGCCTCGACCGCGAAGATCTGGACCGCTCGTTTCATGCTGAAGGGTTCAACGGCGGAACAGCCGCTCTCCGGAAGATCCTCACATCCCTCAGGGAAACCTATTGTCACGCCACGGGCGTGGAATACATGCACATTGTGGAGCCGTCGGAACGCCTGTGGCTGCAGGAGAACCTGGAAAGAACCCGCAACCGCCCCGGGCTGTCGGCCGAAGACCGTTACACCATCCTGCGCAAGCTGCAGCAGGCAGCCTTGTTCGAGCGTTTTCTGCATCGCCAGTTCCCCGGGCAGAAACGTTTTTCTCTGGAAGGGGGCGAAGTCCTGATCCCGGTTCTGGAGCGGGCCATACGCCGGGCTGCCGCTCTCGGAGCACGGGACGTGGTTCTCGGCATGCCGCACAGGGGGCGTCTCAACGTTCTGGCCAATATTTTTGCCAAGCCGCTGGAAACCATCTTTGCCGAATTTTCCGACAATGCCGAGGACCACTTCGTCGGCGAGGGCGATGTCAAGTATCACAAGGGTTTTTCCGCCGACCTGACCCTCCCCGACGACCGTCTCGTGCATCTGACCATGGCCTCAAACCCGAGTCATCTCGAAGCGATCGATCCCGTGGTGGAAGGCAAAACCCGCGCAAGGCAGGACGCCTATGGAACGGACGGCGTCAAACGGGTGCTGCCGATCCTGATCCATGGCGACGCGGCCTTTTCCGGCCAGGGCATGGTGTCGGAAACTCTCAACCTTTCCGAACTCGAAGGTTTCGGCACAGGCGGAACCCTGCACATCGTGCTCAACAACCAGATCGGTTTCACCACGGTTCCGGAAGATGCCCGCTCGACCCGTTACGCTACGGACATCGCCAAAATGCTCATGGTGCCCATCTTTCACGTCCATGGAGAGAATCCGGAAGCTGCCATTCATGCCGTGGAACTGGCCCTCGCATATCGCCATCGTTTCGGCCGGGACGTACTGCTGGAAATCATCTGCTATCGTCGCCACGGCCACAACGAGGGGGACGAACCCTATTTCACCCAGCCCCTCATGTATCAGGCCATCAAGCAACGGCCGCCGGTGCACGATATCTACCGCGACTACCTCCTCGAGGAAGGACTCGACGAACCCCGCATGCAGCAGCAAGCAAAAGAACTGCAGGAAGAGCTGGAAGCGGCCATGAAACGCCGCCTGCACCCTGTAGACCGGGGTTTTCACGGGAAATGGGAACATATCGAACAGGATTTTTCACCTGCGTGCCCGGATACGGCCGTGACCGCGGAAACGCTGAGAAGCCTGGCCGAAAAGCTTGCACAACTGCCCGAAGACTTCTCTGCCGATCCGCGTATCCGCAAACTCCTCGACAAACGCAGTGCATCGGTTCTGGAAGAAGGCGGAGAGCTGGACTGGGCCACCGCCGAGACCCTGGCTTTTGCCAGCCTCATCTTGGAAGGACACAGTGTCCGCATGTCGGGCCAGGACTGTCGCCGCGGCACTTTCAGTCAACGCCACCTGGTACAGATGGATATCCATACCGGCGCAAGCTACATGCCGATGGCAACCCTTTGCAGCCAACCGACCGATTTTTGCGCCTACGACAGCACCCTGTCGGAAGCCGCTATTTTAGGCTTCGAATACGGCTATTCCCTGGAACGCCCCGACGGCCTGACCCTCTGGGAAGCACAATTCGGGGATTTCGCCAACGGCGCTCAGGTTATCATCGACCAGTTCATCAGCAGCGGGCAACGCAAATGGAACCGGGTCAGCGGTCTGGTCATGCTGCTGCCGCACGGTTACGAAGGCCAGGGGCCCGAGCATTCCAGCGCCCGCATCGAACGTTTTCTGCAAAGCTGTGCGGAACACAACCTGCTGGTAGCGCAACCGACCACCCCGGCCCAGTACTTTCACCTGCTGCGCCGCCAGCTGAAACTGCCTTTCCGCAAACCGCTGATCGTCTTCACCCCCAAAAGCCTGCTGCGCCATCCCAGTTGTCGCAGCAAACTTGACGCATTGAGCAGCGGAAACTTCTGCGAAGTCCTGCCCGACCTGCCGGAATCCGGCAGGGCCGACACGGTTCTGCTGTGCAGCGGGAAGATCTACCATGAACTGGCGGCCGAACGTCAAAAGCGGCAGCGCGACGATGTGGCGATTATCCGCATCGAACAACTCTATCCGTTGCGCGAGGACCTGCTGGAGGACATCCTGCAGCCCCTGACTAAAGCGCGACGTCAGGTCTGGGTCCAGGAAGAGCCGCGCAATATGGGGGCCTGGTCCTTTATCGCACCGAAACTGGCCGAGATTCTGAAACGCTGGCCGGAATATTGCGGCCGCCCGGAAGCTGCGGCTCCGGCCGGCGGTTCCCACAGGCAGTTCAAAATGGAACAGCAAGACATCATCGATGCGGCAATGAATAACGCTCCGTCATCCGGATAAAATGCCTGATTCTTTTTAAGAGGAAAACTTTATGGATATCCAAATCCCAGAAATCGGCGAATCGATTATCGAAGCCAAGTTGGCCAAATGGCACTGTCGGGATGGACAACAGGTCAGCAAGGACGACCTGCTGTGCGAACTGGAAACGGATAAGATCACCCTTGAGCTGTTTGCGGAAAAGGATGGCATCGTACATATCCGCACGACGGAAGGAGAAACGGTACCGATCGGAACGGTCATCGCCACCCTGGAGGAGAACTCGCAACCTGATGAGACTGCAAAAACCTCCGAGGCCGAGGCCCAGGCGCCAGAGGCCCCCGAACCGGAAAAACACAAAAAACCGGAGCCGGAACCATCCGTCAAGCCGGATGAACCTCCCATGCAAAAGAGGCAGGAAACCGTCGAACCCCCATCGGAACCGACCGAGACGGAAGCGCCGCAACCCGGCGCCCCCTTTGCCGAACCGGAGGAGGATCTGAAAGAGCATGAAACCGAAGAGCGTCGGACCCGCCGGGAACCCCTTTCACCTCTGCGCCAGACCATTGCCAGGCGACTGCTTGAAGCACGACAGCAGACAGCCATGGCCACCACCTTTAACGAAGCGGATCTGTCGCGGGTGCTCGATATGCGCGAACACCATGGAGAAAGATTCCTGGAGCGGCACGGCATCAAGCTCGGCCTGATGTCGTTCTTCGTCAAAGCAAGCGTCGAGGCGCTGGGCGAATTCCCCATCATCAATGCCCGTTTGGAAGAAGATGCCGTCGTCTACCAGGATTTCTACGATATAGGCATCGCCGTCGCGACCGAGCAGGGTTTGGTGGCGCCGATACTGCGGGATGCCGAGCGTCTGCATTTCGCCGAAATCGAAAAACGCATTGCCGAACTGGCGGACAAGGCCCGTCAACACCGACTGGCCCTGGCCGATCTGCAAGGCGGCACTTTTTCCATCAGCAACGGTGGGGTTTACGGTTCTTTGCTCAGCACCCCCCTTCTGAACCCGCCGCAGAGCGCCATTCTCGGCATGCACGCCATACAGCAGCGCGCCGTGGTCCGCGATGACAAAATCGTCGCCCGTCCCATGATGTACCTGGCCCTGAGCTACGATCACCGGCTGATCGACGGGCGGGAAGCGGTTAAGTTTTTGAAACGCCTGGTGGAGCTGGTGGAAGAACCGGAGGAGTTGTTGCTGGAATAGGGGCGACGTAAGGCCGCCCCTTGGAAGGTCTTTTTCGGTGATCGCCGAGGGAGCTTCCCGGTTGCACTCAGCACTCTGTACGCGGAGCTTCAACATCGAGACCGCGGGGTTGCGCCCCCGCCCGCCGCTCGCTCCGTTCCGGCGACGTCACAAGGGGACGGAAAAATCGCAGGCAGGCAAAAAGCATCTACCAATCACGCGCCTTTTGGTTTTCGCGTCCCGCAAACCGCAAGCCTTCCACCTCGGGCCTCAAAAGCCTACCCGACCTTGGCCTCGGACTTGGTCACCGCCTCATCCTTGACCCGATCGAGAACTTCGGCCAGCACCGGCTTGACATCTTCGCGCAGGGCGCCGGCCACAATGATGAACAACAGGTCGTCGCCGGGCACCAGACGTCCTTCGCAAGCTTCGATAAGCACGCGGAAAATTCCCGGTTTCCGTTCATATTCCTGTCGCAGTGCCTCGACCTTGGCATGATCGGCCTTGACTTCCACTGCAGTAACCGGCTTGCCGTCGCCCCGCGACCAGCCGCGCACCACGCCGTTGTGTACCAGCACCATGCCGACATTTTCGGCAAAGCCCGGTTCCTGTTTCAATTGTGCAATGGTTTTGGTGATATCCATAACTCCCTCCAATCAAGAAATAATCAAGCTATCCATTTCATTCGTCAATTTCCACCCCGCCACTAGTGACAACCCGAGCTTAAATCTCCTGGCCCCGAATGTACAGGCCTAATCCTCAGTCTGCGAAACCAGGCGCCGTTTCTGCAACGAGTGACACTTCTTGCAATCGGCGTCTTCCAGACACTCCAGAAAACGCTGCGATTGCATGGCGGCCATGCACCCGGTACCTGCAGCGGTGATGGCCTGCCGGAAAAAAGGATCCTGCACATCGCCGGCGGCAAAGACTCCCGGAAGATTGGTCTCGGTTCCGTTGCGGGTCAGGATGTAGCCCCAGTCGTCGAGATCCAGATAAGTCTCGAACAATAAGGTGTTGGGTACATGGCCGATGGCGATAAAAATTCCGTTGCAAGGATACTCCTCCTCCTTGCCGGTGGGAAGATGCTGCAGCTGAACGCCATGCACGCCCTTTTCCGTGTCGCCAAGGATCCCCGTCACCACCGTATCCCAGACAAACTGGATCCTGGCGTTTTCCCTGGCCCGCTGTTGCAGAGGCTGGCTGGCACGCAACTCGTTACGACGGTGCACCACCGTAACCCTGGTGGCGAAACGAGCCAGAAACAGGGCATCTTCCATGGCGGTATCACCGCCACCGACCACCACAACCTCCTTGTCCCGATAAAAGAATCCGTCGCAGGTTGCACAGACCGAAACACCCCGTCCGTACAGGTCCTTTTCGTTCGGCAATCCGAGCATTCGCGGGGAGGCGCCGGTGCAGATGATAAGCGATCGGCAGCGGTGGAGGTCCTCACCCACCCATACTTTGTAGGGGTGTTCGGATAGATCGACGCGGGAAACCTCACCATGGACAAACACCGTTCCGAATTTTTCGGCCTGCTGCCGCATCGCCTCCATCAGCTCGGGTCCGTCGATGCCGTCGGGAAAACCGGGGAAATTCTCCACCAGCGTGGTACCGGTCAGTTGTCCGCCGGGTTCCAGGCCGGATATCAGTATGGGGCAGCAGTTGCTGCGGGCCGTGTAGATCGCTGCCGTATACCCGGCGGGACCGGAACCGAGGATGATCTGATCGTGGATCTCTTCGCGTACGGGCATGGAGCTTCTCCTTTTTTCTTTCTGACATTGTGCTTAAAGGCAGTGATTGGTGATTAGCGACTCGTGATTGGTCATCCGACAAGTCCGGGTTTTACAAATTACTAATTACCCTTCACGGCTCCTTCGTTATTCCGTCGACACGGGCGTCGCGGCTGCGGCGCCGACCGGAGCGATGCGCACGAACCGTGAACGGCAATCTTCTTTAAGACCGGCTACCCAATCGGCTTCTTCGGCCTGGTGGGAATAGAGCAGCTCGCGGTGATAGGCACTCAGCAAACGCGATACGGCCTCCACATCGTTATCGTTCAGCTCGTAAAGATCGACCTGCGCCCCAGCAGCCAGGCGTCGTTTAATGGCTTGGTGCGTCAGGCCCGAGGCTTCATCCAGGTGACAATAGACACTGCCGCCGGTCATACCGGAGCATAACCAGGGGCCGGGATCTCCTAGCACCACGGCCCTTCCCGCGGTCATGTACTCGAAGGCGAACCCCTTGATGTTGGCCTGGCCGGCCAGATTGCCTGCGGCATCGTCGAGAGGTTGCCGCAGCCGACCGCCGATAACCACTTCGGCACCGGAAAGGCGTACGCAGGCACGACTGTCGGCATCTCCCTGAATCAAAAACAGGCCGCCCTGGGCTCCGTAGGCGAGGCCCTTGCCCACCGCACCGCCGACCCGCTGACCATGCCGGTTTTCCCCCTTGAGAACCACGATCTTGCCGCCGCGGCCGCCTTTGCCGACCCCGTCCTGGGCACTGCCTTCGATGCGCAGATTGATACGGGGAATATTGAATGCCGCCAGGCCGTTGCCAGGAATGGCATTACGCCGGAAATGCAGCAATACCTGCTTGTCCGCGCCGGGACGTCCCTCGTCGCGATCGCGGGTCATGGAACCGGCCAGATAAGTGCCGATGGCACGATCGCTGCTCGAAGCTCCGTGGTCCTCATAGCGGATACGGCTCTCGGGACCGTCGAAAGCTTCCGTCACCAGGCTGGATATCAGCGCCGTCAGGTAGTTCAGAGGTTTGCGGATAATCCGCACATCGGCCGCCGAGCGCGGCATCCTGGCGAGGGGCACCGGCGCCAGCAGATCGCTCAGATCGAGCTGCTCGTGACCGCCTTGCTGGAGCAGCAGTTCGGCCTTGCCGACCATATCCTGGGTCCGGCGAAAACCGAGACGGGCGGTCAGGTTGCGAATCTCTTCACCCAGGGCACGGAAAAAGGTGGTTTCATAGATGATGCCGTTTTCCAGCACCCGCGGCACAAACCGCTTGAGCCCCTTGGTCTCGGCTTCCTCCACGGTTTCGATCTGGGTGGCGATGCCGACGTGACAGGTCCCGAGATGACAGCTGCGACAGGCGGTACAACCGATAACCACCATAGGCAGGGTACCGAAACCTACCCGGTTGGCTCCCAGCAGGATCATCTTCACCACGTCGCGACCGCTGTGCATGCCGCCGTCGGCCCAGATCTCAACCTTATGACGCAACCCCGATTCGGCCAGGGCGCGATGGGCTTCGCGAACACCGATTTCGGCAGGCATGCCGACGAATTTGATGGCATGCTGGCGAGCCGCGCCGGTACCGCCGTCATATCCGCTGATGGTGATGATATCTGCGCCGGCCTTGGCGATGCCCATGGCGATGGTACCGATGCCGGCCACCGCCGGCACCTTGACTGAAATGCGGGCACGGGGATTGGCGGTGCGCAACTCTTCGACAATCTGGGCCAGGTCCTCGATGGAGTAGATATCGTGATGGTTGGAAGGAGATATGAGGGTGACCCCCGGCGCAGCATTGCGCGCCTCGGCGATCTTGTCCGTCACTTTGAATCCCGGCAGATGCCCACCTTCGCCCGGTTTGGCCCCCTGGCCGATTTTGATTTCGAGGAAGTCGGCCGAATTGAGCAGGTCCATATGCACGCCGAAACGACCGGAGGCCAGTTGCTGTCCGCGATTTTGGCGATACTTGCCGAGCATGTCGGGGATTTCGCCCCCCTCGCCGTTCATACAGACGATATTCAGGCGTTTGGCGGCTTCGGCATAAATGCGAAAAGCCGTCTCACCCTGGGAACCGAAACTCATGGCCGAGATGATGATGGGCAGATCGTGACCGTTGACAGAAGCGTCGACATCCCGGGGATCGACGGTCAGCTCACTGGGAATGTCGAAATCGAGGAGATGACGGATGGCCAGGGGGTGTTCATCCTTGAAACGCCGGATAAGCCGCGACAGCTCGTCGTAGTTCTCCTCCATCTTGGCCACGGCGGCCACGGTTTTCCAGATGCGCGGGTAAAGACGGAACAATTCGACCACCGGCTGCTGTCGGCGACTGCGGGCGATGCTGCTGCGTTCCCAACCGTCGCTGCCGAGTGCCGACAGGGTCAATCCGCCCCGATCGGATCCGCAGAAATTGACAACATGGAGCATCTCTGCAACTTCCGGAGCAAGGCCGATGCTCGCAAAGTGTCGGCCATAACCGCCGATTTCATGGATGCCCATGGTGGACATGACTTTTTCCAGGCCTTTGCAGAGAACATCGAGCAGCCGCTCTACGCCATCCTGATGCTCGTCTGCAAGCTCCCACATCAGGTAGGGGCAGACGGCATCGGCCCCCATCCCCAGAGCGCAGATAAGATCGTGCAGGTTGCGCAAAGCTGCCGAACGCAATACCAGCGAGCAACTGCGCCGCAAGCAGTCTCCGTTTTCGTCAAGCTGTCCGATAAGATAGTCCTGCAACCAGGACAGGACCAGCAAGGGGTCGAGAAAACCATGACCGGGGCTGAAGCTCTGGCTGTCGTCAAGCAACAGTAATGCTGCGCCTTGCCCCACCGCAGAAGCCGCCTCTTCACCGAGCCTCGCCAAAGCCTCGGGTACGGTCTCCTCTTTTCGCAGAACGCAGGACAGCCGGCGGAAACGGTGCTTGCCGCCGCCGAAGTGGCCGAGCAGGCGCTCCAGGGTGGTGGTCCCGTGCCCGTTCGCCACCTCCATATCCCGGTTTACCGGTGCAAGGCGGCGACCGCCAAGGAGCAGCGGTATCATCAGTTCCACCGCCTTGCGACGTCGTCCCCGCAGGGTCGGACAACCGCCTAAAAATACGCGGGTGGAGAAATGTTCCGCCTCGCGTTCCCGGTCGATGGCAGGGTTGGTTACCACCGCCACCTGCTCCTTGAGATAGTCGGCCAGATTCTGCCTCGAGGTGGCGAGGGCCGCCAACGGGCCGTCATAGCCGAGAGACGCGATGGGGTCCCGGCCGGTGGTGGCCATTTCCTTCAGACTGCGCAAATCGCTCGACTTCCAGGCGCAGGCCGACAGCAGATTCTCGCGCAGCAGCTTGCGACTGCGTTGAAAAACGGATGTCGCAGCGACCTTGCGATCCGTCAGAGTTCGGGCCGGGGTCACCATACGCGCCTGGGATGCCAGGGAGGTGCGTCGCTGATAATGGCGCAGCACCTCGTCGCGCAAGCGTTGATGATCCAATACTTCCACCGCCTTGAGAAAAGGTATTTTCAGGCCTATTTTTTCACCCGGGGCAAGGGGTTTGGGATCGGACAGAATCTCCTCCTGCGGCACCACCCCGACTTCGGAGGATGCGAAGTACTCCCGTTCGGTTTCGCCGAACCAGAGAGGCCGCAAACCCATGGCATCGACACTGCAGACCACATGATCGCCGGAGCGTCCGATAATCGCGGCGGGACCCTGCGCGCTGGCGGGAAAGAACCTCCGAAAAAAACCGTACAGGTCACGCTGAGCCTGCGGCAATCTTTGCATTTCGCTGAAAATGGGCGGGAATACCATCTCCATAGCTTCGAACAGAGTCAGCCCGGCGCCCTGCATGAGCCCTTCGATAAGGCGGTTCAAATCCTGGGAGTCGCTGCCCCCCGCCGGCAGTGCGATGTCGAGCAACCGGGCTTCCTCTCGCAGACGCTCGATGGTGTTGATCTCACCATTGTGTCCGAGCAGGCTGAAAGGCTGAGCTCGCAACACCGTGGGCAGAGTGTTGGTGGAAAACCGGCTGTGACCGATGGTCGCCGCCGACAGGAAATCGCGTCGTTTCAGATCCGGATAATAGCGCGCCAGCATTTCCGGCGCCCCGTGCACCTTGTAGGCCGTGGTACGCTGAGACAGGGACGCCACCTGTATCTGCAGCTCATCTTCGAGTGCCACATGCAATCGGTACAGCAAGGCCGGCCCCTCTGCAACGTCCGGTACGGTCATCGCCACCTGCCAGATGAGCGGTTCGCTGTCGCGGGCACTGGCAGATAGAATCTCGCTGCGCACCGGCATCGGACGTTGCAGCAGCACCCGGCAGCCGCACGCCGTGAACATCTCGGAGATGCGCTGCTGCAGGTCTTCGAGATCCGACTTGGGCAAGGTACGGGGCAGCAGCAGATGGCCAACCGCAAACTCCGGCGCTTCGGCCAGATCCTGGGCATAATCGGCCTGCGCCAGGATTTCCCGCCAGAGCAGGCGGGGAATATCGGTCAAAACGCCGCAACCGTCCCCTTCCCCGCCGACACCGCCGGCGCGATGCCCCATTTTGATAAGGGCCTCGACGGTTCGCTGCAGATTGCCATGAGTCGGTTGCCCATGTTTTTTAAAGAACCCGATGATGGCACATGCGTCGCGTTCATCGACGCGGATGCCCCCCCCTGGTAAAAAAGCTGCTTTCATAAATCACGCTCCTCAAGACAGTTGCCCGAATGAATCAGGGATGAATTTGCCGCACCCGACAAACTTCCAGTTTTCATCCGGGGGTTCCGGATAGACGCTTTCTATCAAGCATAACCGATGAAATAGCCGCTACAACATACAACGGGGGCGGACATCGTCTATGATGTCCGCCCCCGTTGCATCCCTGATCTATGCAGCCGATCTTTTACGCGGCCAAGCATGAATTTGCGACGCCATCAAATCATGGCCAGCAATTGCTTTACCGCTTTTTCGATCCCCGTTGCCGCTTCGGCGATATCCCCGGCCAACATGTAAGCCGGCGTGGAAACGAGTCGGTTTTTCTCGTCCACCACAATACCGTCGACGGCGCAATCGACATGCTTCGCCCCCATGGCCTCAAGAGCGGTGGCGGTATCCGGATCGTTGCCGATGGTCAGGCGCGGCGCACGCCCCTGCAGGGCCTTGGCCAGCATCGCCGGCGCAATACAGATGGCGGCCACCGGCTTGTCCGCTTCGACCATCTCCCGCACCAGGCGCTGCACATCGGGCTGCACGGTGCATTCGGCGCCCTTGACGGCAAAATCGCAAAGATTCTTGGCGGCACCGTAACCGCCGGGGATCACCAGACCGTCAACATCTTCGCTGGTAATCGTGGCCACATCGACCACCTTGCCGCGAGCGATGCGCGCCGACTCGGCGAGGACATTGCGATCCTGACCGCTTTCGATCTGCCCGGTAAAGTGGTTGATAACATGCATCTGCGGAATATCGGGTGCCATGCAGATCGCTTCGGCCCCGGCGCGCTCGATTGCCAGCAGAGCAACGACCGCTTCGTGAATTTCACTACCGTCATAAACACCGCAGCCGGACAGAATCACGCCTATTCGTTTCATACCGTAACCTCCTGCCATGACCGGTTTGTGACCCAAGGTCACCGATCATGATCCGTTATGAAAAGTATCAACACGAGTGACCGTTTATCCATTCGCAAAGGCGTTGCAGGATGGCTGGATAAAAATATCGTCCTACAAGACCTCTGCCCTTAACATACCGTCTAACATACGAAAGACACAAGGTTTGTCAAGGCGGGCATCCCCATCCGGCATCTGATGCTTTCGAAATAGCGACAAAGGCAAGGCGTGCAATCGTCGAGACAACGGGGCAATTGCAGCCATGCAGCCGTTGGCGAGTTTTTGCGCCGCCAACGGCCATTAATCCACGGAATAGATCACCGCCACCGCGCGAGCCGGGATATCCCCGATGGCGACGTAGCCATGCAGTTCATTGGAATCGTAATACAGGGAATCCCCGGCGCCGACCGTCATAACCTCGTCGCCGTAGTGGAATTCCACCTGTCCTTCAAGAATGTAAAGGAATTCCTCGCCTTCGTGACTGACCAGCAGATCGTCCCGCCAGGGCTGTACTTCGAATTCGATCAAAAACGGCTCCAGGTTGCGGTGCTTTTTTCCGTAGCCGAGAGACTGATAGTCGTAGGGAGTCCGTCGTCGACTGCGGCTGCTGTGGGTATCGTGGGCGCCCCCGTCTCCGGCACGTACCAGCACGCACTTCTCGACGCTGCCCTCTTCCTGAAAAAAGGTATGCAGGCCAACCTTGAGAGCCTTGGCAATACGCAGCAACGTCGCCAGGGGCGGTATGACCTGTTCGTTTTCGACCTGCGACAGCAGCGGTTTGGAAAGGCCGGTGGCCTCGGAAAGATTTTGCAGGGTCATGCGCCTCTCCTGCCGGAGACGGCGTATTTTGAACCCGATTTGCAGATCCTTGACTTCTTCGCGTATATCAGACATGAATTATGTTTACCTCACTGTTTTTCTTAGACTTTCTACCCCGCACACCCCCGCAAGTCAAGCCATTTGTGCTGCTTTCGCAAAAAGCCTCACCTGGGATGGCCAAGCCGGAAGCGCCAAATGCAAGGGGCGCGATTGTCGAGCAACGAGACGGACTTACGTACGGCGAAGCAGCGAGGCAGTCGCAGCAGTTGGCGGCTTTTTGCGATGCTGTCATTTGTAGAAGACGACAAGATTGCCGGGCAAGGTCCCATATTCGGTCCCGGCGTGATATGCTGGTAAAGCATAGGACAGGCATCGATGTTGAAACAGGAGACGCGCACCCGAACGGACCGACATGACTTTTTTTTCCATTGAAAACATACGCGGAATTCTGTTCGATCTGGACGGCACCCTGCTGGACATCGAAATGGAGGATTACATCAACGGTTACGTCGAAGGCCTGGCAGGCTGCTTCGAGGACCTCATCGATCGCATGGTTTTTGCCGAAGTGGTAATCAGTTCCGCTTATGCACTCCTTTCGAGCCGCGACGGCGAACAAACCAATGAGCAATATTTTCTGTCCATGGTAGCCAGTCAACTCGGCATCGGAAAACATCAACTGCGTCAGCGTCTGCAGCGTTTTTACAAAAACGGTTTGAGCGCTCTTTCACACCTTGTAAAACCGTTTCCCCAGTCGCGCGCCATCCTGCGCAGCTGTTTCGCAAAACACCTCAAAGTCGCCCTGGCGACCAATCCGGTATTTCCCAGGCCGGTCATCGAAGCACGGCTGCGCAGTGCCGGGCTGGACGATTTTCCCTACCATCTCATAAGCAGTTACGAAAACAGCCGGCACTGCAAACCCAATCCGCAATTTTTCCACGATATCCTTGCCCGACTGAACCTCGAACCGCAACAGGTCCTTATGGTAGGCAACGACACCCGATACGACCTCCCTGCCCGCCATGCCGGCATCGCCACCTTCCTGGTCGACACCTGTCTGATCGATCACGATAAGATCATCCGGAAGGCGACCTATCGCGGCAACCATGATGATTTGCTCAAATTTGTCAGACGCCTTCCCGAAGGCCGTAAAGATTGACAGTTTCTGGATTTTCCGTTACGCTGCCGATGATTTATCCCCGTATAAAAGGAACGGAAAATGTCTCATTTTCGACGTACCTTTCTGGCACTGTTACTGAGCGGCCTGCTCGTGGCGGCTGTGACCGGTTGCAAGACGGATTCGGAGCGCCCATCCGGACCGGGTGAGAAACGGGATGCAAGGGTTCTCCCGGTGCCTCAGCCGGCCCCCGAACTGGTCGCCGCCCAGGCAGCCTTCATCGAAGTATCCGAAAAAGTCACCCCCTCGGTGGTCAACATCCAGGCCGCCAGGGTGAATCGCGGCCCCCAACTTGGCCCGCTGTTCGAAGACTTTTTCAACGAGCTGTTCCGTGGACGTTCGCTGCCTCCGCAAAGATCCCGCAGTCTTGGATCCGGTGTCATCATCAGTGCCGACGGCTACATCCTGACCAACGAACATGTCGTCAAAGGGGCTGAAGAAATCAAGGTCAAGCTATCGGACGACCGTATCTACGACGGCAGGCTCGTCGGTTCCGACCCGCGTACGGACGTTGCGGTACTGAAAATCGATTCGGACGAGGAATTACCGGCTGCCGTGCTCGGCGATTCCGACCGCTTGCAGGTCGGGCAATGGGCCCTCGCCATCGGCAATCCCTTCGGACTCGACCGGACTTTGACGGTGGGAGTCGTATCAGCTACGGGCCGAACCGATATCGGCATCGAGGACTTCGAGGATTTCATCCAGACCGACGCCTCGATCAATCCCGGAAATTCCGGCGGCCCCCTGCTTAACATCTACGGCGAGGTTGTCGGCATCAATACGGCCATCGTCGCCAGCGGCCAGGGGATCGGGTTTGCGATTCCCATCAACATGGCGCGCACCATTGCTCATCAGTTGATGTCCACCGGTCAGGTGGCCCGCGGCTGGCTGGGAGTCGGGATTCAGGATCTCTCCGCCGAGTTGGCCGAATCCTTTGGCCTGGACCGGGCGACGGGAGCCTTGGTCAACCGGGTGCTGCCCGATTCTCCGGCGCAGCAGGCAGGTATCCGCCGAGGCGACATCCTGCTGGCATTGAACGGCCGTACCATCCGCAACACCAGGGATCTGCAACTGCAGGTTGCAGGCACGCCTGCAGGGAAAACCGTACCGCTGGAAATATTGCGCGACGGCGAGCGCCTCACCGTCGAGGTCGCCATCCGCTCACGCGATCGGGCAGCCGTCAGCGAAACAGCCGGAGAACGCCGGTGCCTGGGGCTGACCCTGACAAACACGGAGAACGACGACGGCATCGAAGTAAAGGATGTCTCTCCCCGGGGCATCGGAGCCGCCGCGGGAATCCGCACCGGCGATATCATCCTGTCCCTCAACAACAGCCGTTTGACCGACCTGCAATCCTTCGACCGGGCTCTGAAAGAAGTCCGAAACAACAGGATCGTTCGTTTGCTGATAAAACGCGGGGAGACCACACTGTATCTGGCTTTTCCTGCAGCGGACATGGAATAGCGATTCCGATCCGCGGTAAAATCTCAACAGGTTGCATATATCTTTGCATTTGCAACCCTGCCGGCGGTGCAGACCGCCCATGCCACCCTTTTAATGACTGGGAGGAACCCATGGCAAGGATTGTCGACAACCCCAAACTCGCCTTTCGACTGGCGCGTGCAATTGTTTCGGATATTGCCCTGTACAACCAGCACAAGGTACAGGAAGGCATAGAAAAGGATACTCTTTTCGACCTTCTCAACGACGAGTTGCAGGAAGGGCGTGAACACTTCCTGGCACGGATTTCCGAAGACATTCCCAATCGCGGGCACCTGTTCGACCGGGCGGTGGTTGACGTCATGGTCAAACAGGCCGGACGGATAAAAAGCTCTATCTGGTAAATGGCGCAGCAATTGACCTTAAGCTTCGGCCGGGAGCGCAAACCGGAACGCCTGGACCGGTTTCTGGCCGAACAGTTGCCCGAGTTGAGCCGTTCCCAACTGAAGAAGCTCATCGATGAGGGTCAGGTGCTGCTCGATGGCGCCCCCGCCAAGGCCGGAGGCAAGCTCAAGGGCGGCGAAACCCTGACCGTGAACATTCCGGCTCCAAGTCCCGCCGAAGCCGTTTCCGAAGATATTCCGCTGGCTGTCCTGTACGAAGACCGTCATCTCATCGTCGTCGACAAGCCGCCCGGCATGGTGGTGCACCCGGCTCCCGGCCATTATCAGGGCACCCTTGTCAACGCCTTGCTGCATCACTGCCGGGATCTCTCCGGCATCGGCGGCGAGCTGCGGCCGGGGATCGTACACCGGCTCGACAAGGATACCTCCGGGGTCATGGTGGCTACCAAAACCGACAGCGCTCACCAGAATCTGGCGGCGCAGTTCAAGGCCCATACCATCTCCCGACGTTATATCGCCCTGGTTCATGGGCTGCTTGAAGGCGAGACGGGCACTATCGACCGTCCCATCGGAAGGCATCCGACCCATCGAAAGAAGATGAGCAGCACCTGTCGTTCGGGGCGACATGCCGTCACACACTGGCGGGCGCTACGGCGCTTTGAAGAAGACCGCATGACCCTGGTCGAGTTGACCCTCGAGACCGGTCGCACCCATCAGATCCGGGTACATTTTTCCGAACAGCAACGCCCGTTGGTGGGCGATCCTGCCTATGGCGGCAGCGGGCGTCTGAAAAGCATAAAGGATCCGCAATTGCTCAAACTGGCAAAAAACCTGGACCGCCAGGCACTGCACGCGCGATTGCTCGGTTTTATACATCCGGAAACAGGAGAATACCTTGAGTTCCGCAGCCCCCTGCCCGAGGACCTGCGGGCCGTTATCGATTACCTGACGGACAAATACGGACAGACACCTTTCGACTGAAAGTTATGTCCTTTCAATGACTGAAGTTCATAAAAACAGATGTGCGAAAATACCCGCCTCACCGGATCGGTGGAGCGCTTAACAGGAGATGCCACGGTTTATGAAACTGGTACGTAAAGGCAAAATCAGCTATATGCAGCCCGACTGGGTAAAGGGCTCATCGGCCCAGGCCGGATTCACCACCCGCAACGGCGGCATCAGCCGGCCGCCCTACAATTCCCTCAACCTGGGCTACAATACCGAGGACGCACACCACAATGTGGAAGGCAACCGCTCCAACCTGACGCGCGCCTTCGACCTGCATCCCCATCAGTTGTTGACCGTCAAGCAGGTACACGGCAACGATATTCTGGTTGTCGATCAGCCGAATTACGATCTGTCCCACTTTCTGACGGTGGCGAGCGATGCCATCATTACCAACCAGCCCGGATTCATGTTCGGGGTACTGGTGGCGGATTGTTTTCCCGTTCTGCTGTACGAGCCGGACCTGCGGGTCGGCGCAGCCGTGCATGTCGGCTGGCGCGGCGCGGCGAACTGCCTGCTTGGAAAAACCGTCGAAGCCATGCGCACCAACTTCGGCTGCCGTCCGGAAAAGTTGCTTGCCGCCGTCGGCCCGGGTATCGCGGCGCACCATTACGAAGTCGATCGTGCCGTGCGGGATGCTTTCCGCCAGGGCAGCGGACACTGGAATCAGATCGCCAGCGAAACGGCCCTCGGCAAGTGGCAACTCGACCTGCAGCGCAACTGCCTGCTGCAGCTGGAAGATCTCGGCGTTCGACCGGACGGCACCAGCGTTGTTGAGGAATGTACCTGTTGTCACCGCGAGCTGTTCTTTTCCCACCGCCGTGACAAAGGAACGACCGGCCGGCAGCTCGCATTTATGATTCTTTAAAAGCAGTGATTCGTGATCGGTGATCAATGGTTCTTCCCAATCACGAATCACCAGTTACGAATCACTTTTTTCAAACAAGGTACACATGGACTGGTTGGAAGCTTCCGAAGAACAGATGCGCCGGGAACGGCAGAAGGCCCGCGAACTGCGACGCAGTCAGTGGTGGAAAAACCGCATCGCCACCGGGATCTGTCACTATTGCGGGAAAAAGATCGAACCGCGCGAACTGACCCTCGACCACATCGTGCCCCTGGTTCGAGGCGGCCGCAGCACCAAGGGCAACTGCGTACCGGCCTGCAAGGAGTGCAACAGCCAGAAACAGCATCTGCTGCCGGTGGAATGGGAAGCTTATCTGGAAAAGCTCAGGCAGGAGTGATGTGAATAGTTTTCTTATCCTTACAACTCCTCGAAAGGCGCTTCCTCTTCCGGGCCGCCCCCGTCATCTGCATCCTCGGCGAAATCCTCATCGAACACCCGCTCCAGAAAACGCTGATTGTCCTGAATGCGTTTGGCAATCTGCTGGCGCAGTTCTTCGAATTCGGGAAAAATATCGCTCGGCCCTTCGGTGGAAGGTTCCTTTTCCGCCGTCCCGTCTGCGTCGGGAAGGTTTTCCGCTTCAAGCATGGTGCAACTCCACTGCCTTTCGATAAAGTTCCAGGTAACGCAACGCCGACCGCCGCCAGGAGAAATCCCCCTGCATACCGTTGCGCAGCAGCCGTAGCCAGCCTTCGGAATCACGGTACAGCACCAGCGCCCGGTCCAGCGCCTCCAACATGGCCGAGGCCGAAATCTCGCTGAAAGTGAAACCGTTGGCCCTGTCCGCCTCGTCTGTCGGATCGAAAACGGTGTCGGCCAGGCCGCCGGTTTTGCGCACTACGGGCACACTGCCGTATCGCAGGGCGATAAGCTGCCCCAACCCACACGGCTCGTAACGGCTCGGCATCAGAAACATGTCGCTGCCGGCATAAATCAAACGCGCCAGACCATCGTCAAACCCGAGACGCACCGCCGCCTGCTCCGGACTTTGCACGCCCAAAGCAGCGAACCGATCCATGAAATCCTGGTCGCCCGACCCCAGGATCGCCATCTGCACGCCCCGTTTCAGCAGCCCATCCCAAGCCTGCTCCACCAGATCGAGGCCTTTCTGGCCGGCCAACCGCGTCACCATGGCCACCAGCGGCTTATCGGCATCGCATTGCAATCCGAGTTCCATCTGCAGGCGGCGTTTGTTTTGCCGCTTACCGGCAAGGTCGTCCGCATCATAACAGGCAGGCAAGGCAGTATCGTTCCGAGGGTCCCACAGCTGAGCGTCGATACCGTTGAGCACGCCGAACAGACGGTCGGAGCGGGAACGCAGAATGCCATCGAAACCATGCCCCATCTGTGGCGTCTGAATCTCGGCACAATAGGTTTCGGAAACGGTGGTAAGCAGATCTGCGAATACCAGTCCGCTTTTCAAAAAAGAGACCTGTCCGTAATATTCCAGCCCTTCCATAGCAAAGAGAGCGGGATCGAGCTTCAGGGAAGAGACCGTCTCGGCAGGGAAAAGCCCCTGATAACCCAGATTGTGGATGGTGGTCAGAGTCGCCGTATCGCCATAAAAGGAATCCCCCGCCCAGTCGCTGCGCAACAGTGCCGGCACCAGTCCGGTCTGCCAATCGTTGAGGTGCAGGATATCCGGCCTGAAGCCGATTCTCGGCAACGCCGTCAACAGCGCACGAGCCAGGTAACCGAAACGCTCGGCATTATCCGGGTAATCGTTTCGTGAAGTCCCGTACAGCCCCTCGCGATCAAAAAAATCGTCCTGCTCCAAAAAGTAGACCGGCACCCCATGCAGGTGCCCCTGCCACACTTTTCCGGTGCGGTTGACACCCCCCACCGCGATCGGCGGCAGCTCCTCCACCGGACGAAGGTTGAATTCACGCTTTTTTATGCAGCGATACAGCGGCATGAAAATCCGCACGTCATGCCCGAGACGGCGCAGTTCTCCAGGCAGGGCGCCGGCCACATCAGCCAAACCGCCGGTCTTGGCAAACGGCGTCACTTCGGAAGCGGTCAGTAGAATGTTCATTTCAATACTCCTGCCATAGAAAAAGCCGCCCCTGCAGCAAACTGAAGTTCCGAAAGAGACCAGCTTGGTTTTGATCCGGAAACGGCACTTTTCCCATATAAACCCGGACTGCGTCCGTCCAGAGTTCGGATGAACACCAGCTTATACGAGAGTGAGAAATTTATCCAGCCGATAGCCGGTCTGCTCAGCTCTGGCCAGGATCAGGACAATTGTGTGACGACAGCGCTCAAACCATTGCCTGGCGGAATCCTGTTTTTCCAGAACAGCCGTTGTCATCAGGCCGTTTACCAGTCGTTCGAACCGTTCCCGACTAAACCAATTGCAATCCTGGTAGCGATGCACCAGCAAAAAAGCCCGCACATCATCGTCGTCAAAAAGCCTCTTCAACCAGTGCTCCCGTTCGAGGCAACCGCAAGTTCGATAGCGTAGCAACAATCTCAAAAGTTGCATGTTTTCTGCCGCCACATCTTCGGGCCACCTTCCCATCAAGACCTCTTCAAACGGATAGCGGTCGAGCCAGTCGGCAACAGTGACCGGTTCGGCACCGCCATGCGACAACCGTTCGAGAGAAAGCAATACCAGCCAGGGCCAGAGTATTTCCCGGATGTCTCCTGCGATTTCCTCCTCCAGTCCTTTGACCGTCTGGAGTTGTTGCTGCAGGCAATCCGTAAGCCGCTCGATATCGCCGCCGAGATGAAGGTCGCGCTGCAGGATCTGCAGAAATTCGCCATAAATTCTCACAACCCGGGCACAGCCGCCATCACCCAACCTGAAAAAATCGGCACCGGCTTTGAGCACCTGATTCAGGGCCTGCAGCACCCCGGCATGAAACAGCCGCCGATATTCGCGATCAAGATCAGCTACCGGTTGACCGCCAAGCTTTTGCCACAACTGCCGCCAACAACCGTCTGTGTCGGTGACCGCGGCAAAGTCGAGAAACACATGGGCCTGATAAGGACCGAGGGTGACGAACAGCCCCTGCTCCGTCAACTCATGCGATGAACGCAGATAATGCACGTCGCTGCAATGATCGCGAAAACGATAGAAAATATTTTCTCCGACCTGCAAATCCAGGGCCCGGCTTAGCGGCTTTTCGTCCTGCACCGCTCCCTCTTCGCCGCGTGGACAGGTATTCCTCACCCAGCCTCCGGTCTGCAGCGGACGGTTGTGATAAACCACCAGCGCCCGCTGCTCGCCCCACCGGTTGCTGTAAGCAAGTACATCCTCCACCACCTGGCCATTGCTGATAAAATCGTACAACTCGAAATACCGTGCTCCACTGAACAGGAAACGGCGGTGCAACAATGGGAAAATCATCTTTTCGTGGTGTTCGACAAAACCTCTGTCGATATCTTCCTGCAGATAGGCACGACGGTATTCCATACCGTATTTTTCCCGGAACCCTTCCACCTGACCATGCCCGAACATGGGCAATCCCGGCAACGTCGCCAACAGTACGGCCACACCGAAATATTTATCCCCCTTGCCGAACTGCTCCACAGCGGTGGCTTCATCCGGGTTGTTCATGAAGTTGACGAAACGCTTGAGTATCTCCGGGTTGAAAGCCAGCGTCTTTTTGAGCAACTGCCGGAATTTTGCGTTGTCTTCATGTTTCATCATGTGCATGAAGGCGCTGTTGTAAACCCGGTGCATGCCGAGGGTACGGACAAAATAACTTTCCATGAGCCAGAAGGCCTCGGCCAGCAGCAAGGTATCGGGCACCTCGGCAGTTACCCGATCGACCACCTCGCGCCAGAATTCCTGCGGGAACAACCGCTCGAATTCTTCGCTGCTCATGCTGTATTCGGAGCGCGACGGCACACCTGCTCCCCCTCCGGGCAAGGGAAACCACAGCCGCTGGTAATGTTTTTTGGCCAGGGTCATGGCGGCATCGAAACGGATCACGCGGAAGGTACGGGCTACCTCGACAATGGTGCGAATCATGGCCTCGCGTACCTGCGGCAACAGAAAATTGAGCTGGGCCGTATCGTTCCAGGGCAGGTGCGTACCGTCATTGCCGTGGTAAATATAGTGCACGGCGCCGCTGTGGCGATCGACCCGCTTGAACACCACAGCCGCATCGCTGTGATCCCAGTAACCGTCTTCCAGATAGAGGCTCATGCCACCGTCGGTCGACAGATCCGGTCCGGTAAACCGATAACCCGGATACGGCGGATAGGAGGCCCGGACAAACCAGTCGGGGTGTTCGCGCATCCAGCGTGAGTCGATACCCGTATGGTTCGGCACCACGTCGCAGGCCAGACGGATGCCACGCTGTCGGCACCTCCGGTCGAGATCGTTCACCCCGTCCTGCCCGCCGAATTCTTCGGCGACCGCGTAGTCGTACAGAGCATAGGCCGACGCCTCGGCCTCAACGTTGCCGCACAGGCGCTTGATCTGCCGTGAAGCCGGCGAACGCTTCCAGATACCGATGAGCCAGAGTCCGGTAAACCCGCGGCGCGCCAGAACATCCAGCTCCTCATCGGGGATCTCGTCGAGTCGTTTTATGGAGCGCCCGTACTGGCGGGACAACTGATCGAGCCAGACGTGCACCGACTTGGCCAACAGCACCAGGTCGGACATCCAGTCTTTGTCGGAGGAAAAACGTTCTTCTTCCGTCAGGGGTAATGCGGAATAATCGGGCATGGCCTGCGGTCCGGGGCCACCGCCCCGCATGCGGGTCTCTTCCGACCGCAGAGCAAGTCCGGCATCGATGGCCAGCAGCAGAGCGTCGGGCAGCAATCCCTGCCAATGCTTGCGCACATAATGCAGTTGCCCCTCCAGACTGTCGGGAGATGCCTTGACAGGAGCCTGCAGCAGTTCCAGCAGCGGCATGCCAAGGAAACCGGAAATCCCGCCCTGCCGCAGGGATCCGTCCAGCGCCTGCAAAGTGGCGCGATAGGCAATCCGTCGCGACAACTCAACATCATCGTACAGTTGCCGGAACGCGGTAGCCGCCGGGTTGGCGGTCTGTATGGATAAAACAAGAAGCTCGATCAACGTCTGGGTCCGGCCTTTTTCTCCGAACGGCCCATAGAGAAAAACCTGGGGCTTCATGCCGCTGAAAACCATATCCGGGGGATACAGATCGGCAAACGCTTCCTGACAGCGCCGTAAGCCGGGCAATTGCACGGTCTGCCGGCCAATCATGATCGATTCCGTGCCGACCTCACAGTTGCGTGACTGCAGATACCGATAAGCGAGCCAGCGCAGCACGCCGCTGAAGACCGCCAGCATCTCCAGGCGTCCTGCCGTGCATGCGGAATCGGCATGAAGCTGCCCGAGTCGGTCCGCAACCTGGCGCAACCGGTAAACCCGAGAAGCGTCGACCGGCGCTGGCGGCAGTGCCAGTTGACGACGTGCCTTGGCGCTCATCTGGAAAGAAAGGGAGAAATAGGGCTCGGCCCCGGGCACCGATAACGACAGACGATCTAAGGAAGCAGTCATAGCGATGTAAAAAGAAGACCTTTCTGGCTAACAGCATAATACGAGACGGTTCCTTTTTTCGAAACCCTCGGAACTTGTCACTTGTCACTTGTCACTTGTCACTTGTCACTTGTCACTTGTCACTTG
>JASKKK010000103.1 GCA_030154185.1 Desulfuromonadales bacterium
CCCGACCATGGTCGAATAGGAATGCAGCATGCCGTAATTGGCCGATTTCACCGCATACCACTCGATATCCCGCCGCCGCGCCAGTTCCTGCTTGATGGCATCGACCACCACCACACTGCTCTTTTCCTCATCATGCACCTTTTCGATAATATGCATCTGATCTTCTTCGGTAAGGTAGGAATACAAGGATGCCAGGGCTTGCCGGTCGACCATATCCACAAGATCCTCCGGATAAACATCCCGGCGCGCCATAATCTCCAGGCTGATACGACTCAATTGACCGAACAGGCCGCCGGGTTTATCCCGGGACGAACCGGGATAGGTGGTTATGACCGGTATTTCGATACGAAAAATAACCGTCGGCTCGCGACTGATGGCATGTACGCGCAGTTCATAGCCACAACGGTACCGCACCAGACATTTCTCCCTGGAGACGGGAGTCGTTTTTTCGATAAAGTAAGGAAACTCATAAACCACGCACACGGAGCGGGCATTGAGTTCGCGCAGATAATCGAGGGCCTGGTCCTGGAGAACGTTGGCGCCGACAATACCCCGGTGTCGGTGCAAAACCTGAATAAAACGATCGATCCAACGGGCTTCAAACGCCTGAAGGATACGCGCATTGACGGTTATACTGGCAACCGTGTTCTGTCCTTCGGCATCGCGTCCCGACAGCACCCGAATGGGGAATTGCAGATTGGACATGCCGACATCTTCCATCACGCGCTGCTGTTCATTCATGTTTTCCTCCTAAGCTGCCAAAGGGAACCTTACTGTTGCCCTCAGGGCAATATCGGCTCGGACCTTCCGGCCAAACCGTTTCTTCCCGGATGGGAAACCGCGACGTATAGGGTATAATGGTGCCATGCCGCCGTCGCTGGTAACAATACAGATGGCGACTTTCCTTCACAACAAAGGATATCACTGCAATACGGCCTGTCCATATCAGCGAAAAGCCCCATTCTGCCTGGAGGCTATAACGTCATACCAGACAGGGGGCAAAGGACTTGGCATACGAGGAAAGGTACTATCATGATGGGAAACCGCCGCGCCAGCGGCATTCTGCTGCATCCGACGTCCCTTCCGGGACCTCACGGCATAGGTGATTTAGGCAATGAAGCCTGGCGTTTCATCGATTTCCTTGCCGGCTCACAACAGAGCATCTGGCAGATCCTGCCTCTGGGTCCAACAGGCTACGGGCATTCGCCCTACAGCGCCCTGTCGGCCTTTGCCGGCAATCCGCTGCTGATTTCACTGGAACGGCTGGTGGAGGAAGGCGATCTTGAACCCGACGATCTGGCAGGAGTCACCCTCGATGAAGGGAGGGCGCATTTCGGCTTCGTCGATCCGTTCAAGACACGCATGCTGAAGAAAGGAGCCAGGCACTTTCGCGATAATGCCACGGAACGGCGCAAAACCGACTTCGAAAATTTCTGCGGACAGCAGGCCCCCTGGCTGGAAGATTTTGTGCTGTTTTGCGCTTTGCGACGCAAATTCGATAATCAGCCTTGGCAGCGATGGCCGAAGGCGTTGCGGCAAAGACACCCGGACGCCATGGAAAGGACCCGTCACGAACTGGCGGAAGTGTTGCATTACCATCGATACACTCAGTTCGTTTTCTCCGAACAGTGGCTGGCATTGCGAAACTATGCCAACCGTCGAGGGGTGCGAATCCTGGGAGACCTTCCTATCTTTGTCGCCCTCGATTCTGCGGATGTCTGGGCCCACCCGGACCTGTTCCATCTCGACGAGCAAATGCAGCCGACCGTAGTGGCCGGAGTGCCGCCCGACTATTTCAGCGCTACCGGCCAGCGCTGGGGCAATCCCCTGTATCGCTGGGAAGCGCACCTGCGGGATGATTTTGCCTGGTGGCGAACCCGGCTCGACCGGAACCTGCAACAGTGCGACATGTTGCGCATCGATCATTTCCGGGGCTTCGTCGCCTGCTGGGCAATCCCGGCTGGTGACAAAACCGCCGTCAACGGTCAATGGTGGGATTCTCCCGGCGAAGCCCTCTTCGCTGCCCTGCAACGCACTCAACCGGGCCTGCCGCTGGTGGCCGAGGACCTCGGCATCATCACCCCCGAAGTGGAGAGGCTGCGTGACGAGCTCGACCTGCCGGGCATGAAAATCCTGCAATTCGCCTTCGACTCCGGGCCCGAAAACCCCTATCTGCCTCACAACCTGCCGAATCATTGCGTGATCTATACCGGTACCCACGACAACGACACCACTCTCGGCTGGTGGAAAGGTCTCGAAGACAATATGCGCAAAGAGGTACTGGCATACCTCGGGCAATCCGCCGCCGACATACCGTGGGCTCTGATCCATCTGGCCTGGGCGAGTGTCGCGCAACTTGCCATCTGCCCATTGCAGGACCTGCTGTCCCTGGGCAGCGAGGCACGCATGAACCACCCCGGTCGTCCCGACGCCAACTGGAACTGGCGTTACCCGCCCGGCGCGCTCAATACCGACGTGCAGCAGCGCCTGGGGGACATGACCCGGCGCTTCGGCCGGGCAAGATTGGAAACAAAGGACTTATAGATCCTATAAGTCGATCACGACGGCTTTTGCGTATGCAGGGCATGATAGAGGCTCTCCGCCAGGGCGGAAGGCAGACCGGGCATGGCACGCAGTTCTTCAAGGCTGGCAGACTTAACGGCTTTGAGGCTGCCGAAATGACGCAGCAGGGTCTTGCGCCGCTTCTCCCCGATACCGGGGATATCCTCGAGGGTGGACCCGAGACTGCTGCGCCGACGCAGCTTGCGATGGTGAGTGATGGCGAACCGGTGAGCTTCATCGCGCAAGCGCTCGAGCATGAACAGTGCCGGGGATCCCTGGCGCAAAACAACCGGGTTTTTTCGTCCCGGAAGGAAAAAGCGTTCCTCGCTACGTTCCACCATCTTACCGCGCACATTGGCCTGAACCCGGCTTTTGGCGATGCCGGCCGCATCGATTTGCCCCTTCAAACCCAACTCCTCCAGAACCCTGCCCAGTACGCTCAACTGTCCCTTGCCGCCGTCCATGAGGATAAAATCCGGGAGATTGTCTTCCCGCACGCCCCGCTCAAGACGACGCTTGAGTACTTCGAAAAGAGACGCGTAATCGTCACTGCCCTCGACGCTGCGAATGCGAAAATGCCGGTAAGCCCCCTTGTCCGGCTCGCCGTCGGTCAACACCGCCATGCTGCCGACGCTGTGACGCCCCTGCACGTTGGAGATATCGAAACATTCGATGCGACGGGGGAAACGAGACAGGTGCAGTCGCTCGGCGATCTCCTCCAGAACGCTCTGCCGGGCCTCCCTTCTGGATCCCCGCTCCCTGAAACTTTCCTCGGCATTGCGTGCAGCCAGGGCGACAAGTTCCCTGCGAGCACCGCGCGCCGGAGCGAGGACCTGCACTTTCCTGCCCCGCTGTTCGCCGAGCCATTCGGACAGGACTTCCGCATCTTCGGGCAAAAAGGGTAATAGTACCCGATCGGGAATACATACCTCGCGACCGTAGAAACGCTGCAAAAAAGAGGACAGCAGTTCGTCTTCGTCCAGACGCCATTCCAGATTGTAGCTGCGACGATCGATGACCTTGCCCTCCCGCACGAAAAGAATGGCAAGTTCCACCTCTCCGCCTTCGCGATGCAGACCGATGACATCCTGATCGCCGCCGCCCGACTCGACCACTTTTTGCCGCTCCACGGTCTGTTCGATTGCACGGAGCTGATCGCGCAGCCGTGCAGCTTCCTCAAATGCCATCCTGTCGGCAGCGGCGGCCATCTGGCGTCGCAAGGACTCGACGACCTCCGATTCCCTTCCGGACAGCAGCGCTCTCGCTCCCTCGACCAGACGCCGATAATCGGCAGCACTGATTTTGCCGTGGCAGGGCCCGCTGCACTGACCGATCTGATAATAAAGGCAGGGACGAGAGCGCTTGCGACAGGTTTTCAGCGGATGCCTGCGCAGGGGAAATATCCGGTAGATTTCTTTGAGGGTGGCGCGCACCGCCGCCGATGAAGCATAGGGACCGAAATACAAAGCCCCGTCGCGTTTAACCCGCCGCACCAGTTGCAGCATGGGAAACTCCTCCCGGGGGTCAAGACGCAGGGAAAGGTAAGTTTTGTCATCCCGCAGGTTGATATTGTAACGGGGCCGGTATTTTTTGATCAGGGTGTTTTCAAGAATTAATGCCTCTTTTTCCGTGTCGGTCACAATGGTTTCGATGTCGCGAACCCGTTTCAGCAAAAAGCGTATCTGGGGGCGGTTGTCGCCGTGCTCGGAAAAATAACTCCGAAGCCGATTGCGCAGATTCTTGGCCTTGCCGACGTAAAAAACCTTCCCCTCTTCACCTTTCATGAGATATACACCGCTGGCGGTGGGATATTTGGTGGCTTCAAAGCTGAACATCGCTGCGTCCGATCCTCGAGGCGTTAAATTATCGTATACAAAAACTACCGAAACAGCCCTTGGGAAAACCGAGCCGGATGATTCCGAGAGTAACAATCCCCCTTCGAGCGGTCAACTATTGCCTGCTCTCTCGAGTGGCGGAACATTCCCCTGCTACTTCAACGTGTTACCTTTTCCGAAAAAAAACGTATACCGCATTGCAAGTTATTTTAAGGTGCTGGGGGCTTGACTTCGCGTCCCATTCTAAATAATAATCTCGCAATTTCTAACAAACACGGTTCTAAAGATATTTTGTCGGGAATCAAATCGTGTCGGCCCCGGCGCCGGCAAAACCTATATTTTCTTTTGGGAGGAAACACAATGGCAGATCAGATCTCGATCGTCGACACTACCGGAAACCCCGCACCTCTGGGTCTCATGGGCTTCGGTATGACCACCGTCCTGCTCAACCTGCACAATGCAGGCATCATCGAACTCAGCGCCATGATCCTGGCCATGGGCATCTTCTACGGCGGCGTCGCCCAGGTCATCGCCGGCTGTATGGAATGGAAAAAGAAAAACACTTTCGCCACCACCGCCTTCACCTCTTACGGCCTGTTCTGGATGACTCTGGTCGCCCTGCTGATCATGCCGCACATGAACCTCGGCGGTGCAGCCGCCGCCGTCAGCGACACCGGCCTGGCCGCCTACCTGTTCATGTGGGGCCTGTTCACCCTGGTGCTGTTCATCGGCACTTTCAAACTGAACCGCGCCCTGCAGGTCGTGTTCGGCACCCTGGTCATACTGTTCTTCCTGCTGGCCTGGGAGCACACCCTCAGCGGCGAGATGCGCCACACCATCGGCACCATCGCCGGCTACGAAGGTATTTTCTGCGGCTTCAGCGCCATTTACGCCGGACTGGCCCAGGTCATCAACGAAGTGTACGGCAAAACTTTGATGCCTCTGTAAGCATCGATTGGCATTGCAGATAAAAAGGCCGCCCCTTGAAGGGGCGGCCTTTTTTAATCCCGGCCCGCGATTGCGGTAAATCCCAAGCCTGCTGCCAAACCGATGGTCACGGTTTGGTATGGGGCGCTTTTCTGTAGGCGTAGACAAACCGGCCCGTCTTTTCGTCCCGCGCCTCGTCGCCGTCCACGGCATAATCCGCGACCAGCTTGTCTCTGGCCTCCTGCGCCTCTTCCGGCGTAAAGGCTTCGCGGCAGAACCAGCGATCGTGGCCGAATCTGATCAGATGATCGTCGCACAGGCGATCACTGGGATCGACGGTAATGCCGATATACCAGTTTTCCCAATCTTCACCTTGGCCGACGATGTACTCACGTATTTCCCGAACCACGCGGAACACGGAAACAGGCATAGCATCCTCCTTCTCTCTTTTTCCATGGCATGCTTGGACATTTAAACAAACCAATTTACCGCAGAGTGCGCCGAATTCGCAAAGAAATTCCTCTGTGTTCAGGGCTATGCTCTGCAATCTTGGCGATGAAAAATCGACTACCTGGATACGATTTAGCGCACAACGCGCGGAACAGAATGAAATAACCTTCAATGGAGTCAAAGGTATTTCTCTGTGTGCTCTATGGTCTCCGCTGTGCATACCAGGTTGTTTATCTCAGGCCCTGGAGATGAAACGGCATTCCCGGGTATCAACCTTGATGCGCTCGCCGGTTTCGAGGTAAGGGGGGACCTGGAGGCGCAATCCGGTCTCGAGAACAGCTTCCTTTGTCTGGGCGGTAGCGGTGGCGTTTTTCAACGCCGGCGCCGTCTCGGTGACGGTCAATTCCACCGTCATGGGCAAATCGATGCTGACCACCTGTCCCTGAAATACGCCGAGTTGCAACTCCATCCCGTCGACAAGGTAACCGCAGGCATTTTCGTACAGTTCCCCGTCGAGTTCATACTGATCGTAGCTTTCCAGATCCATAAAGACACCCTGCTCGCCGAGAGCATACAGGAACTGGCCTTTACGCCGCTCGAAATCGGCTTCCTCGACACGCTCACCGCCCTTGAATGCCTTCTCAAGCACCTGACCGGTGAGCAGATTGCGATATTTCGTTTTGATCAAGGTACTGCCGCCCCGGGCCGAAGGGGTCTGGGCATTTACGTCGAGCACCAGGCAAGGCGCGTTATCGATCTGGATAACCAGGTTGCGTTTCAAATCGGCGGTCGTAGCCATAAATTGTACTCCTGAAAAGGGATATTTTCTGCGCTAGGAGATTACCACAAATCGCTCTCGCAAAACAATTCCCACAAAGAGTGGCTCGCGTTTTGCAACCTCATGCCAAGCCGCTCTTCATATCAAACTTCTTGATCGCTGAAGAAACAAAAGCTATAAAAAGACATTAAAATAGAATATGCATCGTCAAAACCGCAACGAAAGACCCCTGTTCATGCCTCAATCCGAGCCGACATGCCTGCTTATCGCCCAGAGCGTTCCCGCCGACAACGAAAAACTCGCGCAACTTCGCCCGTTGCTTGCGCAAAAATTCGGCCTCGACGCATTTCTTCTGAAACAACGCCTTGTCGGCCGGGGACCGAACCTGATAGCCGAAGGAGAAAGAAACCGCCTGACG
>JASKKK010000104.1 GCA_030154185.1 Desulfuromonadales bacterium
ACGCTCTTCCGATCTACGCCTTTAGAGCAGAGGCTCGGGCGTAACTTACCATCCCCGGCGAAGACATGCAAATTTGATCAGAGCTGATATAAATGCCCGCCACCGAAGTTTTTCAGTTTCAGGGGATACTGATTTGAGAAGCCTGACCGTCGGCAGACCTTAAGAAGAATTCCCGACACGGCTACAGTTCAATGGGCAGGATCCCATTCTACGAAAAAATCGGAGAAAATTAAAAAGCCGTTTTACCTTAAACTTAAACTTTTGAACAATTCACCAAAAAGCCGTGGTGCATAATAAATTATATTGACAGCCAGGTTTTTTCGGCCCTATACTGCCAACGTTTTAGCTATGCAATTTTATTTTTCCTAAAGTCATCACTTAGCAAAAAAAATTTAGTCGGGATACTGCTGCCGGTATTGCTGAACTGGTTGGGAGGCCAGATCTGCGTGCGGCTGTGGAAGGGTTTAGAACGTCTTGTTACAAGGCGAAAAACCTGCTGAAATCCCATTCTTTTTGCTCCTGATCGATACAACATTTCTCATGGGGAGGAGAAAAAATGTCTAATTTCGCACCACCTGCGGAACTGGCCAAGTCCTTTATCGCCATCGGCAAGGCTAAGGCTACCAACACTACTGTCAAACTTTTTGTACTCGGCATTCTTGCAGGGGTCTTCATCGGATTTGCTGCACATCTTGCCACTACCGTCGCCACCGGCGACTGGACCGTTTTCGGTCTGAAAAAGTTCTTCATCGGCGCGGTCTTCAGCGTAGGACTTATGTTGGTCATGATTCCCGGCTCGGAACTGTTCACCGGCAACAACATGATGACCGTCGCTTTGTTCAACAAAGACATCACCCTGGCGCAGATGCTGCGTAACTGGATCATCGTTTATGCCGGCAACTTCATCGGCTCCATCGCTCTGGCATGGATGATCGGCAGCGCCAGCGGGCTGCTGGACGGCGCAGTCGGCGCCACCGCCATCAAGATCGCTTTCGGCAAGGTCACCGCCGGTGCCGAGGCTCACACCAGCATGTACTTCTGGCGCGCCATCGGCTGTAACTGGCTGGTCTGCCTGGCTGTCATGATGGCGATCGCAGCCAAGGACATCGCCGGCAAGGTGCTGGCAATCTTTTTCCCCATCATGGCGTTCGTTACCTCCGGTTTTGAGCACTGCGTGGCCAACATGTACTTTATTCCGGCCGGCATCTTCGCCAAGTCTTCCGCCGCGGCCGCAGCCGCTTCCGGCAAATCGGTCGAAGCTCTCGCCGCGCTCAACTGGAGCAGCATGTGGACCAGCAACCTGCTGATCGTCACCGCCGGAAACATCGTTGGCGGCGCTGTTCTCTGCGGTGTGGTTTACTGGTGGGCTTTTGTTCGCGGCACCACCCAGAAGGCCGAAGCCGTCGCAACCGAACCGGCTGCCAAAGCCGTCTAAAAACAATCTTTCAATCGATCGGGACAGGCATAGGGGAGACGCTCTCCCCTATGCCTTTTTTTATTTTCAGCGCAGTTTTAAGGTCGTAATGTACTGCCTGGGCCCCTGAAATGAAGAAAGACTCCCCAAAAGGGAAAGTAAGCACGTTGGCCTGCACTGGGTAAAAGCGAACGAAGAGCTTACTGCCGTCATGTCATCGGCCTTCTCTTAAAATCGCAAAGGCGATCAGAGGCTTTTACCGGCAAGTTTAAGAATAATGCGAGGCGATCGGAAGAATTGTCGGATAAAGCTGAGAGATTACCTTCGGCAGGAATCGCCGGAGGCGGAATGATCGACCCCGTGACCGAGGCCGAGACTGCGCCACTTTTCGAAATCGTCGCGGGTATTGAGGTTGAGAAACATCTGCCAGTCAGGACTGAAATGTCTGGCCTCTGTTTCAGAGACATAGAAAGTGTCACGAGTTTTCAGGAATTGAAACAGAGAATGATGTCCGGATTCTAGATAATCTTTGATAGCCGACACCAAAACGCGGGAATAAAAGGCGTTGAACGGTTCGATCCAATCACCGAAACGGGTGACGCAGGCTGAGGCCCGGCTTTCGGTGACGCATCTCTGCATAAAGCGAATATAGTCCAGATTGATATTGGGCATATCGCAGGCCAAAAAATAGACATTTCGAGATCGAGCGGTCTTGAGTCCTATGTGTATGCCGCCCAGCGGCCCTTTGTGCTTGAGTTCGTCGCTTACCACGACAAACGGGGCCTCCCTGTACCGATCGGGAGTGTTGGTGACGACAATGACCTGGTCGAAAATCGTTGCAAGCCGCTCACCATGCCGGCAAAGAAGATAGTGGTCCTTGACCTGCAGGAATTGTTTATCAAATCCCATACGACGGCTTTTGCCGCCTGCAAGGATTACCGCACTACCGAACTCCATGCCTGATTTCCTTCATGCACCTGTCTCAATCCATATCGAGACATGAAAAGTTGGTGTAGACGTTGAAATTGCGACCTCGAGCAAAGCCGATCAGGCTCATATTAAGTGCTCGGGCCTGCTCGATGGCGGCACCGGTCGGTGCAGAACGGGAGATGATGGCCGGAATCCCGCGGCGGGCCACCTTGGCGAGAATTTCCGTAGAAATTCTACCGCTAGTAAGGATGACCTTGTCTTTGAGCGACATGCCGTGCATCATGGCAGCTCCCAACACTTTATCCAAAGCGTTGTGCCGACCGATATCATCTTCGAAAAGCAGCATTTGATTGCCGTCGGACAGCGCACAGCTATGCACCCCGCCGGTATCGAGAAACAATTGGGACTTATTGCTGAAACGAGCCATAAGTTCCGGTATCCGTGCCGCCTTGATGGTGAAATGGCCGTTGCAACGTTGGGCCAAAGTCTCAAGAGCGGACGGGTCAAGCGTGGAGTGGCCCTTACCACCGGCAGTCGGTACGGTTTTGCGAACATCCGGTCTGCAGGCGGTCAGGTGCAAATCATTCCCCCCGCGCAAAGTCACACGTGCCTGCTGCTGCACCACGTCGATATCCAGCGCCTGCAGATCCTCAGCACCCCGAATGATACCCTCGGAAAACAGAAATCCCGCCACCAGGTTTTCCAGAGAACGGGGTGTACACAGAAGAATGACGAACTCTTTTCCGTTGACCAGAATCTCCAGATTGTATTCGGCAACCACGACATCGGCCACTTCCCTGACTTTGCCCTGCCGATACTGCAAAACCGAATACTGTCGCCGATCGCTGACTACTTCCATTCTATCTTCCCAAGCTGATTGATCATCCCATAGCCACAACGGAAGGTCCTTGCTCTCTTCCCTCCGCTGACCGCAATTGTCCGCGGCCTAGCCTTTTTTTGCCGCCAGGTACTGCCTGGCCAGCGAGGTATTGACATGCACGACGCCCCTGTTCATATCCTTGAAGGGATAATCGTCGGTGATTTCCGGCAGGGCATCGGCTTCTTTCTGGCTGCGAATGATCGAGCCGGCCGGGACATACCGACCATCGGCCACCGTCACGCCCATGACGATGGCTCCAGGTTCGATCACGCATTTCTTTCCGATGAAGGATTTGAACACCAACGATTTCATGCCGACGAAGGTGTCGTCCAAAACCACGGCAGGACCATGAATCTGCACCTGATGGGCAAGAGAAACACGACACCCGACATAGACACCATACGACCGACCGTTAACCTCGTAAAGATTTTTGCTCACCGGGGTGCCGTTCATTTCCGTTTCCAGAGCATGGATGACCACCCCGTCCTGAATGTTGGAATCGTCGCCGACAAAGAGGGGCTGTCCTTCATCGCCTCTCACCACGGCCGTCGGTGATACCATGATATTTTTACCAAGAATAACATTTCCGATAACTGCGGCCAAGGGGTGCACATAGGTTCCGGTACCGATGTCAGGTTCCGAAACCTGGCTGCAAAAATCGGTCGCGACGTTTTTTTCGATCATGAATCAGTCCTCCCTCAATCTGAAGTGGGATATGCCGATGATAACAGCGCCCCCGCGCCGGACGCTACCGGCACGGGGGCGCTGTGAGAGGTATGCCCTATTCCAGGAAGCTCTTCAGGAATTCGCAATACCTTTCCAAGCCCGCTTACCTTACCATACTGATCTTACCATATGCAGCATTGCGGTTACAGGGGCGGCTCCAGCCGCCCCCGCAACATAGGGCCTAACGAATCCCGTCTGTCTCTTCAGACCAGTCCCAGGCCACCTTTTCCAACTTGGCGGCGCAAGACTTGTATTCGGGGATCTTGGCGATCGGGTCGAGCACCGGATTTGTCAGAGCGTTGGCAGCACCATCAGCGAAGTGGAACGGCATGAAAACGACGTTCTCCTTCAACTTAGGCGTAACCTTGGCCGTTGCCATGACAGAGCCGCGACGGGTACTGATCTTGACCTTATCTCCTTCAACAATGCTCAGCTTGCGAGCTGCTTCGGGATTGATCTCCACGAAGGACTCGGGAGACATAGCGTTCAGCCCGTCAACTTTACCGGTCATGGTACGGGTATGATAGTGATAAAGCACACGACCGGTAGTCAGAATCACCGGATATTCGTCACACGGCACCTCGGCACTGGGTTTGAACGCAGCGGGTTTGAACAAACCGAGGCCACGGGCGAATTTGCCGACATGCAGAAATTTGGTACCGGCGTGATCCTCGGTAGGACAAGGCCACTGCAGGCTACCCAGCTCATTCAGACGATCATAGCTGATACCGGCATAGGAAGGCGTTACCTCGCGGATCTCAGCAAACACGTCCTCAGGGCTGGCATAGTCCTTCCCGATTCCAAGCCGCTTGAGGACCCCTGACAGGATCTGCCAGTCGGGCTTGCAGTCGCCGATCGGATTGATGGCCTTGCGCACTCTCTGAACACGCCGTTCGGTATTGGAGAAGGTGCCATCCTTTTCGGCGAAGGAAGCGGCAGGCAGAACCACGTCAGCCAGTTGAGCCGTCTCGGTAAGGAAAATATCCTGAACCACCAAAAATTCGGTGTTTTTCAGGGCCTCTTCCACATGGGTCAGATCCGGATCCGACACCATCGGGTTTTCACCCATGATGTACAGGAACTTGATATCACCATGACCGGCCTTGTGTACGATTTCGGTGAGGGTGAGGCCCACCTTGTCGGACAACTCAACGCCCCAGGCCTCCTCGAACTTGGCCTTGACATTGGCATCCACCACCTTCTGGTACGCGGGATAGGTACCGGGCAGGGCACCCATATCACAGGCACCCTGGACGTTGTTCTGCCCACGCAGCGGGTTAACGCCGCCCGATTCGATACCGATGTTGCCACACAGCATAGCCAGGTTAGCCATGCTCATAACGCCTTCGGTACCACTGGAATGCTGGGTTACGCCCATGCAGTAAACGATGGAGCCTTTTTCGCCTTCGGCATACATACGAGCTGCCTTCTTGATATCTTCGGCACTGACACCGCAGATTTCAGCAGCTTTTTCCGGGGTGAAGTCGCCAACGACAGACACCAGCTCATCGTAGTTCTCGGTGCGCTCCTTGACGTACTCGGCATCCTCCAGCCTTTCGCTGATGATGTAATTCATTATGGCGTTGCTCAAAGCGATGTTGGTCCCGGGATTGACCTGAAGGAAAACATCGGCATCATCGGCAATGTCGATCTTGCGCGGATCGACAACGATGATTTTTGCGCCGTTTTTCTTTGCCTGACGGATCTTGGCACCGATAACCGGATGGTTTTCGGTGGTATTGGAACCGCTGATAAAAATAACATTACTATCGATCAACTCGTTGATGGAGTTGGTCATTGCGCCACTACCAAGCGTAGTTGCCAGACCGGCAACGGTGGAGCTGTGTCAAAGTCGGGCGCAGTGGTCGACACTGTTTGTGCCGAACCCCGCGCGTACCATTTTCTGGAAGAGATAGTTTTCTTCGTTCGTGACACGTGCGGAGCTCAAACCCGCGAGAGCTTCGCTACCGTGTTCAGCCCTGATGGACTTGGCCTTGGCGGCGACGAGATCAAGAGCTTCATCCCAGGTCGCCTTGACAAGCTCGCCGTTTTTCCTGATCAGCGGCGAGGTCAGGCGATCCGGATGATCGACGAAATTGAAGCCGAACTTGCCCTTGACGCACAGCAGGCCGTCATTGGAAGCTCCGTCAACCGGCTCGACGCCAACGACTTTGTTGCCCTTGGTCACCAGGTTCATCTGGCAGCCGACGCCGCAGTAGGAACAGGTGGTCCGGGTTTTGTTGATTTCCCAGCTGCGGTATTTTTCCTTGCTTTTCGGCAGCAGGGCACCGACCGGACAGACCGAGACGCAGTTGCCGCAGGAAGCACAGTCGGAAGCATCCATCCCCTTGTCGAAGGGGGCCACGGGATGGGTGGTGAATCCGCGATTGCCGAAGCCGATGGCTTTGGTGTGCTGGAAGTTGGTGCACACCTGAACGCAGCGACGGCACGCCACGCATTTGTTCAGGTTGCGGGTATAGAACTGGTTGGACTCGTCAAGCGGAAAATCGTTCTGCATGCCGGGGTACATCGACTCTTCGATCCCGTATTGGTAGCAAAGATCCTGCAGTTTGCAGGCGCCGGCCTTTTCACAAGTCAGGCAATCGAGAGGATGGTCGGACAACATCAGGTGCAGAACCGTCTTGCGCGCTTCGATAACCCTCGGGGTATCGGTCTTGATCACCATCCCGTTCATCAAAGGCGTGGCGCAGGCGGGAGCCAGATTACGGCGATTTTCAACTTCGACCACGCAGATGCGGCATGCCGCAGCCTGCTGGTTGAATTGCTTTTCCATATCGAGATGGCAGAGCGTAGGAATATCGATACCTACCTTTTTTGCAGCCTCGAGAATCGTGCTGCCGGCCGGCATCTCGATTGCCTGGCCGTCAATCGTTATATTCAGCATGGACATGAGATGTCCCTCCTTTCATTACTGTTTGATGATGGCGTCGAACTTACACTTGTCCAGACACGCGCCACACTTGATACATGCGGCCTGGTCGATGACATGGACTTC
>JASKKK010000036.1 GCA_030154185.1 Desulfuromonadales bacterium
TCATGCAGAACATTCTCCTGAAATATTGAGGAAGGCCCGGGCCAATACCAGGTCCTCGGGCGTGGTAATCTTGATATTCCGGTAGTTGCCTTCGATCACCGCCACGGGATTGCCCAGCCATTCGATCAGGGACGCATCGTCTGTCCCCCTGTAGTTTTCCTGCACGGCCTTGACGTGAGCATCCCGGATCAGGCCAAAACGAAAACATTGAGGCGTCTGAGCCTGCCAGAGCAGACGTCTGTCGGGGGTCGTATCGATCATGCCGCCGCTGACCAGTTTGATGGTATCCTTGACGGGGACGCCAACAATGGCCGCCCCGTGCCGTCGAGCGGCGTCGATGGCAGGATCTATGAGTTCCGGCGACAGCAGCGGTCGGGCGCCGTCATGGATCAGTACGATATCCTGTTCGCCGGCCTGACAGGCCATCAGGCCGTTACGGACGGAATCCTGGCGCTCCGCACCTCCCGCCACCAGCGGTCGAACTTTGGTGAAGCCGAACGGTTCGATAACCTCCCGTCGGCAAAGTGGGATTTCGGTTTCGGGGCAGATGACGAAAATATGGTCGATATTGGGATGACGATCGAAAAGAGCGATGGTATGGCTTAACACCGGCCGATCGCCAAGGGGTAGATACTGCTTGTTGACGGACGCACCCATGCGTCGTCCCATGCCGGCGGCCGGAATCAGAACGTGGTTACTCATGTCAGGGGGTCGGCAGAATTTCGGGGCGCCTGCCGTTACGCCAACAGGCCGGCCTGAACGCCGGAATGACGAAAACTGGGAGGGCTTGAAGAGTTCGCGGCAGCCGAGGTGTTGTCGGTTTCGACCGCCTTGCCGCGCGTGAAGTGGTTAGTGCGCAAAAAAGCTTTCAACACGGTCCACGACCTGCTGCTCGTCTTTACCATCCGCCAGGGCGATTTCCTTGACAACCAGTTTGCGGGCCAGTTCCAAGACTTTTTTTTCCCCGTAGGAGAGCTCTTTCTCTTCACGGATCATGTAAAGTTCCCTTAAAACTTCAGCCACCTCAAAGACATCGCCGGAACGGATTTTTTCATTGTAGTCGCGCTGACGCCGACTCCACGATGCAAGGTTGCCCTGATTATGGGTTTTGTCCTTGAGGATATCGTACACCGTCCGGACGCGGTCTTTGTCGATAAGGGTTCGCATCCCGACACTGTCGACATTGTTGACCGGTATCATGATGGTCATGTCGCTATCGACGATGCGAAGGACGTAAAATTCCATTTTTTGGCCGACGAACTCTTTTGATTCGATGGCCTCGATAACCCCGACACCTTGGGCTGGATAAACAGCCATGTCTCCAATTTTGAACAACGTAAGGCTCCTTTTTATAACAACTCTCAACTTAACATAATATAAGCGTAGTCGTCAAGGGTGGGAGACTGTGGGGGAACGGCAAGGAGGCCTCTAGGGATGTCGGGCGCATTGATCGTGTTCGGGCCGGGTATCGATATCGAGTGAAACTAATTCAACTGTACCAGGGTTCCGTCCTGGATCCCGAGCAAATACAGCAACTTATCCGCGTCTCCTGCGGGGGTAAAGCCGGTGGCGCCGGTGACGCCCGGATAATTCCGCATCCGCATCAGACCGCGGCCTATGTTTTCACGATTTGCAGGCACCTGTTGTTCCAGCAACGACAGCATGATGCCGGCCACATCATAGCCCTGGGCCTCCAGAAGCGACGGTTCCGTTCCGTAACGCTCAAAAAAGCGATCGACGAAATCCTGCACAAAGGGGTAGGGACTGTAGCGAAAGAACCCGCTGACAAACACGGCCTTTTGGAGGTATTGGCCTGCTTTTGGCAAAAGGTCGGGCGTGTCCCAACTGGCACTGCCGAGAAGGGTGATGTTCGACAACCCGTAAAAAGGCAATTGCGGTGCGATAAGAGCCAGGCGGTCGGGGGTGTCGGGAATGAACAGGGCATCGAAAGGCGGCGGTTCGGCTTCGCCTCCGGCCGTGTCATCCTTTTCGGGTTCGGGCCGATCAGGATTTTTGCCTTGAAGCAACTTGATCTGTCTGCGGAAGTCGGTGGTTTGGGGATCGTAGTTCTGCATGGCGACGATCCTCCCCCCCCTGGCGTGAACTTCATCGGCAAAGGCCTGGGAGATTTCCCTGCCGAGTCGGGTGTCGGGCGCGAGGATGCCGAAGGATTGAAGTTGTCGCTGATTCAGGGCATAGTCTACCAACCTTCGCGCCTGCATTTCACTGGTCAGGGAATTGCGAAATATCCAGGAGCCGACGCCGGGTAGACCTGCCCGTTGGGAAAGGGTCAACAAGGGGATCTGTTTTTGCTGAGCCTTATGGGCCGCGCTCTCCGAGGCATTTCCGGTCAGGGGGCCGACAATGCCGAATACCTGCGGCAGAGCTGCCAGGTCGGCAACATGCTGAGCGGACAAGGTCGGATCGCCGGCACTGTCCCGTACCAGGAATACGACGGGCGAAGATTGCCGGTTGTGCATCTCGAGAGCCAGTTTCATGCCCTTTAAAACCATTCGTCCAAAATTGGAAAAACGGCCGGAAAGAGGCAGCAACACCCCTAAAGCTCTGGATGCTCCGCCGTCGGAGAGTTGCTGCGAAAGTAATTCGGCATCGTTGCGAAAAGGGAAATCGACCGGGCTGTTCAATACGTAGTTGACAAGCAGCAGGGCCTGGTCGGGGTCTCCGGCTTGTTTTTGGCGCCAGGCTTGCTGCAACAAGGCGTCCTGGCCGAGTGGCGTACCCTGGTAAAGAAAAGCCGCTTCAGCCAGTTCCGCGTCGCTGGCGCGGTCCTTGAAAACCGTGTGAGCCTGCTGCAGAAGATTCGAGATGCGGGAAGGGTCGCGGCTGCTGCGTAAGCTTTGATGAATGAAAAAAAGCGCTTCGGGATAACGTTCGAGTCGCAGGTGTCCCCGGGTCAGAGCATCAAGGCGTTTTTGTTGCTGGATGCCGTTGAGGTCGCTTTCCTGCAAGCCCAGCAGCAGGTCGACTCCGGGGGCCGGTTGTCCGGTCTTGATCAGCGCCAGGCCCTCGAGCAGACGGGTTTCTGGATTGCGATGTTCCGGCGGGATGGCGCCAAGCTCTGCCAGTGCCTCGGCCAGCTTCCCCTGCTGGTAATAGATTCGCGCCAGAACAAGATGCGCCTGCCAGACTTCGGAGGCGTCGGGGTTCTGCGCAATTGCCGTTTTCAGCAAAGGAACGGCCTGCTCGAGCGTTCCGGACCGGTACAGTTCAAGCCCCTGTCGGAGAGGCGTGGCCGAGTCTGCGGCAAAGGTGCGGTGTGCCGGAAGCGCGGCGATGAAAACAAGCAGCAAGGCTGCAACGATGGCGCGATTCAAAAGACTGATTCTCCCTGGGAAAAAGAACGGATCAACCGAACAGTTCCTTGACCTTGTCGAAAAAGGTTTTACCCATAGGATGAAGTTCCTCGCCACCTTCCCTGGCGAATTCTTCGAGTAACTCCTTTTGGCGGTCTGTCAGGCTGGTGGGTACTTCGACACGAAGAACCACCAGTTGGTCGCCTCGGGCATACCCCTGCAAGGATGGAAATCCGTACCCTTGGAGTTTTATCACTTTTCCGGACTGGGTGCCAGGGGTGACCTTGACCGAGATCTTTTCGGTCAGGGTGGGCACCTCCAGTTCGCACCCGAGGGCGGCCTGGGTAAAGGAGATGGGGATTTCGCAGATGATATCCTGCCCGTCGCGACGGAACAGCGGGTGCTCCTGAACTGAAATGACGACATACAGATCGCCCGGGGGGCCTCCACTCAGGCCGGGGTCGCCTTCGCCGGAAAGCTTGAGGCGGCTGCCCGTTTCGACACCGGCGGGGATCTTGAGGGACAGGGTGCGTTTGCCGCGCACCCGGCCGCTGCCGTGGCATTCCTCGCAGGGCTGATCGATGATCTGACCTTCGCCCTGGCAATCCGGACAAGGCCTGGTCAGAGAGAAATAACCCTGCTGGATGCGCACCTGGCCGGCTCCCTGGCAGGTGGGACACACTCGCGGTGTGGTGCCGGGCTTGGCGCCGAGGCCGTCGCAGGTTTCGCAGGACTGGTAGCGCGGGATCTGGATCTTGGTTTCGAGTCCGAAGGCTGCTTCTTCGAAGCGAATGGAGAGATTGTATCGCAGATCGTCGCCGCGGCGCCCGCGACCGCGCTGGCTGCTGCGTCCACCGAAAATATCGCCGAAGATGTCGCCAAAAAGGTCTTCGAATGGCGTGCCGCCGAAGCCCCCGGTGGAGTAGCCGCCGCCTCCGCCGCCTCCGCCGTTGAGGCCGGCATGACCGTACTGGTCGTAGATTACGCGTTGTTGGGTGTCCGACAACACGGAGTAAGCCTCCGAGATTTCCTTGAATTTATCCTCGGCCGCCCTGTCTCCAGAGTTTTTGTCTGGGTGAAACTTGATCGCCAGTTTGCGGTAGGCTTTCTTGATTTCCGTGTCGCTGGCGTTGCGATGGACACCCAGTACCTCGTAATAATCACGCTTGCTCAACTTGCAAATTCCTTATATTCCAGCTTGATGCGTTGCTGGAGTGAATCCGAACAGCAACAGGAGCCGAGGTTGTCCCCGGCTCCTGTGATGTAACAGATAGATTTCAGATTACTTGTCCTGATCGTCGACTTCTTCGAATTCGGCATCGACAACCCCTTCGTCGCCGCCACCGGCTTCAGCCCCTTCGGGAGCGGCTTCGGCGCCTTCCTGGCTTTCCTTGTAAACCGCTTCGGCCAGCTTGTGCGAAGCGGTAGCCAGAGCTTCGCTCTTCTGGCGGATTTCCTCGGGATTGTCTTCCTCCATGGCCTTTTTGAGGTCGTCGAGAGCGCTCTGGATATTGCTGCGGGTCGTCTCGTCGATTTTATCCCCATGCTCCTTGAGGGACTTTTCGGTCGAATAGGCGAGCCCGTCGGCCTGGTTGCGGGCTTCGATAAGCTCACGCTTCTTCTTGTCCTCGGCGGAGTGGGACTCGGCATCTTTGACCATTTTGTCGATTTCCTCTTCGCTCAGGCCGGACGATGCCGTGATCCGGATGGACTGCTCCTTGCCGGTGCCGAGATCCTTGGCGGAGACATGCAGGATGCCGTTGGCGTCGATGTCGAAGGTGACCTCGACCTGAGGTACACCGCGCGGCGCAGGCGGGATGCCGACCAGTTCGAAACGGCCGATGGTTTTGTTGTCTGCGGCCATTTCGCGTTCGCCCTGCAGCACATGAACCGATACGGCCGGCTGGTTGTCGGCCGCAGTAGAGAATATCTGGCTCTTCTTGCAGGGGATGGTGGTGTTTTTTTCGATGAGCTTGGTCATGACGCCGCCGAGGGTTTCGATACCGAGGGACAGCGGAGTGACGTCCAGCAGCAGGACATCTTTGACCTCGCCCTTGAGCACGCCACCCTGGATGGCCGCGCCGATGGCGACGACTTCGTCGGGGTTGACACCCTTGTTCGGAGTCTTGCCGAAGATTTCCTGAACCTTGGCCTGTACCGCAGGCATGCGGGTCATGCCGCCGACCAGCAGTACCTCATCGACATCCGAAGCCGACAGGCCGGCATCTTTGAGGGCCAGGCGACAGGGTTCGACCAGCCTGCCCAGCAAACCGGAACAGATGCTTTCCAGCTTGGAGCGGGTCAGGCGGATGTTGAGATGCTTGGGGCCCGATTGGTCAGCGGTGATGAAGGGCAGATTGATGTCCGTCTCCATGGAAGAGGACAGCTCGCACTTGGCCTTTTCGCAGGCTTCCTTGAGACGCTGCAGGGCCATTTTGTCGTTGCGCAGATCGATGCCCTGGTCTTTTTTGAATTCGTCGGCGACATATTCCATGATGTGCTGGTCGAAGTCTTCGCCGCCGAGGAAGGTGTCGCCATTGGTCGACTTGACTTCGAAGACGCCGTCGCCCAGTTCCAGAATGGAAATATCGAAGGTGCCGCCGCCAAGGTCGAAAACGGCGATTTTTTCATCGCTTTTCTTGTCGAGGCCGTAGGCCAGGGAGGCAGCGGTGGGCTCGTTGATGATACGCAGAACATTCAGACCGGAAATTTTCCCGGCATCCTTGGTGGCCTGGCGCTGGGAGTCGTTGAAGTACGCCGGAACGGTGACGACGGCGTCGGTGACGGTCTCGCCCAGGTAGTCTTCTGCGGTCTGCTTCATTTTCTGCAGAACCATGGCGGAGATTTCGGGCGGGCTGTACTTTTTATCGCGTACTTCCACCCAGGCGTCCCCGTTGTCGGCCTTGACGATACTGAACGGGCTGATTTCGATATCTTTTTTTACCGCATCGCTGTCGAATTTACGACCGATGAGGCGTTTGATGGCAAACAGGGTGTTTTCAGGATTGGTCACGGCCTGACGTTTGGCCTGCTGACCGACCAGGCGTTCACCGCTTTCGGTGAAGGCCACCATCGAAGGGGTGGTGCGGGAGCCTTCGGCATTGGCGATGACGACGGGTTCGCCACCTTCCATGACAGCCACGCAGGAGTTGGTGGTGCCGAGATCGATTCCGATTACTTTTCCCATGGTTATATATCCTCCTTTAAAATGATCTTTGCGTTGTGTCGTATGGCACAAGCGCCGGTGGCGGCTTATTCCTTGTTTGCGGGGGCCTTGGCGACCATGACGAGGGCAGGGCGCAGAAGCCGGTCGTTGAGCACGTAGCCTTTCTGCATTTCCTGCAGGACGGTATTGGGCGGATGTTCATCGCTTTCCATCTGCCCCATGGCTTCATGCCAGGTCGGGTCGAAAGGCTCGCCGACGGCGACAACCGGTGTGACGCCGAATTTTTCCAGAAGCTTATGGCATTGGGACAGGGTCATTTCGACACCCTCGAGAAGGCCCTGAACGGTTTCGTCCTGGTTGCGCGCATGCTCGATGGCGCGCTCGAGGTTATCCACCACCGTCAGGATTTCGCGCAGCAGATTTTCGTTGGCGAAACGGACCAGGTCTTCTTTCTCCCGTTGCATGCGCTTACGGAAATTCTCCAGTTCGGCTCTTTCGCGGAGGTAAAGGTCCCAGTTTTTCTGCTTCTCTGCCAGGGCTTCGTCCAGTTCCCGTTGCAGGGCGGCGACGGGGTCCGTTTCGGGCTGCGCCTCCTTTTCCGCGGCATTTCCTTCCGATGCCGCGTTGTTCGGTTGTTCCTCTTCCAGGCCCTGCTTGTCCTGATCTGCCTGTTTATTTTTTTCTGCCACGATAGTACTTCTCCTATTCCTCTTCGTTGTCAAGGATGCTGCCGACCAGGCCGGCGGTAAAGTCGACCAGGGGTATGACCGTCGAATAGGGCATGCGCGTCGGACCTATGATGCCCAGTGTGCCGGTAGCGCCCCGGCGGCTGGAAAACGAGGCCGCAACCAGGCTGCATCCTTCGATATCGCTGTAGTGTTCCGTACTGCCGATGTATATCTGCACACCTTCGGTCAGCTGACTCTTGTGCAGCAGTTCGACCAGCAGACTTTTCTGGTCAAAGGTCCGCATCAGCCGCTTCATGCGGTTCAGGTCGTTGAACTCCGGCTGATCGAGAATGTTGCATGCCCCCTCGATAAAGACCTGACCGCCCAGATCGTCCTCCAGGGCCATGCTCGAAAGCTGCAGAGTGTGCCGCAGCAGGGAGTCGTAGATAGCTTTCTCTTCGGCCATCTGCTCCACGATATACTGCTTGATTTCCTGGACCGTAAGCCCGGAAAAAGTATGGTTCAGATAGTTTGTCGCTTCCTGCAGTTCCGATTCGGACAGCGGCAGCTGCGACTCGATGATTTTATGTTCCACAATGCCGGTCTGGCTGACGAACACCACCAGGATGCGGCATGCCGAAAGACGTACGAAATCGATGCGGCGGCAGACGGTGGTCGCCAGGTGCGGTACCATGACCACGCCGGTATAGCTGGACGTGGCCGACAGAATGCGTCCGGCTTCCCGCAGCAGTTCTTCCATACGCAGGCCGCGGTGCCTGTAATGTTCGCGAATCGATTGCCGCTTGCTGGATGGCAGCTGCTTGATTCTCAGCAGGCTGTCCAGGTAGAACCGGTAGCCTTTCTCGGTCGGAACACGCCCGGCCGAGGTATGCGGAGATGCCAGATACCCCATATCTTCGAGGTCGGCCATGACATTGCGCACCGTTGCCGGAGACAGGGCGATCTTATGTCGGCGCGTGAGGGCCCGGGATCCGACCGGTTCTCCCGACAGGATGTAATCCTCGATGATGGCCTCAAGTATCTGACGACAGCGTTCGTTCAACTCTTCATTCATCGCGATACTCTACTCGTAAAACAAGCCGGGACATCCGGCTTGAAAGGGGTTTAGCACTCTAACTTATGGAGTGCTAACGGAAGACAACATAACAACGGCCATACCCTTTGTCAAGGGCTAAACCGGTGGAAAAATCGGGGGAAAATCCTATAAAAAATCACGGATGAAATGGTCGAAAAGCAGCCATCCCTGCAGGTCCAGACGCCAATGTCCGTGACGATGGGTCAGGCGCCGGCCGCAACGTTCGATGGCATGGGGAAAAGCCTCTGCGAAGCGGATGCCGAACCGCCGCAGAAAAACCCGATCATCTACCCCGTCGGCACACCGCAGGCCAAGGTAGACGGTTTCCGCCATGGCAGCGTTTCGATCGAAGGTTTCCAGAAGGGCCGTGGGGTCACGGTCCCTGGCAAGGGCCACCTCATAGGCTTCGAAGTCGGGTGGCACGAACCGCCGTTCGCCCCAGTCGCGGGTACGGAACGAATGGGCGCCCGGTCCGATTCCCAGATAGGCATGTCTCTGCCAGGTATGGAGATTATGCAGGCATTGACGGCCCTCGCGCGCATAATTGGAAATTTCGTAATGATCGAAACCGTCTCGGACAAGTTTGTCATGCAGCAGGCAAAAGATTTCGGCGTAGGTTTCTTCGGTGGCGGGGCGAAGTTCGCCATTGTCGAGCTGGCGGGCAAAGGGGGTGTCGGGTTCGATGCCGAGTCCATAGCAGGACAGGTGTTCCGGAGCCAGTTGCAGCATGGCCTCGAGATCCGACAGAGCCTCCTCGGGCAGTTGGTCGGGAAGGGCGAAGATCAGATCGCAGCTGATATTGTCGAATCCGGCCGCCCGGGCCCATTGGAAGGCCTGTCGTGCCTCGCTCGCCGAATGGATGCGCCCCAGGCGGGCAAGGTTCGCGTCGTTCAGAGACTGCACGCCGAATGAGAGGCGATTGACGCCGGCGGCACGGTAGGCGAACAAGCTTTCGGACGTGACCGTGCCGGGATTGGCTTCCAGGGTGATTTCGGCATCGGTGGTCAGACCGAAAAGTTGGTCGGCGTGCTGCAGGATCCGGCCGATATCGGCCGCGTGCATCAAAGAGGGCGTCCCTCCGCCGAAAAAGACCGTCGAAAAGGGCCCTTGCCAGCGGGATCGACGGTTTTCCTGTTCCAGCTGGGCGATCAGCAGGTCGGGGTAGGCGGCCATCTGAGCAGGATCAAGAGGCCGGGAGAAAAAATCGCAGTATGGGCACTTGCGCAGGCAGAAGGGGATATGCACATAAAGCGAAGAAATGGGAATTTGCACGATCCGTGGCTGGCTGCTCAGTCGATCACCCAAACGGCTATGCCCTCGCCTTTCTGAATCAGGTCACGGGAAACGCTGCCCAGAACGACCTGTTGCATTTTGGAAAGGCCCCTTCTGCCTACCACGATGGTATCGCACTCATGGGCCTGTGCTTCATCGAGAATATCCTGCGCAATGCCACGACGCAAAGGTTTTGCCAGAGTGGTCAGTTGTTCGGAGCCAAAGCCGCACTCGGTAAAGAGTGCGGAGGCTTCCGCAAGGATATTCTGAGCCTCATGCAATTCCTGTTGGTGATCATCGTCGCCGTGAAGCTCAGTGGTTTCGGACGATACGACCTCGGCCAGTGCTTTCGCGCCGTGGGGAACGCCTGTGAGCACGGTGAATAGAGTCACATGACATGCGGGCAAGAAGGATGCGATTTCAGCGGCATAGCGGGCGGCGCGCATCGAAGGCACGGAACAGTCCAGGGCCACAAGAATCTTTTTCACTTTCGATCCTCCGGGTTCGAGTAAGGCAGCGCAATGATCATCCCATAAAGAATAACAAAGACATGGCGGCGAGGAAGAGTACGGCTAAAAGAACGCCGACGCCGACAGGATAGGACCCTTCAGTGGCACGGCGTTCGATCCGCTCCATTTCCTGCCGCAACGCAACCGTTCCGAGGCCTTGCAGGCGATAATAGGGAACCAAAATCAGCTTTTGCAGGTGCACGCCGGGGGAGCGGAAAAAACGTGTCGCCAGGTCCGGCAGGCGGCGCATGAAGATTTTATCGGCCTGGTTGTTCAAACCGTTAAAAACCCGGTCGGTCCAGCGGTAAAAAAGTCTGCCGCCCTTGCGATAGAACCAGTCCGTATCCAAAGAGATGGTAGCGGTTCGTTTGAGCATGGGGAGAAACAAGAAAAAGGCCAACGCCGAGAAGAGCAGCAACTGCAACTGGTTGAGGGTGTGCTCAAAGGTGTAAGCCTCGAAATGGACCGGAAAAGGCAGGATCGCATATAGAGGTTGCGGATAAAATCCCAGGAGCAGGCAGAGAAAGGCCATGAAGAACATAGCCACCTGCATATGCAGTGGCGCTTCGCCGGGACGCAGCCCTTTGTCTTTTGCAAAAAAAACGAAATAGGGAAATTTGATGCCGGCATGGAGGAATACGCCAGCGGAAGCGATTTCCAGCACCAGCCAGACCCAGTAAAGCCCTTCGTGGACCCCGGCTTCAATGATCATGGGTTTGCTGGTATAGCCGGAAAAACCAGGAAAAGAGGAGATCGCCAGGGCCCCGATGCAACCGAAGATCAGAGTGAAGGGCATGGTTTTGTACAGCCCGCCCAGGTCGGTGCATTTACTCTTTCCGGTCATGTACAGAACGGCTCCGGCACTCATCCACAAAAGGGCCTTGTAGATGATATGGCAGAAGGCATGGGCCACGGCTCCGTTGAGAGCCAGGGTGGTACCGATGCCGACGCCGCAGAGCATAAAGCCGACCTGGTTGATGATGCTGTAGGCCAGAATGCGGCGCATATCGTTTTCCAGGATGGCATAGACGATACCATAGAGGGCCATGACGCAGCCGACAACCAGGAGGATTTCCCATCCGGGAAAGCCGCGGATCAGTGTGTAGACGGCGGTTTTGGTGGTGTAGGCTGTAAGGATGATGCCCCCGGTGACGGTCGCTTCGGGATAGGCGTCGGACAGCCAGGCGGAAAAAGGCGGTGCCGCGGCGTTGATCAAAAATCCCAGGAGGATCAGGTAAGCTGGAAGGCTCCGGTCGGCAAAGGCTTCAAAACCGACGGCTCCGGTGCTGTGGATGTGCAGCAGAATCCCGGCCAGAAAGCACAATCCTCCGAACAGGTGCACCATGACATAGCGAAAACCGGCTCTGTAGGCCTTTTCGGAGCGTCGTGCCAAGATCAGGAAGGTGGAAGCGACGGCCATCACCTCCCAGAAAAGATACAGAGAAATCAGGTCGCCGGCAAACACGGCTCCGAGGCTGGCGCCGATGTAGAACATGGCTGCCACGTGCTGGTGCCAGGAGCGCAGGTGCGCAGCAAAGAGAAAGGCGGCAAAGGCGTTGATGGTAAACACATAGCCGAACGCTTTGCTCAGGCGGTCCACGCGCAAAAGCGTCAGTTCCCTGCCTAGCAACTGGTAATGCCAGCCGGAGCCGGGTTCAAGGGCGGTAATGAGCCAAAAACACAGTGCCGGTACCGCTACGATGGCGACTTTGCGCGCTTTGCCGGGTATGAGGGGCAAAAACAGCGCACCGATAAAGAAAACCAGAGCAGGGGGCAGCCACTCAGTCATAATAATCCTCTTTACGCTTCAGCAGAAAACCGAGCAGCTTGGAGACGACGATGATGACAGCGCAGGAAAGAAAACCGCCTGCGGCATAAAATCCGGGCCAGGCTTCCACATGATAGAAAAGCGTGTGCTTGTGAAGGAAGAAGTCGGGCAGGACCGTCAACGCCAGCAGCATGTAGAAAATCATGCGTACCTTGCGGATGTTTTGCGGATCGTCCAACCAATCGCATTTGCGGTCAGTTTTCATAAAAGAAATCCTCAACCTATCGGAACACGGCTATGTGTACCAGTTCCAGAAAAACATCGGGAAAGAAAAACAGCCCGACCGACAGAAGGGCGGTTGCCGTCAGGGGGATTAAACAGAAGAGGGGCGCTTCCCGGATCTCCACCGGACTACCGTTCCCTCCTGTGCCGGCAAAAACCCCCCGATAGACGATGGGGAGAAAATAGGCGGCGTTCAACAGCGAACTGGTCAACAGAACCAGAAGCAGAATCCATTGGCCGGACTCGATGGTGCCCGACAGCAGATTCCACTTGCTGATAAAGCCTCCAAGGGGCGGAACGCCGATAATGGAGAGGGCTCCGAGGAGGAAGGCTCCGTACGTTATGGGCATCCGGCGCCCCAGGCCGTCCATCTCGCTGATATACTTTTTGCCGCTGGCCACATAGATGGCACCGGCACAGAAAAACAGGGTGATTTTTCCGAAAGCATGCATGGCAATATGCAGAATACCGCCGGTCATGCCGGCCGCAGAAAGCATGCCGATGCCAAGCACCATGTAGGAAAGCTGACCAATGGTCGAGTATGCGAGCCGGCGCTTGAGATTGTCCTGGGTCAGGGCCACCAGCGAAGCGACGAGCACGGTGATCGAAGCCAGGGTGGTGATAATGACCCCGAGATCGAGATTTTGCAACAGGCCGGGACCGAAGATGCCCAGGATAATGCGAACGATGGAAAACACCCCGACTTTGACAACCGCCACGCCGTGCAAAAAGGAACTGACCGGGGTCGGTGCGACCATGGCGGCGGGCAGCCATCCGTGCATGGGCATGATGGCCGCCTTGGCAAAACCGACAAGAAACATCACGAGCAACAGTGTCAACGTCGCGGCAGACGCTTTGCCGGCAAGGATGCCGCCGGCGGTAAAATCGAGGGTGCCGGTTAATGCGTAAGTGATAATCATCGCCGGCAGAACCAGGCCGATGGAGGTGCCGAGAATGTAGGTCAGGTATTTACGTCCGGAAGTGCGGGCATCGGCATTGCACTCATGGGTAACGAGCGGGTAGGTGGCGAGGGACAACATCTCGTAAAACAGATAAAGGGTCAAGAGATTGGCGGAAAACGCCACGCCGATGGTCGCCGCTATAGCCATTGTGAAGGAGGCGAAATAGCGCGTCTGGTTGTGTTCCTCCAGGGTTCGCATGTAGCCGATGGAGTACAGGGAGGTGCAAATCCACAAAAAGGAGGCCACCAGGGCAAAGAACATACCCATGGCATCGACGCGCAACTGAATGGGCACCTCGGGGACGACTTCGGCAAGGGTAAAGACGAAACCGTGGCCGGACAGGACCGCAGGGAGCATGCTGGCCACCAGCAAAAACTTGCCGATTCCGGCCAGCAGCGTCCAGGATTCGCGCAGATTCGGTTTGCAGTCCGAAAGCAAAATGGGCACTGTGGCCAGCAGCGAAATGCAGACTGCCGCCAGGGGCAGCATGGAAGAATGGTAGATCATGGTTGTTTCGGCACTCCTTGCTCTGGTCCTTTAGGGGGCAAACCCGGGCGGCATGGCCAGACGAATTATATTTTCAATCAGCGGGCCGGAGCCGAGGCCGATGGCCACCAGCGCAACCGCCGAAAGCAACAGGGGGCTGAGCATCAGCAGGGGGGCTTCTCCGGCCTGCTGCGGTTCGGACCGCGAAAGGTCCGATGCAGGCTGGAAGTAAGCCAGTTCGATAATCCGGAAAAACAGCACCGCGTTGATCAAACTGCTGATCAAGAGGGCGGTCACGAACTCCGGGTGCCCGGCACGGACGGCGCCGAGAATCAGGTACCATTTGCTGAAAAATCCGCAGGTCGGGGGGACGCCGATCATGGAGAAGGCGCCGACGGTGAAGGCGGCCATGGTGACGGGCATGCGACGGTAAAGGCCATTTAGACGATCGAATTCCAGACTGCCGGTCCGGTAAATGATCGCAGCGGCCGCCAGGAACAGACACAGGGTCATCATGGCGTCGTTCACAATATGCAGGATCGCCCCGGTGATGCCGGTGCCGTTGGCCAGCCAGACACCGCCGACCATGTAAGCCACCTCGGCAACCAGAATGTAAGTCAGCATGCGGCGCAGATTCCGTTGTGCAAGGGCCAGTCCGGAGGCGCACATAATCGCCAGTGATGCCGCCCAGACGATGCCAGCCTGGATGCCGGCATGGGCCAGGAAGGTATAGTCCGGGGAGAAAATCGAGAACATGACGCGGATCATCAGATAGATGGTGACCTTGGTCATGAGCGGCGCGATCATCGCCCCGGCGCCGGTCGGCGCCTGGCTGTAGGCGTTGGGCAGCCACACATGCAGGGGGAATAGTCCCATTTTCACCCACAACCCCACCATAAGAAACGCGAACGCGGTGGCGATGGCGGCGGGTGCGTCGAGTCCCGGAAGAATTTGGGCGATGTCGGCCATGTTCAGGGTTCCGGTAAGAATGTACAGGTAGCCGACGCCGAGAAGATAGAAACAGGCGCCGATGGAGCCCATGATGATGTAGTTGAAGCTTGACAGCGCGGCCCGCCCGGAGCCCATGGCGATCAGGCCGTAGGTGGTAATGGCGGTAATCTCCAGCAACACGTAGAGATTGAAGGCGTCACCGGTCAGCACCAGGCCGAGCAGTCCGGCGATCAGAATCATGTAGAGGGTGAAAAACAGGTGCTCCCGCCCGGGCAGTTCGTGAGCGACACTTTTTAGAGCACTGGAGGTGGCCAGCAGAGCCACGGCGGAGACCAGCAGCAGCATGAGGGCGCTTAACGGGTCGACAACGAGTTCAATCCCTAAGGGGGGCTGCCAGTTGCCGATGGTGTAACGGAAGGCACCTTCACGCAGCACATGCAGCAGCGTCATCAGCGCGCCGCCGGCGGAAAAGGTCAGGGCTCCCAGAACCAGAGGGCCGATCCAGGTGCGGGAAACGCGCCCTAGAAGGTTCACGGCAAAGGCTGTCAGTAGCGGGGCCGCCAGAACATAAAGATGAAGGTTGGGAGTGTTCATCGGCCGATTTTCTCCAGGATCTCGTCCTCTTCAAGGGTGTCGTATTTGCGATAGATGCGTATCAGGATGGCCAGGGCAACCCCCGTAACACTGACGGAAACCACGATGGCCGTCAGCATCAACACGTGGGGCAGGGGATTGACAACCCCGGTGGCATCGACCCCGTGGAGCATGGCGGCGTGTTTGTCGACTATGGGGATGCCGCCGCCACGCTTGCTGCCGATGGACACATAGAACAGGATGATGGCGGTCTGAAAAATGTTCATGCCGAGCAGTTTCTTGACCAGATTCCGTTTGCCGATCATGGCGTAGAAACCGATCATCATCAGCACGACGTAAATCCAATAATTGTACTTGGCGACGATTTCCGACAGCAATTGTTCCATTTCAGAGCCCTTCGTCCATTTCACCGCCGGAACCGAGGTCCCAGAAAAGCGAGACCATGATACTCATGACCGCGGTGCCCACCCCGACTTCCACCAGGAAAATCCCGAGCGAGCGCCATTCGATGGGTCCGAGAGAAATCAGACGATCCAGGGCGCTGTAGTCCAGAAACAGGCCTCCCAGCAGGGCGCATAACACAGCGATGCCGGTAAAGATCAATACCCCGGCGTTGCCGAGGATGGCATTGGTTCGTTCGGACATGAAGCGCAGCGAGGTGCGCAAATCGTATGCCAGGGCCAGCAGGATAAAGGAAGCCCCCAGGATGACCCCGCCCTGGAACCCGCCGCCCGGGCTGTAATGACCGTGCACGATGACATAGAGGCCGAACAGTTGGATGAAGGGTACCAGCAGCCTTACGGCAGTGCGGATGATGAGGTTGTCGCCTATGTCCCGGCCCCGGGCCTGTTCCTGAAGACGTTTCATGTCTTCTGCCTCCGCAGTACGCAGACCACCGCGAGGCCCGCGCAATAAATGACCACCGTTTCGAACATGGTGTCATACCCCCGATAGTCACCGAGGATGGCGGTAACGAGGTTGGGTACGTGCGTTTCTTTAACCGCCCGTTCGATATAAACAGGCGATACATGACGGCTGGCCGGCGAAGCTGCGTCACCCCAGGCAGCGAAATCCCTGGTTCCGTACAGCAACACGATTCCGGTCGCCAGGGTGGCGAGAAAAGCGAGTGCTTTCAATCCTTGCTCCTTCGGGTTGTGCGGAAGATGGCGGCGATAAACAGGACGCTGCTGACGCCGGCGCCGACCGTCGCTTCGGTAAAAGCCACATCGACAGCTCCCATTTCCGCCCAGAGAAGACACATGAGAAAACTGTAGACGCCAAAAATGACCACGGCGCCCAGCAGGTCGCGGATGTTGATGGCCACAACCGCACAGACGACCACCAGCGCCAGGATGAACAGGTCAAGTTCCCAGATCATTGCGGGTTATCCTTTTTGGTCCAGGGCTCCACACCGATAATCAGGGCCGCTTCGGTGACCGCATGGGTGGCGGTAGGACTGGCGACGAACACGAAGGCCGCGATGGCCAGAATCTTGAGGCTGACCAGCAGGTTCAGAGGCGAGAAGTCGACCAGATTGTACAGGGCGATGCCGAAAATGACCAGGACCGCGGCCAGCGAATCACATTTTCCCGCCGCATGCAGGCGGGTATAGAAGTCGGGGAACCGTAATACGCCGAGAACGCCCACGGCGAAAAAAAAGATTCCGGCGACAACCAGAAAACCAGCTATCCAAAGCATTTCCGGTCTCCTTTCGGAAGATCATTTACCCGGCAGGTTTTTGCGGCGCAGGAAATACTTGGCCGCGCCGAGGGTGGCGATAAAGTTGAGCAAGGCATACGCGATGGCTATATCGACGAACATAGCGACGTTGTCGTAGAGCACTCCGATAATCAGCAACAGGACCGTGGTCTTGGTGCCGATGACGTTGCCGCCCAGGATGCGGTCCAAAACCGTTGGACCACCAACCACCCGCACCAGGCAGAGGGCCATCAACAAAAGAAGCGCGATACCGCAGCCTAAAAATAAATGTTCCATCACTTTGTCTGCTCGAGCGCCCGGCCGACACGTCGCTCCATTTCTCCGGGCAAGGAGTCGGCGGCGCTGCGGGTCAGGGCATAAACGGTGAATTCATCCCCGTGAATGTTGACGGTTACAGTGCCCGGCGTCAAGGTGATCGACTGGGCAAAGGTGACCTTTGAAATCGGTCGTTTTAGAAACGTTTTAAAGCGGATCAAGCGGGGATCGATGAGGTCATGCATGCGGGGGTGAAGAACGATGTAGGCCACTTGGAGATTGGCCAGGACGATCTGCCAGAACAGCCAGGGAAAATACAACACGACTCCGAGGGTGCCTTTTACCCATGAACGTTTCCGGTCGCCGTAAAAGAGCAACTCATGGCTGAACAGGGTGACCAGTAAGCAACTGATCACTCCCAGGGAAAAATGGAAGGCATCAAACATGCCGGACAAAAGGACCCAGAAGGCCAACATTGTGAGAAACGTTGCTATTTTAGCCATGGAGACCATTCCGCAAGAGAAACATCAATCAACGAACAGCCAGAAATGCAGCTGCATCCCGCTTTTGCCCCAGACGCTTTTCCGGATCCGCGCAGGGGCGGCGGTGAATTTTTAACACGCTTTACTCACCATGGTCAAGCACGCCCTTCTACAAGGCGGATCGGTCAGGGCCTCGGGACGTTTTTTTCGGTCCGGCGACGGTTTTCAACAGCCAGGATGTCGTGCGTACCTTGTTCCATTTGCGCTGCTGATCTATAATCCTCTAGATTCAGGTGAGACCCCACACCAAAAAACAATTAACAGAGCCGTTTCGGCATCGGACCAGGGAGCCATGACCAGTAAATTATATGCTTCAGCCGTTCAATTCCATATCCGCTCAGGACAGGTTCAGGAAAATCTGGCAACGGTCCTCGCCGGGTTGGACCGCTTAAGCAAGCAGAACGTTTGCCTGGCGGTATTGCCGGAAATGTGGAGCAGCGGTTTCGATTATAGCAACCTGACGTCGCTGGCATTGCAGACCCCGCAGGTGCTGCAGGCGTTGAGCGAGTTTTCCGCCGCCTGCGAAATGGTGATCGTCGGCAGTCTTCCTGAGCGGGAGGGCGACGCTTTGTACAATACCTCCTACGTGATCGATGCCGGTGTCGTCAAAGGCCGTTATCGGAAACTGCATTTGTTTTCGCCCATGCGTGAGGATCGAAATCTGCGCGCAGGGAATGAGACCCTGGTGGTTGATACCTCTGTCGGTCGCATCGGGGTGGCCATCTGTTACGACCTGCGATTCCCCGAGTTGTTCCGTCGTCTGACCATGGACGGTGCGGAGCTGATCTGTCTCTCTGCCCAGTGGCCCAAGCCGCGTTCGGATCACTGGCGGACCCTCCTGAAGGCCCGGGCCATCGAAAATCAGGTGTTCATGGTGGCCGCCAATTGCTGCGGCAGGCAAGGGAAACTCGATTTTTTCGGCAGCAGCATGATCGTGTCTCCGCGCGGAGAGATCCTCGCCGAGGCCGGTGAGGAGCCCTGCAATGTCATGGCGGATATCGACTGGGAAGCGCAGCGTGCCTATCGGCAGGCGATTCCCGCTTGGAATGACAGGCGTACGGATGTTTACGGGGATTTAACCTAATCCTTCATGGGCTGGGCGTCTTTGCGCAGTGCCGGGGGGATGTCCTCCAGGCTGTCGGCGAACTGCAGTTCGCCATCGGCATCGACGTAGATATACCGATCGGCCGTCGGTGGCGCCGCAGGCGGTTTTGTCACTTTTGACGGAACGGATGCGGAGTGTTTGTTAGGCGCAGGCTGCGGTGGCGGTGCCGCGGGGGCTTTGCGAAGCAGCCGGGTGGTATCCCGGTCGATGACCGCTTCGATGGTCAGAGGCGGTTCGGCAGGGCGGCCCAGCAGGCGGCTGCGGAATTCCCGATAGCTGCTCTGCAACTCCTGCAGCAGCGGGGTTGTCGGTTTCAGGCGCAGGGCCATCTGGTCCAGCGCCAGTAGAAGAATCAGAAAACAGGCGGTCCAGAGCAAGGCTCTCAAAAAGGAACGCCGTTTTTGGGGGGCTTTTTTAGGAGCTTTTTTGGTGGCCATGGGCAGTTGCCTGTCTTTCAATGGATAGGGTTGGAATGTCAAAAGACGATGCCGACATCATAGCTCCGCTATGGCGGCAAGGCAAGGCCCCCAATAGGCAAGAGAGGGTCTTGGCAGTGGCGAAGCGATTCCTTTTTCTTCGCTGGCGTGCTATATAGGGAGACCTATGTTAAAGATTCATCACGGTATCGGGTGTTTAATCGGAGCGCGAGCGAGCCGTAAAGATTCAAGTCAGGAGTAAAGACGATGCAGGATACATTGTATGACGTGTTGATCATCGGCGGCGGACCGGCCGGTCTTACAGCGGGGCTTTATACCTCGCGGGCCGATCTGAAGACGGTGCTGGTCGAGAGCATGATGGTGGGCGGCCAGGTCATTACCACCACCAAGATAGAGAACTATCCCGGATTTCCCGGCGGAGTCGACGGGCCGGAGTTGATGCAGCGCTTTCATGAACATTGCCAGGAATACGGTCTGCAGATCGTGCAGGGCGAAGTGCAGCAGTTGAATGACAAAGGCGAGATCAAGGAAGTGGTGGTCGACGGCAGGTCGTTGCAGGCCCGCGCCGTCATTGTGGCCACCGGTGCCGAACCGCGCAAACTCGGCATCCCCGGTGAAGCGGAACTGGTCGGGCGCGGGGTCTCTTACTGCGCCACCTGCGATGGCGCCTTTTTCCGTAACGTGCCGGTGGCGGTGGTCGGCGGTGGCGATACCGCTGCCGAAGAAGCCCTGTTTCTGAGCCGTTTCGCTTCCAAGGTTTACCTGGTGCACCGTCGCGATGCCTTGCGGGCAACGCGCATTCTGCAGGAACGCATCTTCGCCAACGACAAGATCGAGGTGGTCTGGGACAGCCTGCCCGAGCAGGTTATGAGCGATAACCGCGGCGTCAACGGGCTGGAAGTCAAAAATAAATTCAGCGGAGAAAAAAGCGTTCTCGAAGTGGAAGGGGTGTTTTTCGCCATCGGGGTGATTCCCAAAGCCCATTTTCTCGCCGATGTCCTCGACCTCAACGAAGACGGCTATATCGTGACCGATACGGAATGCCGGACCTCCATACCCGGTGTATTTGCCGCCGGCGACGTACGCAACAAGACCCTGAAACAGATCGCCACAGCCGTCGGCGACGGTGCGGTTGCCGCCATCACCGCGGAGAAATATCTCGATGAGTTGTAAATAGTTCCGAGTGCTCGGCAGGAGAAACTAGGTTGTACTTGCCGGTTGCGGTTGGAATCCGACTTCAACAGCCGACCAAGGAGTAACCATGCTTGCCAGAGTTTTATCCGGCGCCCTGCTCGGTATCGACGCCTACCCGGTGGAGGTGGAGGTCGATATCAGTCAGGGCCTGCCGCAATTCGCGACCGTCGGCCTGCCCGAGGGGGCGGTCAAGGAAAGCAAGGACCGGGTCAAATCGGCCATCAAGAATTCCGGCTACGAATTTCCCGTTCGACGTATCACCATCAACCTGGCTCCGGCCGGAATCAAGAAAGACGGGGCGGCCTTCGATCTGCCCATGGCCATCGGTATCCTGACCGCTACCGGCGTGATCGGGGAACGTTCGGAAACGCCGCTGGCTTTTCTCGGCGAGCTGTCCCTGGACGGGCGCATCAAGCCGGTACGCGGCGCCCTGCCGTTGGCGGTGGCGGCACGGCAGTGGCCGGTGGCCGGACTGGTGCTGCCGGAGGAAAACGCCCGTGAAGGGTCCATCGTCGACGGCGTGCCGGTGTACGGGGTGCGCGATCTGGGGCAACTGGTCGATTTCCTCAACGGAGCCCAGCCCCTGGAGCCCTGTCGGGTCGACGTCGGTGCCCTGTTTCAGCGTGCCGGCGTTGCCGATGTCGATTTCGCCGAGGTGCGCGGGCAGGAACACGTCAAGCGCGCCATGGAGGTGGCGGCGGCGGGACAGCATAATTTACTGATGATCGGGCCGCCCGGCAGCGGCAAAACCATGCTGGCGCGGCGTCTGCCGTCGATCCTTTCGGCCCAGAGCTTCGACGAAGCGCTGGAAACCACCAAGATCCACTCCATCATGGGGATGCTTCCGGGCCAGGATGCACTGGTGGCCTGCCGCCCCTTTCGCAGCCCCCACCATACCATATCCGATGCCGGGTTGATCGGCGGCGGATCGATGCCCCGCCCCGGGGAAGTCTCCCTGGCCCATAACGGGGTTCTGTTTCTCGACGAATTGCTTGAATTCAAGAAAAACGTGCTGGAAATGCTGCGGCAGCCCCTGGAGGACGGTCAGGTCACCATCAGTCGGGCCACTTCGACGTTGACCTATCCCGCCCGCTTCATGCTGGTGGCTGCCACCAATCCCTGCCCCTGCGGTTATCTCGGCGACAGTCTGCAGTCCTGCAGCTGCACGCCGCTGATGATCCAGCGTTACCGTTCGCGCCTGTCCGGGCCGCTGCTCGACCGTATCGATCTGCACGTCGAGGTGCCGCGCATTGCCCATCGCGATCTGGCCGATCCCGTCGATGCCGAAAGCAGCGCCGCCATCCGCGCCCGCGTCGAGCAGGCCCGCGATCTGCAAAGGCAGCGTTTCGACGGCACCGCCACTACCTGCAACGCCCACATGACCACCCGGCAACTGCGCCGCTTCTGCACACTCGACAAGGAAGGCGAGCAGCTGATGGAGATGGTCACCGATCGTCTCGGCTATTCGGCCCGCACCTATTCGCGCATCCTCAAAGTCGCCCGCACCATCGCCGACCTGGCCGGCGAAGAACATATCCGCCGGGCGCACCTCGCCGAGGCAATTCAGTATCGCAGTCTGGATCGAAAAGAAACTTGATGGCGTCGCAAAAACTCGCCAGCGGCTGCGTTGCTGCGATGGCCTCGCTGCTTCGACGTACCTAAGTACGCCTCATGGCTCAACAATCGTGCGTCTTGCATTTGACGCTTTTTGCGAAAGCACCAAGGTTGAGACGAGCACAAAGGGGCCGGAGGCTTAATATAAATGATGGATCTTGCTGTTTCTTTCGGAGAAAAGAATGACTCTGGACATCCTGATTATCGATGACGAGATGAATATCTGCAAAACTCTTGCTGCATGCCTGGAATCGGAAGGCCATCATGTAACAAGCACGCAAAATGTAAACGACACCCTGATGCGAATATCTGAAGGGTTTTTCGATCTTGTTTTCCTCGATCTCAGATTGGGCGTCGACGACGGCCTCAAACTGCTGCCCCGTCTGCTGGCGGAAATGCCCGGGACCCGGGTGATCGTGATTACGGCATTTGCAACAATCGATTCGGCGGTATCGGCAATTAAGGGAGGGGCTTTCGATTATTTACCGAAACCCTTCGGGCCCGATCAGGTCCGCATGGTAACTCAAAAAGTGGTTGACTTGAGGCTCATGGAAGAACAGGTGCGGAACCTGAGGGATGATCTGAATCAACAGTATCCCCCGGGAGATCTTTCCGGCACTAGTCCGGCTATGTGCAAGGTTTTGCAGATGGCCAGGCAGGTAGCGGACTCCGGGGCAAATATTCTTTTGCGCGGAGAAAACGGAACCGGCAAAACGATGTTGGCCCGGGGAATTCATTCTTGGAGTCGACGATCTAAACGTCCCCTGGCTATTGTTTCGTGCCCATCGCTTTCCCCCGAGTTGCTTGAAAGCGCTTTGTTTGGCCACGTCAGGGGCGCTTTTACCGGGGCTATGCGCGATCAGGCGGGGAGGATAGCAGCCTGCGATGGGGGTACTTTATTCCTGGACGAAATCGGCGACCTGCCATCCGCCTTGCAGGCCAAGCTCCTGCGGTTTGTCCAGGACAGGGAATACGAGAGGGTCGGCGACCCGCGTACCCGCAAAGCCGATGTTCGCATCATTGCGGCCACCAATATCGACTTGGCCGCTGCGGTTGCCGCAGGACGCTTTCGCGAAGATCTCTTTTATCGTCTCAACGTGATAACGATCGAGTTGCCTCCCCTGCGCGAGCGGGGCGAAGATATCGAAGTACTGGCCCGGGACATGTTGGTCAGCTTTAGCCGGCAGAATAACAAAACCATACGGGATTTTACTCCCGAAGCGATGGAAATCCTGAGGTCCTATCGATGGCCGGGCAACGTGCGGGAATTGCGGAATGTCATCGAACGGGCCGTGATTCTATGCCGGTCCGACATGATCGGCCTCGAATTGTTCCCCGACAACCTGGCTCCCGGGGAATCCCTCCCCGGTCCCGGAGATTCCATTTCCCTGGCAGTAATCGAGGAACAACATATCCGACGGGTGATCGCCCGGTCCTCTACTCTGCAGGAGGCCTCGGAAACTCTCGGTATCGACCAGGCTACGCTCTGGCGTAAGCGCAAACTCTACGGCATATGATTTTCCCATCGAGGCTATTTAAAATGCGGTATTGCAAAATGCAATACTCAAAGGGCTTTTTCATTGCATGATGCAATCACTTCCCCTTCTTGTCCTTTCCAAGAGCCCTGTTTTACAGGTTTTTTCTGGCATATCTCTCGCACAATGACCTGACAATAACATCGAGTGATACACTTACGGTAGTGACGGTTGTATTATCCTGTTTTTAAGGATTCCCCCGGGGGTACTTTAGATGAAATTGCGGACAAAAATTCTCGGTGGCTACTGTCTTATTTTGGCCTTGATGATGATTGTTTGGGCCGTAGCCGTGGTCAATCTTTATCAGCTCGGACGGGCCGGCGAGGCTATTTTGCGTGAAAATCAGCTGAGTGTCCAAGCCGCGGAAAGCATGATCAATCACCTCGAACGACAGGATAGCGCCGCGCTTCTGTTTTTGCTCGGGGATCGAAAAGCCAGTCTGGAGCAATTCCGGGATAACCAGGTTGAATTTGCCCAGTGGCTGGGGCGGGCCCGGGATAATTTAACCGAACAGGGAGAGGATCGTGTGGTGGCCGATATCGATTCGGGATACCGCAGTTTTCTATCCCTGTTTCAGGACATGACAAATGAGAGCTACGACGATCAACAAAAAGCCCTGATTTTTTATCGGGAGCGACTTCTACCCCGATTCATGGAGGTGCACAAATCGTGTCTCGTGTTACGCGAAATGAATCAGAAAGCCATGGAAAGAGCTTCCCGTCATGCACATCTTCTTTCTGTAAAGACCATATGGTCCATGACCGTGGTAGGCGCGGCGGCAGGTTCTGTCGGGCTGGCCTTCAGCATTTTACTTTCCGTCATTCTCCTCCGACCACTGGCTGCCATGACCCGCGTCACCGAACAGCTTGCGGACGGCGACTACAATGTCACCCTGGAGGTTCCCGCCGGAGATGAGCTCGGACTTTTAGCCAGCCAGATCGTCACCATGAGCCAAAAGCTCAAAGCTTTTCACGATCTTAACGTAGGACGTCTCATCGCAGAAAAACGCAGGGGAGAGGCAATTCTGCGCAGCATCGGCGACGGTTTGATCGTTGTGGATGAAGGGTTCCATATTTCCGCTGTAAACCCCCAGGCCGCCAGACTTCTGAATCTATCTCCGGGCGAAGCCCAGGGCCGGCCCGTGTCAGAATTACTGCCGCATGAGCAGCTCATTGCCATCATCCGGCAAACTGCGGAAACGGGAGAGGTCGCGGCTCTTTCCCCGGAGCAGACCGAAATTTTCTTCGGTGATGATGAGAGTCGGCAATATTTCCGGTTTTCCGTCACTCCTGTACGTTCTGAAGGAGGCAGGCAAATTCAGGGAATCGTTATTTTGCTACAAGATATAACCCGGCTGAAGGAACTTGACCGGTTGAAAAGCGAGTTTGTTCTGGCGGCATCCCACGAACTGAAAACGCCTCTTACCGGTATTTCCATGAGTATTAACCTTCTGCAGGAGAAAGCGGATCAATGGCCCGACAGAGATCGTGAATTGGTCCGGGTTGCCCGGGAGGAGACCGATCGCTTGCGGGCACTCGTCGGCGACCTTCTCGATTTGTCGCGGCTTGAATCCGGACGGGTCGAGATGGAAATAGAGCCCATGAACGTTGCCTATCTTTTCGAAAAAACATTGGCGGCATTTTACGATCAGGCTGAAGCCAAAAAGCTGGAATTGAGTTCGTGGGTCAAGCCGGAAACTCCTGATGTCTTGGCCGATCCGACAAAGATCGCCTGGGTGATCAGCAATCTTATATCCAATGCATTGCGCTATACTCCGGAAGGTGGCCATATCCGGATTACGGCCGAAGGTGACCAGGCGAGGGTTTACCTTGCTGTTTCCGACGATGGTGCGGGCATTCCCGCGGAATACCGTTCACGGATTTTCGACAAGTTCGTCCAGGTTAAAGGTGACAGCAAGGCCGGCAGCGGTTTGGGGTTGGCCATCTGCAAGGAAATCGTCAAGGCCCACGGCGGAAGCATCTGGGTCGATTCGACGGTAGGCGAGGGAAGTACCTTCACCTTTGTTTTGAAGGCCGCCTCGTCTGCCGTTTCCATGAAGCCATCCGGGGAGAATAACCATGTCTAAAGAGACCAAGGCAAAAATTCTCGTGATCGATGATGAAAAAAACATCCTCTTCACCGTCCGACAAACCCTTGAGCCCAAGGGGTATGAGGTTCGTACCACGACCACGGGTGAGGAAGGCTTGCGCATGGCGGCCGATGAGAACTTCGATCTGGTATTGCTCGATCTGAAGCTTCCGGGCATCGATGGCGTGGAAGTGTTGCGGCAACTGGAGCAAAGGCCCAGGCGCTCCCAGGTCATTGTCATTTCGGCATTCGGGACGGTGACCAATGCGGTGGAAGTCATGAAGCTTGGAGCTTTGGATTTCATCGAAAAACCGTTTGCGCCACGGGAGCTGCGGGACGCGGTCCGCAAGGTGCTCAGCCGTCCTGAACAAGGAGCGGATCCGGGTAACGATTACAATGGCTGGATCGCCTTGTCCAAGCGTTGTGCCGCAGAGGGGCAACTCGGCAATGCGATTGCCCATGCCCGGTATGCGACAGGGCTTGAACCCGACCGCCCGGAGGCCTTTAATCTTCTGGGGGCTTATTGTGAAATGCAGGGCAAGGCCCTAGAAGCCCAGAAGTATTACCGGACCGCGCTGGAATTGGATCCCGGATATATGCCGTCCCAGAACAACCTCAACAGGTTGGTGCTGAAAAAAACAGGGCCTCTGCTACTGGGGCAGGAGTAATCGATGATGCATTTGAAAAAGCAGGATGGATGGCCGCAATATGTAGTGATCGTCGGTTGTGGCCGACTCGGCTCCATGCTGGCGGGACTACTCAGCGAAGCCGGTTGCAGCGTGGTCGTCATCGATATTAATGAATCGGCGTTTGATCTGCTGACGGCCGAATTCAGTGGATTCCGTATCGTCGGTGATGCTGTCGAAATCGAGATTTTACGGGCCGCAAAAACCGATAGGGCCGATTGTCTTCTGGC
>JASKKK010000105.1 GCA_030154185.1 Desulfuromonadales bacterium
CTTGGTTATGGCTCTGTGTTGGGGTTCACGAGGTTCCAACATAACCCACGTTTGCAAGGGGCAGGTCTTTTTTTGTCAACTGTCAGCCATTATGTCTAGTTTAAGGAGAAAGTGAAGACAGGGCTGAAGGGATTGAAAACGAAAGACCAGGATGTTTCCCGTCACCAGTCCATCGCTTTACGAAGCAGTGATCTTCTATGTTCGACTTTAAAGAAGATGTTCGTTTTATGTTGTGCCCATATAATGTTTACGGCATTATGGTAAAAAAGCTTGAGACAATGCCTCGGACACTGCCGTATTCACCGCCATACAAGGAGCACCCATGGAAAGCAGAGCCGCCGCAGACCTGGCAAGATCCTTGGTCCGCCAAGGGATCGAATACCTCAAAACCGCCTCATTCGATGCGGCCCTGGCTGCCTTTGCCGAGGCTGCCGAACTCTTCAAGCAATGCGGAGACGAGGTCAACCAGGCAAGGCAACAGTTGCTCATGACCAACATCCATATCTCAACCGGGCAACGGGACAAGGCATTGGCCGCCTGCCGGGAGGCGCAAGCCCTCCTTTCCGCCGCCGGGGATATGGCGGAAACGGCCGCTGTCCAGAACAACATCGGATTGCTGCTGACCCGCATGAAACGCTACGACGAGGCCATCAACACATTCAACGATGCCATGCGCAATTTCGAAGCATGCGGTCAACCGGAACGGGTTGCCGAACAACTGGGCAATCTGGGATCGGTTTGCCGCGACCGGCAGGAATACGCCGAAGCCCTGAACTATTATCATCGGGCATTGAAAATATTCGATAAGGCTGATCGTCCGGATAAGGTCGCCGATCAACATGCCAACATCGGTTACATCCACGCCATGCGAGGCGACAAGGATGCCGGTCTGGCGCATTTTGAAAAGGCCAGAGCGCTTTATGAAAAAACCGGCAATCCGGCCAAGGCGAAGCAGACAGGCAAGAATATCGCCATACTCAAAAGATGAACAAAGGGAACACGATGCAGGGACTGCAACTGGCCAAGAGCTACTTTGACACCCACGGCATACCGATGCTTCAGGACGCCTTTGGCGACATGATCGACCGGATCGCCATCGGCCTGGTCGGACCGGGGTCGGAATGTTACGGTTTTGACGACGCCATATCCCGCGATCACGATTGGGGCCCGGGGTTCTGTCTGTGGTTGCGGCAGGAGGACTTCGCCGCGCGAGGTGCCGATCTGCAAGCCGCCTATCGCAGACTGCCGACGATGTTTGCCGGATTCGGCCCGCGCCGCACGAGCCCCGGTGAGGAAGGCCGCATGGGCGTGATGAGTATTGAGGAATTCTACTCCCGCTATACGGGACTCGATCATCCGCCACGGGATTTGCGTGAGTGGCTGCGGATTCCCGACCAGAACTTGAGCGTCTGTACCAACGGCATGGTGTTTCATGACCCGGCGGACACATTTTCCGCCTGGCGAAGGACCCTGCTCGCCTATTACCCGGAAGATATCCGCCGCAAAAAAATCGCCTCGCACTGTATGATCATGGCACAGACCGGACAGTACAACCTGGCCCGCACCCTGAAGCGCGACGAATCTTTCGCCAGCCGCTATGCGGAGTTGCAGTTTTGCCGGGACCTGATGTCCATGGCTTTTCTGCTCAACCGTCAATATCCGCCCTTTTACAAGTGGCTGCATCGCGCTACACGACAACTGCCGATTCTCGGAGCCGTCATTCACGAACGCATCGCCGCTTTGCTGGAGGTCCCTGACGGCGAGGAAAAGATCGCCATCATTGAAACTCTCTGCGGAATGGTCATCGATGAGCTTCATCGCCAGGGACTTAGCGACTCGGACAGCAGTTTCCTCCTCGACCACGGTCCTGTCGTACAGGCCGGCATTCACAACCCGGAACTCAGAAAGCACTTCAATGCATTTAATTGACGTATAGCCCCGATTATTCTTAAAGAGTTCTGCTGCAACCGGCCATTGCACGCCATCTCAAGCCGTGCTCACTGTTTGCGCTTCGACGGGCTGCAAGTAAGCCTGAAAACTCTCTGCGCCTGGCCTGACATGACGCACACTTGCCGATCTCGTGACGAACCCTCATGAATAAACAAAGCTAGGAAAGGCTACTCATGGAAACCCGAAAAATACTCGTCGATCAGATTCTGGAACTGGAACTGGCCATGTTTCTTTCCGTCCCAACCACCCACCGTTATCGCTGTCAGGAAGACCCCGAAAGTTTCAAGATGCACCGCCGGGCCCAGTTCGCCGCATGGTCGCCCCCCACCCTCGAAAGTTACCTGATCGACCTGCAGCGCGCCAAGACCGATGGACGCAACCTCCTGGCCATCAAATATGCCCGCATGGACAACCTCGTACCCTGCGAAAATCACGATCCGTCCATCGATGACATCGTAGAGCTTGCCCTTGAGGGACAAGAACGGTGTATCGACAGTTATCCTCACCTGATGCAAGGGGGGCGTCCTTTGGGAAAAAAAGAAGACACCCCCGGTCTGACCTCTTTTGAAACCTATTTGCGCGGTGAACTGGAAACCTATTCGGAAGAGACCCTGGAGCTGCTGCTGGGCGACATTCGGGCCTTGGAAGAATCCGGTTCGAGTCTTTCCGAGGCCACCTATCGGAGTCTGGCGGAACAATTGGGTTTTGACTCGCTGGAAGCCCTGGAGAAAACGCTGGAAGAAAAAAACCAGTCATCCATCAACTGAATCCCGGCTGCAGGCATAGGATGCATACCGACCGGAGGCTCCCTTTATGGGCAGCCTCCGTTTTTTGTCCGCTTTATCCGGCTGGGCTCTGCAATACCGCATTTATTCTGGTAACCTCGAAAGAAGAAAGGTTTTAACCAACCGGAGACAGGCTATGGGAAAAAGGCACGAGCTGGAAAACAAGTTGAAAGGTGAATCCCTGGTACGTAAGGGCCTGATGAAATCCCATGCGCACATCAAGCCGATGCGACTGATTCCCGACCTGCACGTCATCAAGATCGGAGGCCATGGAACCATGGACTACGGCCGCAAGGTTGTCGTGCCGCTGGTGGAGGAAATAGGCGAACTGTCCAAGGACCTCAAGTTGCTGATCGTCACCGGCGGCGGAGTGAGGGTGCGACATATCCTCGATATCGGTATCGACCTCGGCATGCCCACCGGAGTACTGGCCGAACTTGCGGGTAAAATCAGCGAACAGAATGCCGAGATGATGGCCCTGCTCCTTTCGCCCTGGGGCGGAACCCGCATCAAGAGCGACGACCTGCTGGACCTGCCGATGATGCTCAAGCTCGGTTTCCTCCCCGTCACGCACGGCACGCCACCCTACGGTCTGTTCGAACACCCGCCGGGTACCGGTCTGATTCCGCCCCACCGTACCGATACGGGAGCCTTCCTCATGGCTGAAGTGCTCGGTGCCGAAAGCTGCATCCTGGTTAAAAACGTCGACGGTCTGTTCACGGAAAACCCCTTTGTCAATCCGGACGCGGAACTGATCCCCGAGATCACGGCCGACGAACTGCTTGCCATGGATATGGAAGACATGGTCCTGGAGCGCAAGCTGCTTTATCTGCTCAAAGACGCCGCAAACCTCAAAGAGGTGCACATCATCAACGGTCATAAGCGCGGTAATCTCACCAGGGTATTGCGCGGCGAGGCTATCGGCACCGTTATTCGCGCCTGAACTTGCCTCCGTCAAAACCTCGGGTGATATAATTGAATTGTGAATGTATCTACCGCTATCGAGAGCGGTACACCGAGAGGAGGACACCATGGCAGGGAAAATTTTCTATCGTGAACGGGAAAAACTGGTAGACGGCTGCAAGACTCCGCGTTACATCGTGAGCGCCGTGTCGGACGTTAACCTCAAGGTCTACAGCAAACACATGCGCATAAGCGAGTTGAAACAGATCTCCGAAGCGCTGGGGGCCGAACTTGTCGCCCTGAAACGCGGACCGAAACACTAACCCTGAACGATTGAATGCATCAGCTTTGAAGGTCGCCACACAGGTGGCGGCCTTCTTTTATTTTCCCGCCTTTCACCTTGCATTGTATCCGACAGCCTCCAGAAAACGCCGCGTCACCTCCGCCATTTTTTCGTCCAGACGCGTGAACACCTCATTTGCAATGGTATCGGGCACCGCGCCGTAAAAGGCTTCGGCCACAGCCCCGGTCATGCATGCGATGGTATCACTGTCGCCGCCGATGGATATGGCATTGCGGATGGCGTCTTCGAATCCATCGGATTCAAAAAAAGCCTGCAAGGCCTGGGGCACCGAGCCCTGACAGGTGACGTCGAATCGATACCAGGGCCGGATATCGCTCAGGCTCCAGGTGAAATCGTAATCGAAACGGGTAGCGACGAAATCCCGGATATCGGCCTTGTTCTCTCCGCGGCGGGCCAAAAAGACAGAGGCTGCCACAGCCTGCGCTCCCTTGATGCCTTCCGGGTGATTATGGGTCACAGCGGCACTGCGATGCGCTTCGCTTAGAACCGTCGACAGGTCGTTGAAATACCATCCGACGGGACTGACGCGCATCCCCGCCCCGTTTCCGAAGGAATAGTACGGCTCGATACAGTCACTGCCGGCCCACCGGTAAAAGCGCCCCCCGTAACCGGCATGGGGATAGAGTCTGAAATATTCCTTGAGCTTGCGGACGAAAGGTTCGCCGCTCAATAAAGAATCGGCCTGCGCCACGGTCAGCACCGAATCGTCGGTAAACCTCGACTCGTCGGTAAAAAGCTCGAACTCCTTGGTCTTTATGTTGCGCCACTCGAAGCGTGAACCTATGATATCGCCTGCCAGGGCTCCCAACATTTCTGCACCTCCCGCAAAAATTCCAACAAGAGCGATCGGACCGCTGTTAACCAGAGTTTAACCGTTGAACCAGTGTTTGAAAACACTGTCATTCGAAAACATTTTGCAAGGCTTTCCAAGATCTTTATTGTATACCGGAAAGGACATAATCGGCCTTTTCAAACAACACAAAATCGTTATATACTCTGCGACCGGTCGGCGTTACATTCGGCTTCATCGATCGAAATTTCTTTTAATGTATAAGAACTCCACCCCGAACCATGATGCCCTGCAAGGCCTCATATCGGAGATACTGAAAAACCGTCATACTGCTAGGGAGTATGTACTTTGGGCTTTTTGTTCGATTCACTAAAAACCGCACTGGCGATGATCTTTGAGTTCAACCCGGAAGTCTACATTACGGTCTGGACGTCTCTATACGTTTCCGGCATCGCCATTATCTTCGCTACGTTGGCCGGTGTTCCCGCAGGCCTGGCTGTCGGTCTCGGGCGTTTCCCGGGACGACGCATCGTAATCACTTTGCTCAACACTCTCATGGCCCTACCGACGGTGGTGGTCGGCCTGGTGGTGTACGGCTTTTTAAGCCGCGTGGGTCCTCTCGGACAATTCGGTCTGCTGTTCACGCCAACCGCCATGGTCATCGGCCAGATCATACTGGCAACCCCGATCATCGCCAATTACACCCTCGGTGCCATGAGCGCCTCAGACAGTCGCATCATGCCAACGGCCCTGACCCTCGGCGCCAGCACCACCCGCGGCGCCATGATCCTGCTGCAGGAAATCCGTTTCGGGGTCATCGCCGCCATCATCGCCGGTTTCGGACGGATCATCGCCGAAGTCGGCGTGGCCATGATGCTCGGCGGCAATATCCGTGGAGTCACCCGTACCATGACCACCGCCATCGCCCTGGAAACCAGCAAGGGGGAGTTCGCCTTCGGCCTGGCTCTCGGCATCTTCCTGCTGTCGGTCGCCCTGCTGATCAACATGTTCCTGAACTTCCTGCAACAGAGGTAAGCCGTGAAGCCGTTTTTATCGCTGCACTCCATCGAAAAACGTTACAACAACCACCTGGCTCTGCAGCTCGACGAACTCGAATTCGAGCCACAGCATATCTATTCCCTGGTCGGACCCAATGGCTGCGGCAAGAGCACCTTGCTGCAAATCGTCGCCCTGCTGCTCAAACCGACCTTTGGCCAAATGATATTCGAAGGCGAGAAAGTTATCTGGAAAAAGAAGAGTCTTCAACGTTTGCGCCAGCACATCACCCTGGTGCATCAATCCCCTTACCTGTTCGGTGGCTCGGTACGTCATAACATCGCCTACGGCCTCAAGATGCGCGGCATACATTCCAAAGAACAACACAGCCTGATCCATGAATCCCTCGAAATGGTCGGCCTCGAAGGCTTCGGTCGACGCACCGCGCGGGAACTGTCGGGCGGCGAGCAGCAGCGCGTAGCCATCGCCCGGGCACTGGTGCTGCGTCCCAAGCTGTTGCTGCTGGATGAGCCAATCTCCAACATGGACCGGGCCAGCATCGAGGCCTTCGACGGCCTGCTGCCGATCCTGGTCGATCAGGGCATGACCATCATTCAGGCGACCCACTCGCCGGATCAGCCGGAAAGGCTGCACAGTACCATCATCCGCATGGAAGACGGTCGTCTGATCTGAATCGGGCGATGTCTCCATGCCGATACCCGTGTGTCATTTGTCACTTGTCATTTGTCACTGTGTTCAGCGATCTTTCCGCTGTCAATGAACTCAGAATTTCGCGTCCCGCAAACCGCGTCCCGCAAACCGCGTCCCGCAAACCGCGTCCCGC
>JASKKK010000037.1 GCA_030154185.1 Desulfuromonadales bacterium
ATTTGCATTTGTGGCAACGGCGCCACGCATATATTAAATCAAGGGAGATTTAAACCATGGAAGCAACTGTCAGTCAGCTGCTGAACGGCAGCAATGTACTCTTTCTCATGCTCGGGGCGGTCATGGTCTTTGCCATGCATGCCGGATTTGCCTTTCTCGAGGTCGGCACCGTCACCACCAAAAGCCAGGTCAACGCCTTTTCCAAAATCCTTACCGACTGGGCCGTCTCCACCGTTATCTACTTCGTCATAGGCTATCCTCTTGCCTACGGAGTGAATTTTCTTCAACCTGCAGCAAATCTTCTTGGAGGAACCCAGGGGTTTGAACTGGTCCGGTTCTTTTTCCTGCTGTGTTTTGCAGCCTGCATTCCCGCCATCATTTCCGGCGGTATCGCCGAACGCGCCCGATTCTATCCGCAAGTGCTTGCAGGCGCCATCTTTGTCGGTCTGACCTACCCCTTTTTCGAATCGTTGATCTGGGGGCAGCACAGCAGCTGGTTGCAGTCGATGTTTGAAGCCCTGGGCGGCGCCCCTTTCCACGACTTTGCCGGCAGTGTCGTGGTCCATTCCATGGGCGGCTGGCTCGCCTTGCCGGCGGTGCTGTTTCTCGGCGCGCGGCAGGGACGTTACCTGCACGGTCGCAGCCAGGCCATACCTGTCAGCAACATTCCCTTTCTGGCCCTGGGGAGCTGGATCCTGGCGGTCGGCTGGTTCGGGTTCAATGTCATGAGCGCACAGCAGGTTACCGGCATCTCGGGGCTGGTTGCGGTCAATTCCCTGATGGCCCTGGTCGGGGGCGTCCTATTCGCCCTGATTGCCGGGCGCAACGACCCGGGCTTTCTGCACAATGGCGCGCTGGCCGGTCTGATCGCCATTTGCGCCGGTTCGGACATCGTACATCCGCTGGCCGCGTTTTTCATGGGCGGTTTCGGCTCGCTGATCTTCGTCTACGGCTTCAAATGGGAACAGGAGAAACTCAAGATCGATGATGTCCTCGGGGTCTGGCCGTTGCACGGCGTCATCGGCACCTGGGGAGGAATCGCCGCCGGCATCTTCGGACAACCTCTGTTCGGCGGCATAGGCGGCGTCACCTTCATCTCGCAGTTGGGTGGCAGTCTGCTGGCGGTAGGCTATGCACTTCTCAACGGCTTTATCATTTACGGTCTCATCAGCAAAGTTCTCGGGATACGACTCACCCCTGAGCAGGAATTCGCAGGCCCCGACCTCAGCATTCACAGCATCAATGCCTATCCTGAGGAACATGTGAAATAATTCTTTTTCAGCTTTTTGATCAGCAAAAAAGGCCGTAATCACCTGACCGCTTTCCAAAAGCGGTCGATGGTTGCGGCCTTTTCCACTGCAGATCAACCAAGTTTGCCTACAGACATTTTTTCCCGTATTGTTTTATCATACCCTTTACTAGAAACGACACGCCAACAGAAACACGGATAGACCTTTGTCATATAGCCACCCGCTCACCGAACCGACATTAGTTGCCGAGGGAATACCAACCTCCGGCGGCACCTATGCCCTGCTGTTGACCTGCCGGGAACAGCAACTTCTGAATATAGGTCGCCTCGGCATTCTTGACGTTAAAGCGGGCATCTACGTTTACATCGGCAGCGCCTTCGGTCCCGGCGGTCTCCATGCGCGCATAAGTCACCATTTGCGACCGGCCAAGCGACGCCACTGGCACCTCGATTACCTCAGATCATTCGCCAGGCCTTTGGAAATCTGGTTCAGCGATGACCCTGAACGACGGGAACACCTCTGGGCGAGCCTCATAAGCCGTAGCCGGGGCGCCACACTGCCTCTGCCCGGCTTCGGATCAACAGATTGTTCTTGCCCCGCCCACCTGTTTTTCTTCTCTCACACTCCCTCGTTCAATGGCTTCAAATGCCGTCTGAGACATGCCGCCCCCGACCACGGACGCCTTTACCGACAGACTTGCACCACACCGTCCTTGTAAATCCCGCCTCTTCAACCCGGTATCCAGCGGTATACTGGTTAGAGGAGGCAAAAACCGCAGAAAATCATCAAAGGGAGAAGTATTATGCCAAATCCATCCAAACCCCGTATGGTCGGCATCAATCACGTTGCTTTGGAAGTCGGAGACATCCGGGCGGCGCTGGAATTTTACGGCGCCATTTTCGATGTCAGGCTGCGCGGACAGGCTCCCGGTATGGCTTTCATCGACATGGGAGATCAGTTCCTGGCTCTGTCGGAGGGGCGAAGTCAAAAACCCGACGATCATCGCCATTTCGGCCTGGTGGTCGACAACCGCGCACCAGTTCGTGCAGCTTTGAAGAAGTTGGGAGCGAAAATTCTGCCAAGCCGGGGACTCGATTTTCTCGACCCCTGGGGTAATCACATCCAGGTCGTGGAATATGAAAATATCCAGTTCACCAAAGCGGATCACATTCTGCAAGGCATGCAATTGACGGAACTAAACAAAAACAACCACGCCCTTGATGAGTTGCGGGCCAAAAACATGGCGCCAGCGGATGTATGACTCAATCCCCCCACACAACCCGCAAATGAAAAGGGGAGCCGAAAGCTCCCCTTTTTTCATACCTTGCTTTTGCGGCGTAATTTCTTGTGCCGGTCGAGTACCGGCAGATACAAACCGGAAGGACCGGCCCTGCGCACAATTTGCTGGCGGGTTGGACGACCGGAGCTCAGACGCTCGTAGACCCCAATGGCCCAAAGGGGGAAATACTGGCTGTATCCGTGATAGCGCAGGTAAAATACCCGGGGAAAACCGGTGCCGGTGAAATGACGTTCATCCCAACCACCCCATCGGTTCTGTTCTTCGACCAGATACTGGATCCCCCTGCGCACGGCAGCGTTATCCACCTCACCTGCCGACAGCAAACCGAGCAGCGCCCAGGCGGTCTGGGAAGCGGTGCTGGCACCGCGGCCGGCCATGGCCGGGTCGTCATAGGAATAGCAGGTTTCCCCCCAGCCGCCATCCGGATTCTGTACCGATTCTAGCCAGGATACCGCCTTCCGGACAGAGGGAGCCTGCAGATCTTCACCGACAAGACACAATCCCGACAAAGCCGACCAGGTTCCGTAAATGTAGTTTACCCCCCAGCGACCGTACCAGCCTCCGAAAGGCTCCTGTTCCCGGCGCAGGTATTCGACCCCTCGCGCGATAGGCGGGAAATCACGACCGAAACCGACCATGCCGAGCATCTCCACGCACCGGCCCGTCACGTCCGCCGTGCTGGGATCGAGCAGAGCGCCATGGTCGGCAAAGGGGATATCATTGAGATAAAGATAATTGTTGTCGACATCGAAAGCTCCCCAGCCCCCATCGCTGCTTTGCATGCCGATCACCCAGTTGATGGCTCGGGACATCTCCTGACGATAAGCAGGATTATCCAGGGCACCGGCACGCACCAGCGACATGATTACCTTGCTGGTATCATCGAGATCGGGGTAGAGGGCGTTTTCGTACTGAAAGGCCCACCCTCCCGGCTCGAGGTCCCGCACCCGCTGGGCCCAGTCGCCTTTGATGTCGACCTGCTGATCGAGAAGCCAGCGAACCGCACTGTCGGCCGCCCGATGTTTGTCGTCGAGTCCGGCTTCAAGCAATGCCGTGAGAGCCAGAGCGGTATCCCAGACGGGCGAAGCACAGGGCTGGCATATGCCTTGCTCGCCGCCGGCCGCATGGCTGCCGGCCGGGGTGGGGTCGTGAGCCAGCGCTGCCGCAGTCCCTGGGCACCAGCAGGGGGAAATCGGCGTATCGTCCCTGGCCGAAACATCGCATCTTTCGATAAGCAGATCGTCAAGCGCCTTGATGCCGCGCCGATAGTCGGGATCGTCCTCCGGGCATCCCAGGACCTGCAAAGCCATAACGGCATTGGCCATGGCCGGAAAAATGGCACCTATGCCTCCTGCGCCCTGCATATGCTCTCGCATCCAGGTTTCGGCGGCCCGCATGGCCTGCTCGCGCAGGCCCCGCGGCACCCACCGCAACATCGGCTTGATCAGGCGATCGACCATGACAAAAAGATTTTTACGCCACTGACCGGGCTTGCAGGTATCGAGATGGCCAAGTTTATCCGGCGGCATAACAAACAGTTCCGGAATCCCTTCCCAGGGCTCCAGGCGGCATACCGGCTTGTTGGCATAAAGGATCAGCAAAGGTACCACCACGGTACGTGCCCAATAGGAAATCTTGCTCAGGTGAAAGAAAAACCAGCGCGGCAAAAGCATGACTTCCACCGGCATGGCGGGGGTGGTCCGCCACGGGATCTGCCCGAACAGAGCCAGTGCGATCCGCGTGAATACATTGCAGTGTTCGGCCCCCCCAAGACTCAGGACAATCTGCCGCGCCCGCACCAGAGGCTCGCATTGGGCATCGTATCCGAGCAGCTTAAGAGCAAAATAGGCTTTGACCGTGGCACTGATATTGGCGAAACCGTCTTCGGCATACAGCGGCCAACTGCCATCCGGAAGCTGGCGGCTGAGCAGGTAATTGGCCAGTCGCTGCTGCAATTCCGCGGACAGAGGACGGCCGAGAAACCGTTGCAGCATGACATATTCGGAAGCGATGGTTGTGTCGGCCTCGAGGGCGAAGACCCAATTGCCGGCCGCGGACTGTTGCGACAGCAAGCCGTTTTTGCCACTTTCCATGGCAAAAGACACTCGGCCACGATCGACAGAACCACGCCGCTCACACGGCAAGTTCCCCTTGACTGACGCACCCGCTTGCCCACCATTCAATACTTTGAATTTACGCTGATTGCGATTTTTCATAATGAACTCGATCCGTGGAAACAGTTATGCCTGAAATCCCTCTAGCAGATTGTGCAACAAGGTCTCTCCAAGAACATCAGGGGATGCCAGAGGAAAATCCTTCCAAAAAATATGTGCCGCTATAATGCCATGGGAGGCCGTCAACAAAGCCTGAGTGACCAGCTCGGGATCTGCCGGCCGCAACACACCGGCAGCAATGCAGTCGACAACCACCTGCCGTATAAAAAAATAGGAGCGACGGGCCAACGAATCTCGGGACAGAAATTCTTCAGGGCGCCCATAAATGGCTGCCGATGAAAAAAACGCCACGTGGTAATGGTCCTGATGGTTGCAACCGAACCTTATACTCAACAGGAAGAGCTTCTTCAGGCGTGCCAGCGAATCGGTCTCGCCTTCGGCCACCTGGCGTAATTCAGCCAGGTATTGCTCGAAGAGCCCCTCGCAAAGGGAGTAGATGATATCCTGCTTATCTCTGAAGTAGATATACAGCGTGGTGGGCGAATAACCAACCTTGCGGGCCAGACGCCGCATGGAAAAGTGTTCGAAACCGACTTCCAGAAACAGCTCCTGCGCCGCCTGCAATATGGCTTCCCGCAACTCCGGTTTTTTTTCGCTTTTTCTCGCCACAGTCTGCATATAATATTTTTCCCATGAAGGTTAACACCGTTAAGTGGCCTCGAAATTATCACCAAACACAACGCCTGTCAAGGGAATTCCGAATCATTTCCGCCAGGCTTCCCACTCCGAAATTTTTCTGAAAAAAAAACGCCTTTCCAACCGCAAGCAACGTTGCGGCTGGAAAGGCGTCAGATATGGATTTGATCCGTTTCGATTCAGGCTTTTAGGCCCGATTATAAAAAACGACCATCATGCTTCGGGAAGCGCCAACTGGGTACGGTTTGCAACCTGGGATTTGCCGACAGAGGAATTGCGCCCCTTGAGGGCGAAACGTTGCAGAAGCTCCTGCAACTGCATGGCCTGCCCGGAGAGTTCTTCGGCAGCCGCCGCACTTTCCTCAGCATTGGCGGTATTCTGCTGGGTAACCCCGTCGATCTGGCTCAACCCCTGATTTACCTGGGAGAAACCTTGTGCCTGCTCGTTGGACGCCATGGCGATTTCGCCGACCAGATCGGACACCTTCGTAGCGCCGCCAACGATTTCCTTGAGGGCATCGGCAGTTTTGTCCGCGATTTCAGTTCCGTTACGGGTCTTGCCGACCGAATTCTCGATGAGCTCGGCTGTCTCTTTGGCCGCGGTGGCACTGCGAGCCGCCAGGGTCCGCACTTCTTCGGCGACAACCGCGAAACCTTTGCCGTGCTGACCTGCCCGGGCCGCTTCGACGGCAGCGTTAAGCGCAAGAAGATTGGTCTGGAAGGCAATTTCATCAATAACCTTGATGATCTTGGAGATATCTTCGCTCGAGGCGTTGATTTCCCGCATGGCGGACAGCATTTCTTCCATCAGATCGGCCCCGCCGGCGGCACCCTCGCGAGCATCGTTGGACAACGTATTGGCCTGCTCGGCATTGTCGGCATTGAGCTTGGTCTGCGATGACATCTGGGTCATGGAAGCATTGATTTCCTCCATCGAAGCGGCGGCCTCGGTGGCGCTTTGCGACAGGGACTGGCTGGCATCGGCTACCTGACCGGAACCGGAGGCGATCTGCTCGCCGGCCGCCTGCACCTGATTCAGAACATCGTTGAGATTCTCGGTCATGGTCTGAAGAGCGCGCCCCAGCTGGTCCTTATCGGAAGCCAGCTTGACCTCTACATCGAGATTGCCGGCGGCAATCTCCTCGGCAAGCTTGGCCGCACCTTCGAGGCTGTCGGCCATTTCGTTAAGGGAGACCGCCAGCTGACCGACCTCATCCTGCTGATTCAGGGACAGACGCTGAGAGAAATCGCCGGCCCGGATGGTGTCGGCCAACACTGCGGCGCGGCGAATCGGGCGGGCAATCCCGCCGGCCGCCAGCCACAGCAGAAATACGGCAAGGGCGATAACCACCACACCGACAACAATCTGCCAGAAGGCGCTGCTGCTGCCGCGTTCACTCAACTGGTTGTCAAGAGTCATGGCCTCGGCAAGAATCACCTTTTTCGGTACCTGGATCATAACCGACCAGGGCTTGCCGGTGTTGCCGAGCTGAATCGGATAGATGGTCTCGATCATACCGGTGGAGGCATTGTCGCGCACCATTTCCTCGCCACTCTGAATGGCTTTGAGCATATTCTCCCAGCCGTCGGCCATCACCTGATTGAAGTGCCCGCCGATCATGTCGGGATGTTCGCTCTGGGCAACCAGCAGGCCATTGTCGGCGATGATGGAGATCTGGCCTTCGCCGCCGAACAGCTCCCTGTCCACCTCGCGGGCGATTTCCTGAACGAAATCGAGATTATAGTCGGCACCGGCCACGCCGTAGAATTTGCCGTTGACCAAAATGGGGACCGACATGGTAACCAGCCACACCTGCTTGCCCTGCACGATGTAGGGCAAAGGTCCAAGGACGCTTTCCTTGTGCTTTTCGCGGGGGGTGATGTACCAGCCGCCCTTCAGGACACCGTTGGGATGTTTGTCGTAGGTGTCGTATTCGACCAGGTGCTGTACGGCAATATTTCCATTTTCATCCCGGGTCCAGTAAGGAGTGAAACGCCCCGTCTCGGGATTGTTGCCGTCCCGGTCGACGCGAAAATCGGCATCGCGTCCGTCGATGGCATTCGGCTCCCAGCAGGAATACGTGCCGTTGAACCCCTTGTTGCGTTTCAGGACATTGAGCAGGATGGCATTGAGCTGGTCACGCCCTATGTCCAGACCGGCCCTGCCATTTTCCGCCTGCTGCTTGCTCACCTCGAAGGCATTGGCCATGGTGCGGGCAGCATTCAGAGCAAGGTCGAACTGCTCCTGAATCTTGCCGGCCTGTTCCCCGGCCAGATTCTGCAGGCCCTGCATATTGGTTTCTTTCAGTAGCTCGGAAACCTGGGTGGAAACCATGTTCTGCGTGTTCTTGGCGGAAAACAATCCGTAAACTACCAGCACAGCAACTGCCGAAAGCAGGCATAAACCCGCAATCATGGCAATTTTCGTTTGCACCGATTTGAATTGCATAGACTCCTGTCCTTTCTTACTCTCCTAGATTGAATAATGATGAAACATACAATGTAAACGATCAGGCCGCCCATGGCACGGGCACGACAAAGCAATCGCAAGGTCAATGCCGTATACGCCGGCATTGACCTTTTTCCCATAGAAAAACATAGAAGTATACGGAATCACTTGTAAAAAAAATTGACCTCGGGTACGTCATCCGGTTTGGGAGATCCGCAATCCCCTCCCAGACCCGTCAAGGGTGTGACAGGCCCCAGCCCGGGTGCCACAACCTTGTGGCATATCCTGTGCGGATGCCCCAACGCCTGCCGCCAGAAAGTCAAGGTTGATGGCGTCGCAAAAACCCGCCTACTGCTGCGTTGCTGCGTCTATCCATGTTTTTCGGATAGACACAAGCTCGGATCACGCATGCATCAGGTGCTCAACGGCCCGCTCAAGACCGTCGAGACTGAGGGGAAACATGGGAAAGGTGTGTCTGATCAGATTGATGGTCTGCCCGTAGGGCCACAAGGAAGGACTGAGAGGATTGAGCCAGACTGCGTGGCGATAGGCTTTGGCCATAGCCTGGAGGCGCTCGATACTCGCCTGCCTGCTGACGCGACGCAAAGTGTAGGAAGGTCCGGCATGCAGCAACTCTTCAGGCGCCATGCTGGCATCGCCGACAACGATCAGGCGGCTCTGAGGATCGCGTGCGAGCAACTGCTCGAAAGGGATGGGGGAATGCACCCGTTCCGGATCGTTCCACACCCTTTCATGGATGGTGTTGTGGAAATAATGGATATCGAGATTCTGAAACTGATTGCGGGCATGATTGAAGAGGGTCTGCACCGTCGGCACATGGGTCTCCATGGACCAGCCGCCGTTGTCGATAAGCAGAATCACCTTGAGACGATCGGCGAGCCTTCGATCGAAAACCAGTTCGATTTCGCCGCCGTTTCGCATGGTCTGATAGATGGTCGCATCGATGTTCAGGGCATCGTGCGGACCGGCCGGGATCAGGTGACGCAGACGTTTGAGAGCCTCGCCGACCTGCCCCCGGCTCAAGGATTTGTCCCGCGAATAGTCGCGATATCGACGTTCCAGGGCAACCTGCATGGCCGAACGGTTGCGGGAAATTCCGCCGATACGCATCCCGCCGGGGCGCTGTCCCGCATGTCCCACAGGTGAAACGCCGGCGGTACCGATCCATTTACGTCCGCCGTGGTGCTCCCCTTCCTGATCGTCCAGGCGATCATGATAGTACTGCTCCAACTCTTCCGGACTCATGCGCTCCAGCTGTTCCGCTCCGGGCTCGACGGAGGTTGCCGGTTTTTTCGGCTTTTTGAGCCACTGGGCGATCTTTTCGCGAAGCTTTTGGTCGAGATCGGCACTGCTCGCTCCGGCCGCGGCCTCATCGGCAAAATGCTCGGCAAACAACTGATCGTAGGCATCGAAATCCCGTTCGCTTTTGACCAGCACGGTACGCGCCACGGGATAAAGATCGTCCAGGGATTGCACCAACCCCATACTCAAAGCCCGCTGCAAACGTAAAAAAGCTGTGGGAGAAACCATGACCCCCCGTTCGCGCAAAGCATAAAAAAACGGCCTGAACACGGCTCCTCCTTTCAGGCCATGGCCTGCATCTGCGCCGCCTCGAGGTCGGCACTTTTTTTAAACAGAATGCCGAGATAGGGCAGCCGTCCTTCGGCGAGAGCCGTGGCGTCGACATCCGGGTCGACGAGAAGGGCGCGCAGCCAGTTGAGGAGCTCGCGGGTGGCCGGTTTCTTTTCCACCCCTTCCAGATCGCGCAGGCGGTAGAAGGCGGCGAGGCAGGCATCGACCAACTGTTCGTCCAGACCGGGGAAGTGAACCGCCACGATACGTCTCATCATGTCCGCCTCCGGAAACGCTATATGATGGAAATTACACCGTCCGAGAAACGGATCGGACAAATCCTTCTTGGCGTTGGAGGTGATGATAACCACCGGTCGATGGCGTGCAGTCACGGTCTTGTCGATTTCCATGATGTCGAACTGCATCTGGTCGAGAACATCGAGCATATCGTCCTGAAAATCGGTATCGGCCTTGTCGATCTCGTCGATAAGCAGCACCACCCGCTGTTCAGCGGTAAAAGCCTGACCGATCCTGCCCATGCGGATATAATCCTCGATACGGCTGACATCGCGACTGGAATCGGAGAATCGGCTGTCGTTGAGGCGGGTCAGGGTATCGTACTGGTAAAGAGCATCGACCAGTTTCATGCTCGATTTGACATTGAGAACGATCAGAGGCATGCCGAGACTGTCGGCGATGGCGTGCGCCAGGCGGGTTTTCCCGGTGCCCGGCTCACCCTTGAGCAGCAAGGGCAGCTCAAGAGCCATCGAAACATTGACGATCCTGGCCAGTTCGTCGTCGAGCACATAGTGCGAGGCGTTGGTGAAACGTTGCAAAGGTGCTTCCTGAGTCATTCATTTACTCCTTCCGGGAACCCCCACTCCCGACCGCATACGGCAGGGGATATGGACAAAAACATCCGGACCTAAATCGGGATCGGATCTTAAAAAACGCGAAACCGCCCCCTCCAAGACGGGTCAGGCTTTGCTTTCTTCGCTACGGCGTGCAGTCACATCGGCTCAGCGTAGCAGCCGCGAGAACAGCACGTCGGTAAATTCTCGCACCGGTCGGGCCGTACGTTGAACTTTGGCGCGGAGAATGGCCCCTTCGAGGCCGTTCAGAACGAACCCGGCAAGCTCCTGGCTGTCTATCTCCGAAGATAATTCGCCTCGGGACTGAGCGGCGGCCAGGCAGTTGGCGATATGGTCCTGCCAATGGTCGAAAAGCTGCTGCAGACGGCTGCGAAATGCGGGATTGCAGGCGGCCAGTTCCTGGCCGAGGTTGCCCGCCAGGCATCCCCGATCGCATCCACCATCATCGAGACGAAGGGCGACGGCATCGAGATAGGCGTGGATACGCTCCAGAGGAGTCAGACTTTCATCCTGCAAAAAAGCGAGGAGCTTTTCCTGGTAGCGGCTGGCGAAATGATCGATAATCGCCAGTCCGAAGGCTTCCTTACTCGGGAAATAGTGGTAAAAGGAGCCTTTGGGAACGTCCGCCCGACTCAGCACGGCGCCGATACCGGTAGCGTTGTACCCTTTCCGGGAGATAAGATCCATGCCGATGCGGAGGATATGTTCACGGGTATCGCGTTTTTCCATGAGCAGCATATTAGACCGGTCGTCTAGGCCGTGTCAACACCACCATCGATTAACACCGGACAGGAAAGGTTGTTTCGAGGGGCATCCATAATTTATTCAAGGGCTTATCCGCCAGAGTAAAGCGTCGGTGTTTCATCCTTCCTTTCTCGCAGCCACTGTCGACGTAAGCTCCAGACGCCAAAGAAACCACTCGAAATCGTTCGATGTCTTGCCCAACGAAACGAAAGACATTATGCTGAGCGCATACTGCCGCTAAAAAACAACATTCCGTCCCGAATTCAAGAGGTTACTAATATGAAAAACATACTTTTTTTCTGCCGACAGGGACTGCTGGGCATCTGTCTGCTGGCAACCGTCACGGCTTGCGGCTCGCCGATCAACCAGAAGAATTTTGTCAGTATCGAAACCGGTATGGCTGAGACGGAGGTGGTCGCCCTGCTCGGCGAACCGACGGAAACGACCAGCATCGACCTGGGCATCTTCGCCGGGACCGCTGCAACTTGGCGACATAACGACACTGTCATCGCCATTCAGTTTATCAACGGCAAGGTCCAGAGCAAACAGATGTACCGTTCCGACCAAACGGCATCCGAGTTGCGCTGAACCTTCTATCAATCCTGCTGAGCACCGACCTTTCAACTGCCGGAAAGGTCCTGCCCGCCGCCCGGCAGAGTCGCCAGTCGACGCCGATAGACCAAGGCAAACAATCCTGTGGCGACAAGAGCTCCGAGGGTATCTGCAAGCATATCCTTCTGGGCATCCCAGACATCTCCCTGGGAACCGAGTACGGCCATTCCTGCGCCGGGGTCGGCGTGCACCGCATACTGCCACTCGAACAACTCATAACCGGCGGCGACCGTCACGATGAAAAAGATCGGAAACAGCAGCAACACCAGTCGCGAGGACACCAGGCGCCGGCGCAACAACAGTTCGGCGCATGGGTAGGCATAAAATCCGACGGTAAAATGAGCCATGCGGTCGTAGTGATTGCGCTGAAAACCGAACAGCTCCGTCACCCAGTCGAAGGGAACCCGCTCAAACGTGAAATGCCCACCGACGGTATGCAGAAAAATCAGGCAGGCCATCAGCACATAAGCACCGTCCGAAAACCGGAAACGCCGATAGGTCGCCATCAGCAACACCACGATGGCCACAATCGGCAGATTCTCCGCCACCCAAACCGCCCGGTCGTAGGGATCAATCCCAAGAACGGCAAATACCACCAGGTACAACACCAGCAATACGGCAGGTACCATCAAGTCCTCCTGAATTTTGTATGCAGATATGCCAACTGCGATGCCCCCTGTTGCGATCCGACAGAGCTACGCCAGCTGTTTGCGAGGCTGTTGCAGACACCGGCGCTGCTAAAAGAAAAAGCGGCGCTGCCGCTTTGGTTTTTGCCTTTCCTCCCCTTGCGACGCCGCCGGAGCGAAGCGATCCTTCAACTCAGCCCTCCAACGCTTCCAACTCCTCCCAACGCACAAAACACTCCGCCAACTCCTCCTCAAGGCTCATCATACGCTCGCGCACCGCAGAAACGGCATCCCCCTGTTCCTTGTAAAAGGCCGGATCCGCCAGTTTTTCATGCAGCTCGGCCTGCTCGGTCTCCAGCGCCTCGATGCGCAACGGCAGTTCCTCGAGTTCGCGCCGCTGTTTGAAACTCAGTTTGCGTGGTCGCGATCGTTCCGGCCTGGCCTTGGCCGGTTTGGTCGCAACCGGCTCGGCCTCCGGAGCGGGCCGCTGTCGCAACCAGTCCTGATATCCGCCGACATAATCGACAAACCGACCGGCCCCTTCATAGACCAGAGTACTCGTAACCACCCGATCGAGAAATGCCCGATCATGGCTGACCAGCAAGACGGTACCGGTAAAGTCGGCCAGCAATTCCTCCAGCAATTCCAGAGTCTCAAGATCGAGATCGTTGGTCGGTTCGTCCAGCACCAGCACGTTGGCTTCGCGAGTGAACAACTTTGCCAGCAACAGGCGATGGCGCTCGCCACCGGACAGAATGCGTACCGGCGTCCGGGCACGATCCGGGGTAAACAGGAAATCCTGCAGATATCCGTAAACGTGTCGCGCCTTACCGCCCACCAGCACCGTATCCTGGTCGCCCGAAAGGTTCTGCTGAACGGTGGCATCGGGATCAAGCTGCTCCCGCAATTGATCGAAATAGAGCACCTCAAGATTGGTGCCGAGACGCACATCCCCCTGCTGCGGTTCCAGTTGACCGAGAATCAGTTTGAGCAGGGTCGACTTGCCTGCTCCGTTGGGCCCGATAATACCCACGCGGTCCCCACGGATAATGGTGGTGGTCAGATCCTTGATCACCGGCTTGTCGCCATAATCAAAACAAACCCCTTCCAGTTCCGCCACCAGCCTGCCACTGCGGGAAGCCTCCTGCAACTGCAGGCGCGATTTTCCCGTGCGTTGACGACGCTGCTGTCGTTCTTCGCGCATGCGCTGCAATTCCCGCACGCGCCCCATGTTGCGGGTGCGGCGCGCTTTGATGCCCTGCCGAATCCAGACTTCCTCCTGGGCCAGTTTCCGGTCGAAGCGCTGCCATTCCTGATCCTCGGCGTGCATAAGCTCTTCCCGCCGACGTAAAAAGGTCTCGTAATCACAAGCAAAATCGAACAATTTTCCGCGCTCGAGTTCGACCGTGCGGGTCGCCAAAGCCTTCAGAAATTCGCGGTCATGGGTTACGAACAGCAAGGTCAAGGACGAACGCCGCAAATAATTTTCCAGCCAGTCGATGGTATCGATATCGAGATGATTGGTTGGTTCATCAAGTAACAGCACATCCGGCTCCCCCACCAGCGCCCGGGCCAGCAACACTCGCCGCTTGACACCCCCCGAAAGCTCGGGGACCGGCGCCTCACCGTCCAGATGCAGGTGGGACAAAACCTGCCCCACCAACTGCTCCAGCGGCCAGGCCCCCGACGTCTCCAGCGCCTGCTGGCATTCGAGCAAAGCCTTGAGCTGATTCTCGTCGCCGCTGTGCACCTGACGGGCCAGACGATGGTAACGCAGGAGATCCTTTCCGGCCTGGCCCAGGCCGCACAGCACCTCCTCATATACGGTTCCGGTCAGATCCGCAGGTACATCCTGCGGCAGACTGGCAATCCGCAGCCCCTGGCGACATACGACGGCACCGCTGTCGGGTTTCAGTTCTCCGGCAATCAGGCGTAACAACGTCGACTTCCCGCAACCGTTGCGCCCCAGCAACCCGATACGATCACCGCCTTCGACATGCAGGCTGACATCCTCAAGCAAAGCCGGACCGCCGAAAGCAAGACTAATGTTCTGTAAACTCAATAAAGCCATGGTGACAACTCTCTTTTTTGATTTCTTTATGCTTCATCCCGCAACAGCGGGATTATGGCAGATCCGCCTCTTTTAGGAAAGCCCTGCCGAAGCTGGTTTTCATCCGGAGTTTCCGGATGGACGCGAGGCGATGCCGCTTGACAAGAGTCCGTCCAGGACCGATATATGGAAGATAGGCATCGCCCTCGTATTTTCGAAAGGCGCAGGAGAAAGGAAATCGGATTATGCGAAGAACCTGCAATATACCGTTATCGACGATGATACTGGCGGTTATGCTTTTCTTCATACTGACAACAGGCTGCCGCGACCGCACTCCACGCCTGCGGGCACTGCCGAACCACGCCGTTATCCTTGCCTTCGGCGACAGCCTTACCGCCGGCAACGGAGCGGATCATGAGGCCAGTTATCCCGCAAGATTACAGCAAATTACCGGTTGGCGCACCATCAACGCCGGGGTGCCCGGCGAAGTCAGCGCCGAGGGGGTCGAACGCCTGCCCGGTGTCCTGCAACGTTACAGCCCCGACCTGGTGGTGCTTTGCCACGGCGGCAACGATCTGTTGCGTCATATCGCCGGCGACACGACTGCCGCCCACCTTGCGACCATGATCGAAATGATCCGGGAAAACGGCGCCCAGGTGATCCTGCTCGGGGTTCCGAGACCTGGAATACTGCCCAGACCGGCCACCTTCTACAAAAAAGTCGCCGAGCAGTATGGGGTCCCGCTCGAAAGCGAGACGCTGACCGAAATACTGCGCGACGACTCTCTTAAAAGTGATCTCATTCATCCGAACGCCGCCGGCTACGATCGGCTGGCGAAAGCCGTAGCCGCGATTTTGAAGCGCAACGGCGCCTGATCAGGAAACCGGATCGATACTCCACCTTTCGCAGTGACCGCCCTTTCCCATCTGCAACATCCTCATCGGGCATATGCCGCCCCCTGTCGAATTAACAACCTTTAACAAAATAGGGGCTTGCAATACATATGCTTTTCCATATATCCTTATTTTGAAATTATCGAGGAGTCAGGAACAGGATTGAACCGATCAGAACAAACCCATTTAAATTCTTTGTTTGGAGGCCAGAATGGCAAAATATCTGATTGTGGGTGGCGTTGCCGCAGGCATGTCCGCAGCGGCCCGCCTCAGACGTTTGGACGAAACGGCAGAAATCATCGTATTCGAAAGGGGCGACTATGTCTCTTACGCGAACTGCGGCCTGCCCTATTACATCGGCGACGAGATCAAGGAGCGGGAGCGGCTCATCGTCCAGACCCCCGAAGCGTTCAAGGAGCTTATGGGTGTCGAGGTACGCACCGGCAACGAGGTGCTGGCCGTCACCCCCGAAACCAAAAGCATCAAGGCCAAGGACCTCAAAACCGGCCGCGAGTATGATGAGACGTTCGACAAGCTGCTTCTTGCCCCCGGCGGTTCTCCGGTAAAACCGCCCATTCCCGGCAGCGACCATCCTGCCATCCACACCCTCTGGACCATTCCCGATACCGACACGATCCGCGCCATGGTGGACGAAGGCAAGGTTAAAAGAGCCCTGGTCGTAGGTGCCGGTTTCATCGGCCTGGAGATGGCGGAGAACCTCAAATTCCGAGGTATCGACGTAACGGTCGTGGAAATGGCAAAGCAGGCCATGAACGTGGTCGACTTCGAGATGGCCTCCATGGTGCACCGGGAAGTGGCCATGCACGGGGTCGACCTGCAACTGGAGGATGGCGTCAGCGAATTCACGCCGGGAGCCGGCGGCGTGGTCGCCAAGCTTTCCAGCGGCAAAACGATAGAAGCGGATCTCGTTCTGCTTTCCATCGGGGTCAAGCCGAACACCGCTTTTCTGGCGGATTCCGGCATCGAGCTGGGCAAACGGGGTCATATCGTCACGGATGAATGCCTCAGAACCAACAAGGAAGGTGTTTTTGCCGCGGGTGACGCCATCGAGGTCATGCACCCCCTGACCAATAAGAACACCACCATCCCCCTGGCCGGTCCGGCCAATAAGCAGGGCCGCATTGCCGCCGACAACATGCACGGCGAGACGACCCGCGCCTACAACGGCACCATGGGGACCGCCATCGCCAAGGTGTTCGATCTCACCATCGGCATGACCGGCGCTTCGGAAAAACTGTGTCAGGCACACGAGATTCCTTTCGATTCGGTCATCATCCACCCCAACGACTTCGCCGGTTACTATCCCGGAGCGATGAAGATGTGCCTCAAAGTGCTCTTCTCGCCGGACACCCGCAAGGTACTGGGTGCCCAGGGCACCGGCTACAGCGGCGTAGACAAACGCATCGACGTCATCGCCACCGCCATCAAGGGGAACATGACCGTGGACGACCTGACGGAGATCGAGCACGCCTACGCGCCGCCCTATTCGTCGGCCAAGGATCCGGTCAACATGGCCGGTTTCGTCGCCCAGAACGTGCTTGACGGCTTGATCAAAACCGTGAAATGGACCGACATCGAGGCCAATCCTTCGGAATACTTCCTGCTCGATGTACGCACGCCGGCGGAATGCGCCAGCGGCGTTATGCCCGGTTCGGTCAACATTCCGCAGGCCGAACTGCGTGATCGGCTTGACGAAGTTCCCCGCGACAAGAAAGTCGTCCTCTACTGTCGCGTCGGGCTCATCGCCTACCAGGCGGCACGGGTTCTGGCAGGCAAAGGCTTTGACAACGTCTACAACCTGTCCGGCGGCTACGAAACCTGGCATGTATCGACAACCAAGCACAAGGCGGCCAAATCCGCCCCCGCAACACAAACTGAACAGAAGGTTATTCCCATGACGCAACCGAGCAGCGCGAATCCCGCCAAAGTCGTCGAAGTCAACGCCTGCGGGCTTCAATGTCCCGGACCGGTCATGCGGCTCAAGAAAGAGATGGATGTCCTGCAGCCGGGCGAGGCGCTGTCGATTACCGCCAGCGACCCGGGCTTCATGAACGATGCTCCGGCCTGGGCGCGCAGCACCGGCAACGTGGTACGCGACATTTCGGTACAAAAAGGTATCGTCAAAGCGGTGATCGAAAAGGCCGGCCAAACGCCCGAAGCGGCCCCTGTCGCCGCCGGTAACGACAAAACCATCATCGTCTTCTCGGGCAACCTGGACAAGGTTATCGCCAGCTTCATCATCGCCAACGGCGCTCTGGCCATGGGCCGCAAGGTGACACTTTTCTTCACTTTCTGGGGGCTCAATGCCCTGCGCAAATCCAACAAGGTGAAGGGTGTCCGCAAAAACCTCATCGAAAAGGCCTTCGGCTGGATGATGCCCCGCGGCTCCAAAAAACTGCCCCTGTCCAACATGAACATGGGCGGCATGGGCGGCAAGATGATCCGCGGCATCATGAAAAAGCACAACGTGCCGGCCCTGGAGGAAATGATCGAGATGGCCATCCAGGGCGGCGTCAACATCGTAGCCTGCCAGATGTCCATGGACCTGATGGGCATTCGCCAGGAGGAGCTCATCGACGGCGTGCAAAGCGGCGGGGTAGCCGCCTACCTTGAAGCCTCGGAAAGCTCGGACAACAATCTGTTCATTTAAATTCGCAGCGGGTGACCCCTTTGGGTTCACCCGCATATTTATTTCGACCGAGATTCAAACCGGGCGCAAGAAGACTGTCGCTTGTGCAAATCGAAAGATGTTCACTCTCCGGGCTCGGCAAGATTTTAAGGAAATAACTGCCGGCGGACAACAGACGATATGTTTCCTGTCGAGCAGGCGCGTCCCGGGATTGAAGAGAGGTATCCACAAGCTCTGGACTGTCGGACGGCCTCTGATAGTCTGGACCTATCGATATCTACTATTAATTAAGGGGAGAGGGGATGAAAAAGAGAGTTTTTCCGGGTTTAATCGTGGTGACTTTGATGTTGTTTACGCCGCTGACCGCCCTGGCGACCAACGGCATGAACATGATCGGAACGGGCGCAGTTTCTGCCGGCATGGGCGGCGCGGATGTAGCGGTTCCGGCGGGTTGCACGGCCATAGCGGGGAATCCGGCGCAGCTGGCGACAACGTGTAATCGCGTCATTTCCGTCGGCAGTGCGTTGATGTTTCCCGACATGGAAGACACACCTATCGGCGGAAGCAACGTGGACAACGAATTTCAGGTTTTCCCGGTGCCATTCATAGGTTATGCCCAACGCCTCGGGACCAGCCGGTGGTCCTTAGGGGTCGGCGTCTTCGCACAGGGCGGCATGGGTGTCGATTTTAAAGACGTTGAAGTTAATACGGCATACTACCCCGGCATGAAGGACGACCTCATGTCCGAGGTCGGATTCGTCAGGTTTTCACCCACCGTGGCGTATAACGTCACCGATAAATTAACCATGGGAGCAAGCCTGTTTGCAGGCTATGCCACCATCAAGTATGACTTTTTCCCCAACACCATTGGGCACAAGGTGAAAGATCTGAGCAGTTTCACCTTCTCCGGACGTTTCGGCATCAGCTACCAGATCAACGACAAATGGTCGGTGGGCGCCACTTACACGTCCGAAAGCTCTATCGATTTTGACGACGGCGAACTCACACAGAATTTCGGTCCCATGGGCAAGGTAAAATACGATGACGTAAAGATGGACGGTTTTACCTGGCCCCGACAGGTGGAAGCCGGCGTCGCCTACCGGGCTACCCCCAAGCTGCTGCTGGCTCTGGACCTGAGTTGGATCAACTGAAGCTCCGCCATCAAAACCGTTACGGTTACGGCCAGCGACCCGGACGGCCCCGTGCCGCCGGGTTATGAAAAGTTGAAGGTCCCCTTTGAGATGGACTGGGACGATCAAATCGTGGTAGCTATCGGAGCGGCGTACGAGCTGACCGAGTCCTTCACGGTCCGCGCTGGTTATAATTACGGCAACACTCCGGTCAGCAATGTCAACCTGAGCCCGATTTTCCCAGCTCTTGTCGAACACCACGCCACCGTGGGATGTACCTATACCTGGAAGCAGTGGGACTTCGATTTCGCTTACGAACATGCCTTTACCAATACCGAAACCAACGACGGCGCGATGGATAGTTCGAATCCTTTCTACGGCTCCGAAGTATCCCATACCATGGATACGTTCAGTTTTATGGTGAGCTACCGTTTTTAACTTGCACTTCGACAGACTGCAAGTATGTTTGCAGGGCAAGGACCTGCGCTCGACTTGATTATCTGTACACCTGACGGTTTCGCGACGAAGCCTCATGATTCAACCGGGGCTACCAAACCAGGAACCGTGCATAAGCGAGGAGACCATGAAAGGTATTAAGATCATACTTATCGCTCTGGCGGCCTTTGTCACGCTGACGCATTTTGCGGCTCCGGCAACAGCCGCTGAAAATGGTGTGCATTGGCTGACCTATGAACAGGGGCTGAAAAAACAGAAGGAGCTTAAAAAGCCCATGCTCATATTATTCCATCTGCCGTATTGCTACCGGTGCAAGAAAATGGAGCGCAGGGTTTACAAGGATTCGAAAGTCATAAGTTTCATCAACCAACATTTTATTCCCGTCGAAGTCGATTTGGACAAAGAGAAACCGACGGCAAAGCTGTTCGAGGTTGATTACACGCCCACCCATATCTTTATTGCTCCCGACGGATCGATGGCTTTGCGGGAAAAAGATGTGATAGCCAAAGCGCGTTTTGAACGCATGCTGGAGTTTGTAGCGGAGCAGAAATATAAGACCATGAATTTCAACACCTACGAAAAGGGTCAGCCCTGATGCCATGAACGACCAGCGTCCCGACAAAAGAGCAGCTTTTTGGAAGGAAAGCTCGAGCATCCCGACCCAGTCGGGATGCCTCCTTAAAATGCTTTCTCTTCGTTTACACGCCGGTCAGACGGGAACACGGATTTATTTCCTTCCGGTCTGCATCGCGCTCGTAGCTTATTTGTGGCTGGTATGTCCGGTGTGCCTGTACGCCGCCGACAACCTGAATTGCCTGGATTATGAAATCGCGCTTCAAAAAAGCAAAGACGCCCAAAAGCCTTTGCTTATCTTTTTCACCTCCCCCTGGTGTTACTATTGCAGGGAGATGGAACGCAAGGTTTTCAGAATAAGGATATTATCTCTATCCTGAACGAGCGGTTTCTCCTGGTGGAGGTCGATATCAGCCGGCAGAAAGACTTAAAAGAAGACTATCGCATCAACTACACTCCCACCTCCTTGTTTCTGGACATTCGCGGTAAACCGATTATTGACGTAAAAGGTTACATACCCACGAAGCGGTTCCGGAAATTATTGCGATACGTAGGCGAAAACCATTACAAAACGACAGCTTTCTCCGATTTCGAAAAGGAATAACTCGTTTTTACCCGGGAACTCCGGATGGACATCAGCGCGCTGTGAAAACACGGCTTCTCTTTTCACATGCAATCACTCAAGATTTCAGAAAAAACAGAGCCGATACGCAAGGTCGCTTAAGGGGCAGGCCACTTTTTATGTAATAGCCTGCCCCTCTTTCCGACCTGCGACTGGTGCGGTAACTTCGCCGACGTTTTTCCCGATCCGTAGCAGCGCCCCCTGGTGCACGGCAGTATCCTTTCTTGGTCAGGATTTACGTTTGGCGCCTCAATTCTGACCTTTGGGGTTACTGCCGTGCCTTATGCAAAAAAACAATAATATTTTACGTTATCCGGAATATTCCGAGGGTCCGCCGAGCCTCCTTGCGGCCTGGGTGAACAGAGCGAACGGGCGTGAGAAAAGATTTTCCGGTTTTCAGGGCGCGGAGTCAAAAGCGAAAACCTGTTCGAAATCATCCCGCATACTGATGGAAAGAATATCGGCACCGGCCTGCTCCCGGCAAAAACCGGTATTGGAACCTGACGCACGGGAATAGGCATATTCCCGCTTGGCATCGTCATGGTTCAGAAGCATGCGCAGGGTGACAGGATATTCGGCAGCGCGGGTGGCCGCCAGCATGCCGCAATCGCCAGAGCTGTTGCCGATGGCCAGGATGGGGTTCCGGCCGATGCGGTAGAGAATATTGAGAGCCTTGCCTTTGCGCAGATTGACCGGTTCGAGCTCCCGGGCCAGCCGATAATAGACCGGACCTTCGGGCCGGTAGTCGACATCGAGAGCGACCAGAGTGCCGACAAACCGGGATGGCGGCAAGGCAGCCAATGCCGGCTGCTCGGCACACAGGACGCGCACCAGAGTCTGATCCGAGCCCGAAAGAACGTAAACCACGAATTCGTTCTGCACCAGGTAACGGACCAGTTGCAGCATGGGGCGATAAAAAAGCTCTCGATAGGGCCGATCGAACCGCGGATGGCGATCTTCCCTGACCATGGTCTGCACCTTGCGACGGACGGTATTTTCTCCGAGCCCGGCACCGGACAGACCAAAAAAGAGCTCGAAATGCTCCCTCCGCATTTGCCGCAACTCGTCTCGGCGCGCGGCTTCATAAGGCTCCCGTCCCTGCAATTGGGACGCGCCGGACAAGTCTTTGAGAAGTTTTTCCGCAAAGACCATCCCGACGGGAGAAGGTCGCTCGCATACCAGGGTTCCGTCCATATCGATGGTGACATGCGGTCCCCCGGAGGCACGTAGGCCCCGTCGGCGGGGTCGGTCACACGTCTGACAAAATCCTGAATGGCGCGTTTTGCCGATCGGTCCTTCCACAGAGAAAGGGGGGCTTCGCATACGGTCTGTTTGGCATGGCCGGACAACGGCAGAAAGATCAACAGTGCTGCGATCAGTAAGCGGTACATACGTCTGTTTGTCACATTCCCTCCATAATAAAAAACCATCGGAAGGAGCATCCCTCCCCGCGTCAAACGAACAGGGGCTCCCGATCAGTACAACCAGTGGGGCCGCTCGGCCGCCCATGCGGCCACGGTGGCCGGCAGCCACGCCTCCAGCCCCGGAGCAAGATAAAAGGTCGGCCTCAGCAAATCGGTTGCGGCCGTTATAACGCCTTCCCGCAGCGCCACCCCCTCCAGCGGTGTCCCCGGGTAGATACGCAAGCCGACCGTGATCTTGAGCGCTTCGCATTCCAGATCGTCTGCGAATTGCAAACTCTCCAGTACCGTATCCCGGGTCTCGCCGGGCCCACCTAACAACAGAAATCCCAAACGTTTTATGCCATACCGGCTAAAGAGGCGCGAAACGCCGATTACATCTTCCGGATTGTAGCGTTTGTTCATACGCCGCAACACCCCGGGGGAACCGCTTTCAAATCCGAGGCTGACCTCTTCGCACCCCGCCCCGGCCATGGCCCGCACAAGCCTTTCGCTCATCCGCCATGGATAGACGATCGCTTTCCAGACACAGGAGCAGCCTGCCGCCTGCATGGTTTCACACAACTCCACGGCATAGGATTCCGGAAGGTTGAAGGTATTGTCGACCAAAAAAAATTGCCGATACCCCGTGGCAACATATTCCTTCAGATTGGCAATCACCTGTTTGGCCGGCCGCCTCCGCAACGGGCGTCCTTCGATCGAAGCCGTGGAGCAGTAGCTGCAATCCATGACACAACCGCGCCTCGTCTGAAAGGGAACCCATAAATCGGCCGATGGGGCCGGCAACGAAAGATCCCTTCCCGGACGGGGCAAAGGTACCGTTGCAAGATCCGAAAAGCGTGCCGGTATTGCCGTGGAACGGCCCGGAAGCACCAGGCCGCCGATGTCATCCACCGGTTGATGGTTCTGCAGACGATCCAGCAAGTCGACAAAGGAAACCTCCCCTTCTCCCCGGATGCCGTAATCGGCACCGAGATAGTCGAGGATCCGTTGAGGAAATATGCTGAAACCGGCTCCGCCGACGATCAACGGAGCCGAACTGCAGCGACGACACAAGTCAACGACCCGCCGCACCTGTTGTGGGAAGAAAACCGGATCGACCCGCCTCTGGTCATCGATATTGCGCACCGAAATACCGATGGCATCGAAAGCCAGCCTCGACAGCAGTCCGGGCAGGCGCGCCTTCATCTCCTCCGGCGGCAAAACAAGCCGATGCACCTGATGCCCCGCCCGGACGGCGGCAACGGCCACGCAAGCCATACCCAAAGGCGCCACGGGCAGGCGCTCTGCCCCCTCCGAAACATGCAAGAGAAGAATCTTCATACCGCCCTCAGAGATTCCCCTTCGAGGTCACGATGCATTTGCAAAAGATTCATATCTTTAAAAAGTGATGATTTTGTAACCATCCAGCAGACAGTCGCCAAGGGGGACGTGCACAAAGCACATGGCCTCACCATTAAAATCTACCAGAGCCACTTTTTCCATAATTTACCTCCGCCAAGAATACCGGGTTTGATTCCAAAGCCATCATAAAACAGCCCTCCTACCGTTTTCCAGGGTTTTTAAGACCGGAGTCATGGACCCCGTCTAAGGATATACGATTTTGCAGCCAAAACATAATTTGAATATTGACAACCGATCCGGAAAAGGCTATTCATAACCTTTAAAGTCACCTTTTTTTTCGAGGAATGCGTAGTGATCATAACCAGAGCAACTGAATACGCCATAAGGGCCGTTCTGTTCATGGCCAGTCAGCCGCGTGGCGAGATCGTCTTGAAAAAAGATATCTGCCGGGAGCAGGAAATCACACCGGCCTTTCTAACCAAAATACTCCAACCTCTTATAAAACAAGGCATAGTAGGCTCCCATAGAGGAGTCGGAGGGGGGTTTTCCCTTGCAAAGGACCCCGCCGACATCAGTCTGCTGGACGTCATCAAGGCCGAGGAAGGGCCTCTGTATCTCAATCTTTGCCTTGCAGATCAGACCAGTTGCGACCGCGAGCCGTATTGTCCCGTCAATCAGGTTTGGCACGAAGCACGCGCGCAATTGCTAAAGGTGCTGGAAAAATACAGTTTCGCGCAGCTTTGCGACATGGGAGCAACCGCACAGCGAGCCATCATTCCACCTGTCGAAGATGAAAAAAGCACGCTCTTTCGGCAATAAGACCTCCCTGAGTATTCCATCAGATCAGCGGCTCGGCAAGACAGTCCTGCAGGACGATCCTCTGGAGAGAACGATTGACTTTTTCGAAGCTCTCCTTTAGAGTTTTCGCAACATACCTAAATAGAACTGTCTTTATCGAGAGTGGTGGAGGGACAGGCCCTGCGAAACCACAGCAACCGATCCGTCGATGCGGATGTCAGGTGCTAATTCCTACCCCTGGAAGGGGGAGAGATGAGGATGGAGCCGCATGCAGCAGGATACAATGTCATCCTCATGGCCCCTCCCCATTCCCCGGGAAGGGGCCATTTTGCATCTAAAAGGTTTTGATCTTGGAGCAATCAGTAGGCATCGTAAAAACCCGGCATATCGACTTCAACGGCGACCTGCGCCTGGAAAGCGGTCGTCTGCTCGTCGCGCCCATTACCCTGGCATACGAAACCTACGGTCAACTCAACGCCGACCGGTCCAACGCCATCCTGGTAACCCACGCCTGGACGGGTGACGCTCACGCCGCCGGAAAGCACACCCCCGAGGACCGCAAACCCGGCTGGTGGGACGACATGATCGGCCCCGGCAAAGTACTCGACACCAACCGCTACTATGTTATCTGCAGCAACGTCATCGGTTCCTGCGGCGGATCCACCGGACCGACCAGTGTCAATCCCCGCACCGGGCGCCCCTACAATCTGGGTTTTCCTGTCATTATGGTGCGGGACATGGTCCGCGCCCAGAAACGCCTCATCGACCATCTCGGCCTGGAGAAACTGGTAACGGTCATCGGCGGCAGCATGGGCGCCATGCAGGCCCTCGAGTGGGGAGTTCTGTATCCCGAGCGGGTTCGCTCCATCATTCCCATTGCCGGAACGGGACGCACATCACCCATGGCCATCGCCCTCAACGCCCTCGCGCGACAGGCGGTGTTCAACGACCCGATGTGGAAAAAGGGCAATTATCGCCCCGAGCACCCCCCTGCAGACGGCTTGGCCCTCGGGCGGGCCATCGGCCATATTTCTTTTCTGTCCAGCGCTTCCATGCACCTGAAGTTCGGCAGAAGGTTCTCCGCCCGTGACGGCATGTTCGATTTTTTCGGACAGTTCGAAGTCGAGCGCTACCTGGAATACAACGGCCGCGCCTTTATCGACCGCTTCGACACCAACGCGTTTCTCTACCTGGCCAAGGCTCTCGACCTGTACGACGTGGCGTGGAACTACGACAGCCGCGAACAGGCCCTGGACCGCATCCAGTGCCCGTCGCTGTGGTTTACCTTCTCCTCCGACTGGCTCTACCCGCCCCGGGAGGCCGAAGAAGTGGCAGACATTCTCGACAGGCAGGGCAAGCCGGTCGAATACCACCTCATCGAATCGGATTACGGACACGACTCCTTTCTGGTGGAACCGCAGAAGTTCACCCACTTCATCACCGGTTTTCTCGACCGCCTCGATGCTTGAGCGGAAACAGCCTCGGTCGGTCTCGATCAGAGCTCAGCTGCAAGGGAAAACCGCCCGTTATTTGAACGAGAAAGCCGGTCAAACCGGCTCTCGTCCTCATGACCGACAACTCCTGCAGACAGGAGCAACAGCAAGATCGCACCAGAGTCGGTGGGTGGCTTTGAAACTGGAAATCAAGGCTTTTTTCAGGCAGCACAGTTGGCCGCTTTGGCATCAAAACCTGACTTATTTGCGAGGGGAGCCAAAGAGATCGAGCTGATCGAACCGGTAATTCTTGACCTTGAAAGGGCGGGGCATAAAACGGGGACAGTTAATCAAAAGGGTGCCTTCCGGCTGCCGGCATTCGCGCAGGCAGCGGGCGCAAAGTCGGTTATAGGTTGATTTGGAGGAAGGTTTTGACAACGGCGGCATCCTTTTCGTTGAAAATCTTCAACATTCTACCAGCCTCGAACTCCTGCGGCAACCGTGCAAAATACGGCGATTGTAAAATTTCTTTCAAAGCAGGGTTGACAACCCTCAAACGATTGTGTATCTTCACACACCGTTGACGCGGGGTGGAGCAGTTCGGTAGCTCGTCGGGCTCATAACCCGAAGGTCGGAGGTTCAAATCCTCCCCCCGCTACCAAAAATAATAAAGGGACTTGC
>JASKKK010000038.1 GCA_030154185.1 Desulfuromonadales bacterium
AATCATTTCGGTATGACCGAACTCGGATTGACCGGTGGCGTGGAATGCCAGGCTCTGGCGGGTTATCATCTGCGTGAACCGGACTTTTTTTTCGAAGTGGTCGATCCGATGACCGGGACGAACCTGCCGCCAGGGGAACTGGGTGAAGTTGTCGTCACCACTCTCGCACGTACCGGCATGCCGCTTATCCGCTATCGAACGGGAGATTTGGCTCGTTTCATTTCAGACCCATGCCCCTGTGGAAGCCGTTTGATGCGTATGAGTAAATTGCAGGGACGTCTGGCCGGACAGATCGATATCGGCGGGCCTATGGCGGTGTCCATGCCGCAATTGGATGAGGCCTTGTTTTCCCTGCCCGGTCTGCTCAACTTTCGTGCCGCCCTGATTCCTCTCGATTCGGGAAAAACGGCTCTGCAGATGATCATCCAGACCCGCCGGGGAGCCGAACAGCGGACCCGGGTCAGTGTCGACAGACGCTTGCCGACCATTCCCGCATTGCGCGCCGCAATGGCTGGCGGAGTCCTGACCCTTCGATCGACAATCTCTGCGAAAGAGCCTTTCGCCGTATCCGCAACGATCAAGCGTACCATCGAAAAATCAGAAAAGGAGTATGTCAGCGTTGAAACAACTTGTTGAAAAAATATGTGAATTTTTGGAAAAAGGTGAGCCTCTTGCCGTTGCGACTATCCTGACCCGCAGCGGATCGGCGCCGCGTACCGCGGGGACGAAGATGATCATCCGTTCCAACGGAGAGATTTCGGGAACGATTGGCGGCGGCCTGGTCGAGGCTCGGGCTCAGCAAACGGCCGCCGATATATTCGCCACACGTCAATCCCGCAGATTTGCATTCGATATGACCGGGGCCCGGGCCGATACGATGGATATGATCTGTGGCGGGAAAGTTGAAATCCTGCTGGAATATATCGATGCCGGCGAAGAGAATAAAACGGTATTCGCGGCCTGGCTGGAAGCTTTGAACGCCGGACGGGAAAGCATGCTGATAACGCCGCTGCCCGAGGAAGGCTGCAATCATTTCGCGAGCCGTTGTCTGTTGTATGCGGATGCGACCTGTTTCGGCCCGGCACCCTTGCCGCAAGAAATTCGGCAGGAATTGCTGTCGGCAACACGAAACAGCCGTTATCCAACCTTGATCGAGTTTTCTCAGGGGGTGTTTTTTGTTGAACCGAGTCATGCGCCCGCAACCCTGTTTCTGTTCGGAGCGGGGCATGTCAGTCGGCCCACCGCATTGCTGGCCTCCATGGTCGGTTTCAATACCGTGGTTCTTGATGATCGGGCCCAATTCGCCAATCGGCAGCGTTTTCCCAAGGCCGATGACATACGCGTGGTGCCGTCTTTTGATGACTGTATGGCCGGTCTGGATATCGACAGCAGCAGCTATCTTGTCATTATCAGTCGGGGCCACCGGCATGACCAGAGCCTTCTGCGTCAGGCCGTGCAGACCGGTGCCGGTTATATTGGCATGATCGGAAGTCGCGGCAAACGTGATAAAATCTATGCGAACCTGCTGAGCGATGGTGTCCCCGGCGAGACTCTTGAAAAGGTCTATGCGCCGGTAGGGATGGCCATCAAGGCCGACACACCTGAGGAAATTGCCGTCAGCATTGTCGGTGAACTGATCAGAGTACGAGCCGAGTTGCACAATAATGAAGCATAAGTCCTTTGCCGCCATCGTATTGTCCGCCGGTTTTTCATCCCGCATGGGGGCGTTCAAGCCACTGCTGCGTCTGGGAGAGGAGACGGCTCTCGAAAAAGTTGTTAACTTGTTCCGCCGTGCCGAAGTCGAACACCTGCAGGTTATTGTCGGTCATCAGGCCGAGCTTTTGAAACCTCTGGTCGAACGCCTCGGAGTTTCCTGTACCGTCAATCCGAGTTATCGGGACGGGATGTTCTCCTCGGTTCAAAGTGCCATGCGCAAGCTGCCGGAGGGGACGGACGGTTTTTTCCTGCTGCCGGTGGACACGCCCCTGGTGCGGAGTCAGACGGTAAAGACCTTGCAACAGGCTTGGCGCACAACCTGCAAGGGCATCATTCATCCGGTTTTCCTTGGTGAACGCGGTCACCCTCCTGTCATCAGTACCCGTTATCGACAGATGATCCTGGAAAGCTCCGGGGAAGGCGGGCTCAAGGCGCTGTTATCGCCGTTTACGGAAGATATTCTGGAAATCGAGGTGCCCGACGAACATTGCGTCCTCGATATGGATACCCCACGGGATTATGCCTACCTTCGACAGCGCTGGGAGAATTATGCCTACCCCTCCTATCAGGAATGCGAGCATTTGCTGACCCATCATTTCGTCGTTTCCCCAGAAGTTGCCGAGCATTGCCGGCAGGTGGCACGTGTTGCGGTGACCCTGGTGGTTAATCTGAATCGGGCGGGGCTGGATCTCAATCGGGAGCGGATTAAGGCTGCAGCGATGCTGCATGACGGATGTCGTGCGCAACCTGATCACGCTGCGGCCGGAGCGAAAGCCCTGTATGACCTCGGCTTCAAGAATGTTGCCGATCTGGTCGCTACGCACATGGACATAACCGTGTCGGAGGGTGATGATCCCCTGCCACAGGAAGTGCTGTATCTGGCCGATAAAATGGTTTCCGGCTCGCGCCTGGTTCCTCTTGAAGAACGCTTTGCGGGAAAACTGAAGCGTTTTTCCGATCAATCGGATATTCTTGAGGCGGTACAACGTCGCCTGGCAGCGGCCACCCGGATTCGTCAAAAGTGCGAAGCCATCATCAAGAAACCTTTGTCCGATTTGCTCTGTTCCAACGCGCTGGCTTCGTTGAAAGGATGACCGAGCATGCCCCTGACTCCTTCCGGTAACGAGCGATGTATCCTTTATCTGGTTCGCCACGGGGATTCGCGTCGGGACAAGGTCAAACGCTATATCGGCCAACGGGATCCATCGCTTAATCCGCGCGGTCGAGCCCAGGCCAGGTTTTTGCAGCTGCAACTGGCCGGTATTGACTTTACTCGCGTCTATTGCAGCGATCTGCGCCGTTGTCGGGAGACCGCCCGCATCGTCGCCGGACGACGTGGTTTGAGAATACGCCCGGTCAGCGATTTGAGGGAAATCGCCCTGGGTACGTGGGACGGTTTGGCCATGCATGAAGTCCGTCGTCGATTCCCCGATGCTTACGAATGTCGCGGCCGCGATATTTTCAATTATCGTCCGCCATCTGGAGAAAGCTTTGCCGATCTGAAAGCTCGCGTGATACCGGTTTTTCTCGATATCATGTATCGCAAAACCGGTCCGGTTCTACTGGTGGGACATGCCGGGGTCAACCGCGTGATTCTGCATTATTTGCTGAATCGGCCGGCGGACGCGTTCTTCGATATTCGGCAGGTCTACGGATGCCTCAATATTATCGAACGTCAGGGGAAGCGCATGATCGTGCGCGAAATTAATATTCGCCCTGAGCCGGAGGCTTTTTCCCGAGCCGGATGTGCGGCCCTGTCGATTTAACCCAATAATCATTGCAGGGGAATAGTAGATACGTGTTAACTCCCATCGCCCTGTCCATAAAAGTCGCCTTGATCGCCGTCGGTATCGATGCCATGCTGGGCACGCTGCTGGCCCGCGTCCTGGCACGCAGGGATTTCCCGGGCAAAGACCTGATTGAATCGTGCATCATGTTGCCGATGGTTCTGCCCCCGACTGTACTGGGATACGGTCTGCTCATGCTGCTTGGCAAGCGTGGCCCGTTAGGGCGGCTGTTACAGGAAACCCTCGATTTGCAGATCGTTTTTACCTGGTGGGCGGCCATCGTTGCAGCAGCGGTTGTCTCCTTTCCGCTCATGTATCAGAGCGCCAAGGCTGCTTTCTGCAGTGTCGATACCTCTCTGGAGCAGGCTGCCAGAACCCTCGGATCCGGAGAAGGGCGGGTTTTTATGCGCGTTACGCTGCCTCTCGCCTATCCGGGCCTGCTGGCCGGGGTTGTGCTGGCATTTGCCCGAGCCCTGGGAGAGTTCGGTGCTACTCTCATGATCGCCGGCAATATCCCCGGCAAAACCCAGACCATCCCGTTGGCCATTTTTTTTGCAGTGGAGACGGGCGATAACCAGTTGGCAAGGAATCTGGTGCTGGTGATTACGTTGTTGGCGTTTGCGGCAATGTTCTGGTTGAACAATTGGTCCAAAAAGAAGCTTCAGACCATGCAAAAAGGAGGCGATGGGTATGCTTAAGGCATCGATAGTCAAACGGCTGCCCAACTTTGCCATACAAGCCGAGTTCAAGGTTGCCCAGGGTATCCTGGTGCTGTTCGGACCCTCCGGCTCCGGCAAGACCACTCTTCTCAATTGCCTTGCCGGGCTGCAGAAACCGACATCCGGTCAGATTTGGCTAGGCGACAAGTTGTTTTACTCCTCTGCCAAAAACATCAATATTCCTGCTCGATGCCGCCGCATCGGCTATGTTTTTCAGGACTATGCCCTGTTTCCCCATATGACTGTCAAGGATAACGCGTTGTACGGAATGCCTTCAAGGACCGGTCGCTGCAGGAAGAAACTCGGTTGCAGGATGTCCGTGAAGGAGGTTCTGGACATGCTTCGGATTACCCATTTGCAGGACCGTTATCCGGCGCAGCTTTCCGGTGGCGAGAAGCAGCGGGTGGCACTGGCCCGGGCCCTGATGACGGAACCGGATCTGCTCTTGCTGGATGAGCCCTTGTCGGCCGTCGATTCCGGGACCCGACAGGCACTTCAGCAGGAATTGATAAGAATCCAGCATACCTGGAGCATCCCATTCGTTCTGGTCACGCACAGTCATAAGGAAATGGATGCGTTGGCCGATGAGGTGGCTTTTATCAAAAATGGAAAGGTCGCAGCATCGAGTCCATGGATGCTGTCTGCTGAACATACCACAAGACAGCGGGCCTGATGCATACAGGTTCGCAGGTTCACAGCTATTCGAAAGGAACGGATTTATGGATTTACTCCGTCAGGCATGCGCCAAATTGTCGAACCTTTGCGATGAACATCAACTCGACAGGAACAGCTCGGTAACTGTCCGGGTGCTTACTCCCGATGAAGCCATCGGTGCAAAGGCGGATAAGGATTTTGTTATCAAAAAAGGGAAAGAACGCGTTATCGAGGCTTGTTGGAACGGTTACCACGGTCAGGCTTTTACCGATCGTCCCGGCGATTGGCAGGACAGCCTCAACGCACTGCTGGCTTTGGACCTGGACCGTATCGAACAGCGGGCCATTTTTACCGCGGGGTTGAATGCTGTGCTTCTAGGACTGGGGTTGACCGAGAAAACCATTCACTGCAAGGACGACGAACCCGTCAAATGTGGTGAGGAATTCACCACTGAGCTTTATCAGCGTTTCGGCGTTAGACGTTTCGGTATGATCGGGCTGCAGCCGGCTATTCTGAACGCCATGGTGGAAGGTTTTGGTGCGGTCAGAATGCGGGTGGTTGACCTCAATGAAGACAATATAGGGCAGAAACGCTGTGACGTAAAAGTCTGGGATGGGGAGAAGGATCTCGAAAAACTTATCGAATGGTGTGAGATCGGGGTAGCCACAGGGTCTACGGTAGTCAACGGCAGTATCAATGAATTGCGGGAAAAGTTCGTCGCAGCTGGTAAACCGCTGGTGTTTTTCGGCAATACCATATCGGGAGTGGCCTCGCTCATGAAGTTGGAGCGCATCTGTCCCTTCGCCAGTTGATTCGATTGTAAGGTTTGCATCCATCCGGAAACCGCGGATGGAAACCAGTTTATCTTTCCACGGTTATATAGTCAGACATGATAAAAGATAACCAACTCATAGCTTTGTTTAACGCTCCGACGCGTGTGTTGAAGGCGGAGCGGCTGTTGCGCAAAGATGGATTTAGCTGTCGTCTGATACCGGCGCCACGCGAAGTGGCTGAAGGTTGTGCCCTGGCTTTGCGTTTCAGTGTTTCAGACCAGACTGTCATTCTTGCGGAACTTGCCCGCCACGATTTGTCGCCGCGGCGGATGTACCGAAAACAGGACGGTGGTTTCCTGGCTGTTCCCGTTGAGGAACAAGCCTGAGGCAAACCCCGATTCCAATCTATTTTAGGAGGGGATCATGGCCATTTACCTGGATAATGCCGCCACCACCTTTCCCAAACCCGAAAGTGTTTATCAGAGTGTCGATACGACTTTTCGCAATCTCGGAGTCAATCCCGGTCGCGGCAGTTACCGACTTGTTCTGGATGCCGGGCACCTGGTGCTGGAGGTACGGGAAACGGTAGCCGGGTTTTTCGGCATAACCGACTCGTCGCGGGTGGTGTTTTGCGCCAATGCTACCGAGGCCATCAATATGGCATTGTTCGGCATTCTTAAAGCGGGCGACCGGGTCATCACCACGACCATGGAGCATAATGCGGTCAGCCGTCCCCTGCATGCACTGACGATGCGGGGGGTTGACGTGAACCGGGTTCAGGCCGATGCCGACGGTCGGGTGCAGCTATCGGCCCTTCGCGAAACGGTGCGCAATGCGCCGGGGCCGACGCGCCTGGTAGTCCTCAGTCATTGTTCCAATGTTACCGGTACCGTTCAACCCATCGAGGAGATCGGAAACTGGTGTCGCAGGGAAGGTATCCTGTTTATGGTCGATGCCGCGCAAAGCGCCGGGGTATTGCCGATCGATGTGGGAGCCATGGGTATCGATCTGCTGGCTGCACCGGGCCATAAATGCCTCCTGGGTCCTCCCGGTACCGCCATCCTTTATGTCGGCCGGAACCTGCAGCCGGCTCCCCTGATCTGGGGAGGGACCGGCGGCAATTCCATGTCTTTGCTGATGCCGGAAGAGTTACCGGAACGGCTGGAGAGCGGCACGCTCAATACCCCGGCGCTGGCAGGGCTGCGGGCCGGAATAGAATTTGTCAACCGGATGGGATTGCCGAAAATCCATCGTCATAAGATGGCATTGCTGGAGCGGTTGCGTCGGGGCTTGGGTAATTTTCCCGGTATCCGCTGTTACGGCAGCACCTGCGCGGAGCATCAGGGCGGGGTGTTGTCCTTCAATCTTGAGGGGCGGGATCCGGCGGAGATCGGATTTCTGCTCGATGATGAGTATGGTGTCTGCGTACGCACAGGTCTGCATTGTGCACCCGATGCTCATCGCAGTATAGGTACTTTGCCCAGCGGCACCATACGGGTGAGTCCCGGGTTGTTCAACACCGAAAAGGATATCGATGCCCTGCTTGCAGCTCTGGAGGAAATTATCGGCAGTTAGCTCATGTTCGTCCCGAAACCCCTGTTGAAAACCAGTTCAATGAAGGAATCCGGCCATCAGGTTTTCGGTTCAGGTCCCTGAAGGTAAAGAACCGGGGTGTTTATGGGAAGGAGGTATTATGCGTGCGGTCGTCGAAATTCTGATAGCTGTGTTTTTTCTTGTTGGGCTTTGCATGTTTCCGTCCGTCGGGCTGGCCGGCAACCATACCGGCACCTCCTTACGCGTGTCGGCCGGCGTCGGTCTAAAAGATGCGCTCTTTGCCATCCAAAAGGCATATGCCCGAAAACAGCCGTCCGTGACCCTCGAATTCAATTTTGCCGCTTCAGGATTTTTGCGTAAGCAGATTGAGCAGGGAGCGCCCGTCGATCTTTTTCTGGCGCCCGGACGACAACATTTCCAGGCATTGCTGGAGGAAGGATATACCGACGCCGCGCATTCGTGTGCGCTGCTGGGAAATCGGCTGGCTTTGATCGTATCGAGGGAAAAGCGGCATGTCATCGAAAGTTTTGCCGATCTGGTCGACCATGCGGATACCATTACCATCGGCATGCCGGACATGGTGCCGGTGGGTACCTATGCGCGCCAGACCCTCAAGCATCTCGGCATGTGGTCCCGGCTTGAAAGACGCCTGGTGTATGGCAAGAGCGTCCGTCAGGTGCTGGCCTATGTCGATTCCGGCAATGCCGATGCGGGTGTGGTGTTCGCCTCGGATACATCGTTGCTGACCAGCGCAGTGGTTGTTGCCATGGCACCGGCCGACAGTCACAAATCGATCGTTTTTTCCATGGCCGGCATGTCGGCCAGTCCTCGTCAGGCGGTTCTGGAGGAGTTTATGGCGTTTCTCACAGGGGAGGAAGCTGCCGCAATTTTTGTCCGCTGCGGTTTTACCCCGCTGGTCAGGGAAGATCGGGAAAAGGGCTGACGATTTTCCAGCCGTTGTCACGGTTTTCCCACTCCAGGCGCAGCTTGAGGTCTTTCAGGGTGTTTGACGGGAGCCGGTAGTATTCGATACGCGACCAGGCCAGGGCGCGGTTCTGGTCCGGATCCTCGAATTCCACGCCTTCCGGTCTGATTTCAAGAACCCTTATGTCGCCGCGCTCCTGAAACTTATCCAGAAAATCCTGCCGATACTCTTTGCCCATGAAGCTTGCCGCACTGCCGTAATCCTTCCATACCAGACGTTTGGCGAATTCCTTGTGCGTCTCGCCGAAAGAGTGGACAGGATTCGATTTCAGGCCGGGCGAGCAGGCCGTGATACACAGGATCAGTAATAAAAGGCATATTCTTTTCATTTTCCCTCGCTGTATAATCGGCAGGTGACCGGTATCCTCCTTGAATCAGCGAAACCGATTTACCCATGAAAAATGGAAATCTAAAGTAAAAGCCATTGTCGCTATTGTTGCCGGATCAAGAAGCTTTTGCGTCGCAAAGGGGGCCGCTTTGCCGAGCACGATATTTCCGGCGACATGGCCAGAAAAAAGGAAATACGAGAGCGTTCGGCCTGCAGTGCCGCATCAGCGACCATGTCCGCATGGGCGGATGCGACGATCTGATAGCTGTTGACGGACCGATATCAGTTGCCGCGTATCGTATCGATGAGGGCCAGGGCCACATCGACCTTGCCGAACGGCGGCATGAGGTAGAAGCCGTCAACCCTGTCGCGACCGGCCGCGACGAGTTCCCGGGCAATGGCCAGCCCCTGGCGGACTCCGGACTCGCCTCGCGTGCCGCACATGCGTTCTCGCACATCCTCCGGCAGTTGAATGCCGGGCACCTCGTTATGCAGAAATTCGGCGTTGCGTTCGCTGACCAACGGCAGGATACCCACCAGCACCGGAATCCCTATATCCCCAAGGCAATCGAGCATGGCGTCAAGCAGAGCGACTGAATAGACCGGCTGCGTCTGAACGAAACGGGCACCGGCTGCGATCTTTTTTTTCAGTCGTCGCAATTGGCCGTTCATGTCGGATACATTGGGGTTGAATGCAGCCCCGGCTTGAAAGCTTGTGGCTTCTCCCAGGTCGCCACCCATGAGGGTATGTCCGTTATTGAGAGCCGTAAGCAGTTCGAGCAGGCCGATGGAATTGAGGTCGAAAACACTGCTCGCCCCCGCTTCGCCGCTTACGGATACGGGGTCGCCGGTTACCGCCAGGACGTTGCGCAGGCCGAGCAGGTGGGCGCCCATCAGTTCCGAATGCAGACCGATGAGATTACGGTCCCTGCCGGTGACATGAATGATGGTTTCGATGCCTATTTCGCTTTGAACCCGCTTTGCCAGGGCGATATTCCCCATGCGGATGCGGGCAAGGGGGTTTTCCGCAATGCTGATGGCGTCGGCACCGGCATCCGCCAGGCGGCGAGCACCCGACAGGACCTTGCTGCAATCGAGGCCGCGCGGCGGATCTATTTCCACCGTGATGATGGGGCGCTGGCCCCATGCGGCTAGAAAACCCCGCTGCCCCGGTTCTGCCTTGGGGACGGAAAAGGCCGCTTTGCGTGTCAGGGGGGCTGCTGTACGTATTTCGGGTTCGAGGCCGGCGACGGCTTCGGCCAGGGCACGGATATGATCCGGTGTGGTTCCGCAACAACCACCGACCAGGCGCGCTCCGGTTTCAGCCATTTCCCTGCCGCGCGCTGCAAAGTACTGCGGTGTCGCCAGATAGATATAGCGCCCGTCGACATATTCGGGGAAGCCGCTGTTGGCAAAGCCTGACAGGGGGCGATCCGTTTCCGTCGCCATGGTGCGCAATACGGCGAGCACGTCTCTGGGGCCGGAACCGCAGTTGGCACCGACAACCGATGCTCCAGCAGCAATCAGGCGCCGGGCGGCTTCAGGGGCGGCAACGCCCTCGCGGGTCCTGCCCCCTTCGAAAAAGGCCATTTGGGCGACGATCGGCAATCCGATGTGGCGGGCTTCGACAATGGCCAGTTCCAGTTCCTCAAGGCTGGCAAAGGTCTCCAGCAGCAGCAGGTCGGCCCCGCCTTCGGCAAGCCCCAGCATCTGCTCCCGGAACAGGCTGCGGCGTTCTTCATTGTCGAATTTTGCAGTTTCGCCCGGTAACCGTCCCAGGGGACCGACGGCGCCTGCCACCAAAGCGTTGCGGCCGGCCGCCCGTCGCGCCAATCGTGCGCCGAGAGCATTGATGTCATGAACCTGCTCCTCCAACCCGGCAGCGGCCAGGCGCAACCGATTGGCGGCAAAGGTATTGGTTTCCAGCAACTGGGCGCCGGCGGCCAGATAGTCCAGGTGTACCTGACGCACCATATCCGGTTGCTGCAGATTCAACACTTCGAAACAAGCGGACAAGGGTACCCCGCGATGATAGAGCAGGGTGCCCATGGCTCCATCGCCGACGATGACGCCTTTTTCCAGACGCTCCAAAAAACCGATTTCAGCGTGTTTCACGGTCTGACTCCCAGTCCCGGCGGCCATTGGCCGATACGTTGCAGAAACTGTCGCAGGATGGCGCCGGTCAGTCCCCAGATCTGATAATCGTCAATGGTGAAAAAACAGACCGGGTAGAGACGGCCGAGGTGTTCCCAGCTTTCGGTGTGGTAGATGCGGGGATCGCACAGGCGTGCCACGGGTACTTCGATAACCTCGGCAATTTCGTGTCGATTGACGTTAAAAGGGTAGCCGGCAGGGATGGTGCCGACAAAGGGCACGACATGGAATCCATACACGGAGATAAAATCGTCCAAGCGTCCCAGGATACTGACATCTTCTTGGCGAACCCCCATCTCCTCTTCGGTTTCACGCAGGGCCGTGGCGCAAAGATCAGCGTCTGTCGGGTGGGCCCGTCCGCCCGGGAAGGCGATCTCTCCCGCATGATGCGGCAGGTGTTCGGCGCGGCGAGTAAATAAAATGGTGTCGACGCCGTTTTTGGGGTAAAACAGCAACAATACCGCCGACGGTTTCAAAACCCCCTGATCGATACGGCGGCAGGTATGCCGCGACAGGTCGCGTCTGACCTGCTTGGGGTCCAGAATCAACGTGTTTCTCCGGCAGCCGCTTTCAATGCGGCAATCGTGGCGGCATAGTCATCGGTTCCATAAACGGCACTCCCCGCGACCATGACTTCCGCTCCTGCTGCGGCGATACGCGCTATATTGTCGCGTTTGATCCCACCGTCCACTTCAAGTTCGGTCTGTAAGCCGCGCCGATCGATTTCCTTGCGCAAGCTTTCGATTTTCGGCAGGCAGGCGGAGATGAACTGCTGGCCGCCGAATCCCGGGTTGACCGACATGATCAGTACCAGTTCGAGTTCTTCCAGAATCACTTCAAGCGTGCTGACCGGTGTTGCCGGATTGATGGAAACGCCGGCTTTCTTGCCCAGACTGTGGATCAGTTGTACGGTACGATGCAGATGGGGTACCGCTTCGTAATGCACGGTGATGATATCGGCCCCGGCTTTGGCAAAGTCGGGGATATAGCGGTCCGGGTTCTCGATCATCAAATGCACGTCCAAAGGCAGGTCGGTGATGCGGCGGGCGGCTTCCACAATCAGTGGTCCGATGGTGATGTTGGGTACGAAATGGCCGTCCATGACATCGATATGCACATAATCGGCCCCACCCTTGGCGATGGCGGTAATTTCGTCGCCCAGGCGGGAAAAGTCGGCGGACAGAATGGAGGGAGCAATTTTGATCATGATACTCTCCGTAACATGGGAAGATTCAATTTTACAGCATTTACAGCATTAAGGGCGTTTTTCAAAAGCGACGGCAAAAAAGGCATCCATGGCATCGTGTCGATGCGGCATGGTGCGCAGAGAGCCATCGCTTTGAAACAATTCGTGCCATGCCCTCGGCGTTTCGCCGCGTAAATCGTAGCGGACAAAGTCGGGCTGGTCGTGCAAAAAGTTTTCGATGACACCGTCCGTCTCCTCCGGGCTGAAGGTGCAAAGGGAGTAGACCAGACGCCCTCCCGGGCGCAGCAGGGGAGCCACGCTGGTCAGGATGGTATGCTGTAACCGGGCCATTTGCTTCAGGTCGGCGGGGCGGCGGCGCCAGCGGATTTCCGGATTGCGCCGCAAGACACCGAGGCCGCTGCAGGGGGCATCGACGAGGATGCGATCGAAGCTCTCCCGACTGAGAAAATCGGGAGTTCGGGCCAGGTCCCACGCGTGTCCTTCGATACCCAGGCAGCCGAGGCGATGCGCTCCCTTAAGGATTAATTCGACCCTGTGAGGGTGCAGGTCGAGCGCGACGATCCGGGCTCGATTTTCCGCCAGGGCGGCCATGTGGGTAGTCTTGCCGCCAGGGGCGGCACAGGCATCGAGAATGCGCTCCCCCGGTTGCGGGTTTACCAGATGGCTTATCAGCATGCTTGCCTGGTCCTGCAATTGAAAGAGCCCTTCGGCATGGCCGCTCAAGTGGCGTGTTTCCCCTTGATGAATGCATATCCCCTCAGGGGCAAAACGGGTCGGTTCTGTATCGCATCCGCAATTGTCCAGTGTCTCCAGCAGAGCGTCACGTTGAATTTTCAACAGGTTGGTGCGTATCGAATAAGGCGCGGGCTTGAGCATGGTTTCCGCCAGGGCACAAGCTTCTTCGATCCCGTAGTCATCCAACCAGCGCTTGGCGAGCCAGTGCGGCAGCGAGAGCATCTGTTCCAGGTAGGCTAGCGGTTCTCGATTCCGGTCGGGCCAACGCAATTTCCCGGTCTGGCGCACCAGGGTTCGCAGGATGCCATTTATGAAGCCGGTCGCCCGGTGCAGGCGAAGCCGTCGCGACAGTTCAACGGTTTCATAAACCGCTGCGTGGGGGGGGATGCGGTCGAGTTGCAGGATCTGGTAGCAGCCGAGCCGTAACAGGTCAAGAACCCCCGGTTCAACCTTGGTCAGGGGTTTGCGGCAAAGCTGTTGCAAGGCAAAATCGAGGCGGCCGCGGAACCGCAGAACGCCATATACGAGTTCCGTGGTCAGTGCGCGGTCCCGCACATCCATCTCCGGTAGTTTTTCGAGGGCCCCGTCGAGAGCTAGGTCGGCGAAGGCGCCGTCGCGTACCCTGTCGAGCACTTCATAGGCGATATGGCGAGGATCGTTATGGGGCACAATAAATACCTGTGGCGGATAAAAGGCGGGGGCATGTTAGGCATGCCCCCGCCTGAAAAAAATATCTGCAAGCGAATGCTACAGTACGTTCATGCTTTCAAGGCGCCGAATGCGTTCCTCGACCGGGGGATGGGTCGAAAAAAGGGACTTCAGACCGCCGCCTCGCAGCGGATTGACAATGAACATGTGCGCCGTGGCTTCGTTGACCTTCTGCATGGGCCTGTGGCTGTTGGCCATCTCGAGCTTGCGCAGGGCGTTGGCCAGATAATGGGGGTTGCCGCACAGGGCTGCACCGCCGCGATCGGCAGCATACTCCCGCGAACGGGAGATAGCCATCTGTACGAGCATGGCCGCCACGGGAGCGAATATGATCAACAACAACAAGCCCAGGGGATTGCCGTCATCGTCATCGCGACCGCCGAATCCGCCGAACAGGGCCGCCCATTGGGCCATGTGCGCCATGTAGGAAATAGCACCGGCAATGGTGGCGGCAATGGACCCGATGAGGATGTCCCGATGTCGCACATGACTCATTTCATGGGCCATGACCCCCATGAGCTCCTCCCGGGACAATATCTGCAAGATACCCTCGGTGGCGGCTACCGCCGCGTGGCGCGGGTTGCGGCCGGTGGCAAAAGCATTGGGGGTTGCCTGGGGCAGGGTATAGACCTTGGGCATGGGCAAACCCTTTCGCAGACACAGTTCCTGTACCACATGGTACAGCGGTCCGGTGGTGACTTCACGGCCTCGGTACATGGCAATGACGATTTTGTCGGAAAACCAATAGGATCCAAGGTTCATGATCGCAGCTATCACCAGAGCGAACAACGCCCCACCGCGTCCGCCCAGCATTCCGCCGGCCCACACCAGCAACAGGGTGAGCACGGTCATGAGCAATACCGTCCTCAATGTATTCATAATATACCTCTCTTAATAACGTTTTTTGACGGGGTTCTGACCTGGCTATCTTTCAATTTCCCAACGCAGGGCCAGCGTCGCTGCCACACGACAAGACTTCGGAATCGAAATCGCTGCCGGAAGAGGGCAATGCGGGGATGAGCTGGAAATGCGCGGGGTCGATCTTGGCCGCGAGTCCGATGTATTGGAGCGCATTGTCTGAGCACAAAGCATTTACTCGCTGATGACATGGGCATCCAGTGCGCGACGCACGGCATCGATGTCGATGCGGGTATTGAAACAGGGACCCTCCGGTCGGGTGTTGAAGACCCCGATGACCGGCAGTGGATAGGCGTCCCGAATACCGGACGTAAGATCGCGTTCGCAGGCCACAGCCACCACCAAGCGGGGACGTTTTTTCATTAGAATTTTGCGGGCCAGAGTGCCGCCGGTCGCCACTGCCAGGGTCACGCCTCTTTGTTTTGCCAATTCCGCCAGGTCCCCGATGTCGCAGCGTCCGCAACGGGCGCATTTTTCCACGTCATCGGTAACCTTGATGGCACAATCGAACAGTTGCAGACAGTGGGGCAGAAGAATCATGACCTTGCCGGCCGGTACCCTCGGGTTTCGGGAGCGTACCAGTTGGTTGTTGAGGTTGATGAAACAGCGTTGCAGGGCATCGCGATCGAGACGCATGACGACACCGATAGCGATCACCGCCGGCATCAGGTATTTGATCACGACACCGCGCAACTGGGGAAAAACGAACAGATCACGTCCGGTAACCAGCGTCAGGGCAAGCAGGCCAAGACCTCCCAGTATCACAACCGCCAGGGTCAATACTGTCAGTCCGAACCAGTAGGGCAAACGTGGATGAAGGGTAGACAGGCCGACGCTCGGCAGCCACCAGACCAAAAAAGCTCCGGCCGCAAACAGACCGCCGACCAGGGCCAGCAGGATCAGGAACGGACGTTGTTGTGTCAAAGACGACTCTGACTCTTCGGTTTTATCACCCGCCTTCGTGCAGGCATGATCACAGGCCTTATCGGCGATCTTGCGGCAAGCCATGTCAACCCCCCAGGCGCGCACCGACCGACAGGCTGGTGCCTCGTAAAAAGTCTCCTGCCGGAAGTTTTTTCTTGCCGGCCAATTGCAGTTCACACACCCTCAGCACGCCCCGACCGCAAGCGATGCAGACGCCCTCGATGTCGGCGGATACAACGGTTCCGGGGACGGCATCGGCACCCTTTTCCGCTTGGGTGCGACCGATTTTCAGCAGCTGGCCGTTCCAGTAGGTGAAGGCACCCGGCCAGGGGCTCAACCCCCGTACCTGGTTGTGAATCTCTGCAGCCGGACGACTCCAATCGATAAGCCCATCCTCTTTTTTCATCATGGGTGCATAGCAACTCTTGGCATCGTCTTGAGATTCGGCCTTCAGCGTCCCGTCACACAATCGTCGCAGGGTTTCTTCCATGGCTTCGCGGCCGAGCAGAGCCAGCCGGTCATGCAATTCTCCGGCGGTTTCCTCGCTGCCGATTTCCGTGGCACGCCTTACGAGTATGTCGCCGGTATCGAGGCCCGCATCCATGAGCATGGTGGTGACCCCCGTCACCTGTTCGCCGTCGATCACCGCTTTATGGATGGGGGCCGCACCGCGATAGCGGGGAAGCAGAGAAGCATGTACATTGATGCAGCCGTATTGCGGGATGTCGAGAACGCTCTTGGGCAGGATCTGTCCGTAGGCAACAACAACGATAAGATCGGGCCGTAACTCCCGGATCTGTTCCACCGTTGCAGGGTTTCGCAGTTTTTCAGGCTGGAAAACCGGCAGATCGTGAGCGAGGGCCAGCTTCTTGACAGGCGGCGGGGTAAGCACTTTGCCGCGGCCGCGAGGGCGGTCGGGTTGGGTGAAAACACCGCGGAGATTGACGCCGGCTTCAATCAACCCTTGCAAGGTGGGCAGGGCGAAATCCGGCGTTCCCATAAAAATGGTGCGGATGTTTGCCGGCTCTATCACAGCTCCTGCTCCTGTTGCCGCTGGATTTTCTGGTATTTCTTGCGAAACATGTTCTTTTTGAGCGAAGACAGGTGGTCCACGAACAGCACACCATGCAAATGGTCGATTTCGTGTTGGAATGCAATGGCAAGCAGGCCGCTGGCTTCGCGCTCCGTTATCTGCCCTTCAATATTCATATACCGAACCTTGACATGGGCACTGCGCCTGATGCGGGTATAATATCCCGGTACCGACAGACACCCTTCCTCTTCGTAACTTTCACCCTCTCGTGCGACGATTTCAGGATTTACGGCTACAATAAGTTCCGATTCTTCCTTGGGTGCGCAATCGAGAACAATGAGGTTCTGGTTGATGCCAACCTGGGGAGCTGCCAGTCCCACGCCCGGCGCGGCATACATGGTCTCTGCCATGTCTGAGGCCAGGGTCCTGATCTCCTCGGTGATATGCCGAATCGGCTCCGATTTATTTTTGAGAACCGGGTCCGGATAGTGTCTTATAGGTAAAATAGCCATGATATTAACCTGTTGCAAAACCGTTTTGGATAAAGATGGTGCCGTCGTCGATCTTCCATGATAATGGGAGCTCAGAGACAAAGTCAACTGTCATGGCCGGCGATATCTGCGGATCGGAGCGCCTTCTGCATGACCTCTGCCATGAGTGCCGGGTTTTCTGCGACTTCTACCCCGCTGTTGCGCAAAGCGGCGATTTTGTCGGCAGCACGCCCCGAACCGCCACTGACGATGGCACCGGCGTGTCCCATACGCTTGCCGGGGGGAGCCGTTACCCCTGCAATATATCCCGCCACCGGTTTGCGCATGTTCTGCCTGATCCATATGGCGGCCTCTTCTTCGGCCGCTCCGCCGATTTCTCCGATGAGAAAGACTCCCTCGGTGTCGGCATCGTCGTTGAACATGGCCAGAACATCGATGAAAGAGGTGCCGATAATGGGGTCTCCGCCAATGCCGACACAGGTCGATTGCCCCAGTCCGGCATTGCTGAGTTGCTGTACCGCTTCGTAGGTGAGAGTGCCGCTGCGGGATACCACGCCGATGGGACCCGGGCGATGAATGTCGCTGGGGAGAATGCCGACTTTGCACTGTCCGGGGGTAATCAGACCCGGGCAATTGGGTCCGATCAGGCGCATGGAACGGTCGCCCAGAGCCCGGTTGACGAGCACCATGTCCTGTACCGGAATCCCTTCGGTGATGCATACGGCGAGGCGAATGCCGGCATCGCCGGCTTCCAGGATCGCTTCCGCCGCTGCCGGCGGGGGGACGAAAATCATCGACACATCGGCCTGGCAGAGTTCAACTGCCTCGGCGACGGTATCGAATACGGGGATGCCATCGATATTCATACCCCCTTTGCCGGGCGTGACGCCGGCCACCACCTGGCTGCCGTAATCGCGGCACAGCAGACCGTGTCGACGACCGGAACTGCCGGTCAAACCCTGTACCACGATGCGCGAATGACGATCAATAAGAATTGCCATGCTGTCGATCCTTCAAGGCGCCGGAGAGAGTTGCCGGACAATGGCTGCGGCAGCCGAGGCCAGTTTATCCTGCCAGACGATATTCAGTTCAGCCTGTTCCAGCAGCTGGCGTCCTTCTTTGCGCCGGGCACCGGCCATGCGGACCACGATGGGCAGGCTGCAGCCGACTTCTTTTGCGGCGGCGATGAGGCTGGCGGCAATCAGGTCGCAACGCATGATGCCGCCGAAAATGTTGACCAAGATACCCTCGACGGCAGGATCCTCCAGCAGGATACGGAAGGCTTCAACCACCTTGTCCTGGTCGGCACCGCCGCCGACATCAAGGAAATTGGCCGGTTTCCCACCGCACTCGCTGAGCATGTCCAGGGTGGCCATGGCAAGGCCGGCTCCGTTGACCAGGCAACCGATGCGTCCGTCCATCTTGATGTAAGCGATATCCGAGCGTGCCGCACGGACTTCAAGAGGGTCGAACTGGGTTTCGTCGCGCCAGTCGGCTACTTCCTTCTGGCGAAACAGGGCGCTGTCGTCGATGGATACCTTGGCATCCATCGCCAGCAGGTGGCCTTCTTCGGTGACGACCAAGGGGTTTATTTCTACCAGCGACGCATCTCTGTCGAGAAAACAGCGGTTAAGAGCCAGGATAAGCTCCACAGCTTCTTTGGCGAGCGGACCGTCGAGGCCGAGGAATCGTGCGACACCGCGGGCATGGTAGGCGCGCAAACCGATCAGGGGATCGATGGTCAGGCGGCTGACGCGTTCCGGTGTGTTGCGAGCAGTCTGCTCGATGTCGACGCCCCCCTGAGCGGAGGCGATCAGGCAGTAGCGCCCGGAGCTTCGATCGAGAGTCAGGGAGAGGTAAAGTTCTCGTGCAACGGGGATAATTTCTTCCACCAGCAGGGAGTTTACCGGTAATCCATGCGGCCCTGTCTGCGCTGTTACCAGGGGACGATGCAGTAAACGACGGGCTGCGTCACGCGCCTGCCGGCTGGTTTTCACCCGGACCACACCGCCGACTTTGCCTCGGCCGCCTGCGTGAATCTGGGCCTTGACGATGCAGGATCCGGCCAACGCATCGGCTGCCTGGCCGGTTTCCTCAATGGAGCGGACCAGATGGCTGTGCGGTACGGCGATACCGTATCGGTGAAAAAGCTCTTTGGCCTGGTATTCATGCAGTTTCATAGCCAGATGACTCCCGGTATTGGGGGATCCCGGGGAGCAGGTCCTGTCGCAAGGGCAGTCCCTGCTCCGAATGACCTATTATTTCTGCGATTTTTCCCAGTCCGCTAAAAACCGCTCGATGCCGACGTCGGTCAAGGGATGTTTGGTGAGCTGCATGATGACGTTGTAAGGAATGGTGCAGATGTGTGCGCCAAGCATTCCGGCCCTCAGAACGTGCAACGGGCTACGGACCGAAGCTACGATGATTTCCGTATCAAATCCGTAGTTATCCAAAATAGTCAGGATCTGATCGACGCCTTCCATGCCGTCATGGCCGACATCGTCGAGTCGGCCGACGAAGGGCGAAACGTATGCGGCACCGGCTTTAGCGGCTAGCAAGGCCTGCAACGGAGAGAAAATCAGCGTCATGTTGACTCGTACTCCGTCCTTGGCCAAAATGCGGGTAGCCTTGAGTCCCTCACCGGTCATGGGCACTTTGATGACGATGTTGGTCGGATGATACTGGATCAATTCGCGTGCCTCGGCTACCATGCCTTCGGCATCGGTGGCCACAACTTCTGCGGAGATGGGACCATCGACCAGTTCGACGATATCCTTAAGTACGTCGGTGAATTGACGGCCGGTTTTGGCAACCAGAGAGGGGTTGGTCGTTACACCATCCACCAGCCCCATTTCGTGCGCGGCCTTTATCTGCTCGATATCGGCTGTGTCGATAAAAAATTTCATGCGGGCCTCCTTCTACGACAGGCTTAATGAAGCCTGTTGTTTAAACTGGTTGAAATACAAAAATATCGTTTATTCGTATTTTTTTTCCTTCTCGTACTTTTTCATGCATTCTTCGGAGCAAAAATAACAGGTTTTGCCTTTTATAACCCTTTTCACCGCCAGGCTGCGTGGTACGAAAGTGCCGCAATGGGGATCCCGAACCATGGTTTCTCCTTCCGGGCGTTTTTCCGGAGGCGGACGGTGGGTTCCTCCCTTGAATAACCCGATGACCGAAGTGATCAGGTAGTAACATAACAGGAAAAGAAAAAACAGCCAGAGAAAACGAATCATAGGGAAATCACCAATGGCCGGACAGGCATTCGATACCTGCAGTGGGTGGCAGTTGCGCCAGCATTTCCGCTACGGTTTCCCGGAGAAGGGGATGACCCAGGTCGGGAGCAATATCCATCAGAGGTACAAGGACAAAAGCTCGCCGATGCAGGCGCGGGTGGGGGATGACAAGATCTTCAAACTGAAGGATTTCACTGCCGTAAAAAAGCAGGTCCACATCGAGTGATCGGGCGCCCCATCGTTCCTGCCGCCGGCGACCGAATTGCTGTTCCACAGCCAGTCCGACAGCCAACAGGTCGTGAGCTGTCAGGCAGGTTCGGATTTTGAGGACGGCATTCAGATATGGGGGCTGCTCGGCAGGGCCTCCGACCGGTTCGGTTTCGTAAATGGCCGAAGCGGCCAGAACCTGTATTTCCGGTACGCTGTTCAATGCCCTGCGAGCGCCCTTGAGAGCGGCCAGCCGGTCGCCGAGGTTGGAGCCGAGGGCAAGAAACGCCGTGGTTGCTTGGCAGTTATCTTTCATAGAGAAACATTTAACCACAGCGGTTCTTTACGAGTCAATCGGGGAGCTTGCCTTTCATGGTGAAACGTAGGCAAAGAAATTTTGTGCCGATGCAGAAAAAAACGGCCGGGAAAATCCCGGCCGTTTTTATTCAACATGCTCGCTGGCATCGAAACAGGCCGAAAGGCGGTCTGTCGAAGCCGCTGCGGGCAATGATTACATGGCAGTTTTGTAGATGTCGATGACCTGGTCCAGAGTGGCCTTGCGGGGGTTGGTCAGCATGCAGGCGTCCTTCTGGGCGTTCTCGGCCATGGTTTTGAGGTCCTCTTCCTTGACATCCAGCTCTTTCAGGCCGGCGGGGATGCCGATGGAAACGGACAGTTCGCGGATGGCGTCGATGCCGGCTTTAGCCGCTTCGGTAACGGGCATGCCGGTGGTGTCAACACCCATGAACTCGGCGATGTCGGCGAAGCGATCCGGGCAGGCGATCATGTTGAAGTCGCAAACGGACGGCAACAGGATGGCGTTGCAGACACCGTGGGGCAGGTTGTAGAAGCCGCCCAGCTGGTGAGCCATGGCATGAACGTAGCCGAGGGAGGCGTTGTTGAACGCCATGCCGGCCAGGTACTGAGCGTAGCACATGGCGTCGCGAGCTTCGATGTTGGCACCCATGGCGACGGCGGGACGCAGCCACTCGGCGATCAGGCGGATGGCTTTTTCGGCGCAAGCGTCGGTGATCGGGGTGGCGATGGTGGAAACATAGGCTTCCACGGCGTGGGTCAGGGCGTCCATACCGGTAGCGGCGGTCAGTGCGGGGGGCTTGCCCAGCATCAGAACAGGATCGTCAACGGCGATCAGCGGAGTGCAGCGCCAGTCGACGATAGCCATCTTAACATGGGTATCGGTGTTGGTGATGATGCAGAAGCGGGTCATTTCGGAAGCGGTACCCGCGGTGGTGTTGATGGCGATGAGGGGAGTCATGGGCACGGTGCTTTTGTCGACGCCCTCGTAGTCGCGGATGTGTCCGCCGCCGGCGGTAACCAGGCCGATGCCTTTGGCGCAGTCATGGGAAGAGCCGCCGCCCAGGGAGACGATGAAGTCACAGCTTTCGTCCTGGAAGACTTTCACGCCGTCGTGAACGTTTTTGTCAGTGGGGTTCGGCTCAGCGCCGGGGTAGATGACCACATCGACGCCAGCTTCTTTGATGTAGCCGGCGATGGTGTCGGCGACACCCATTTTCATCAGACCGGCATCGGTAACGAGAAGAGCTTTTTTGGCGCCGAGTTCTTTGGCTTTGGGACCAACTTCTTTGGCGCAACCAGGACCCATCAGGGTAACGCTGGGGATGAAAAAGCCGTAAGTGGTTTCTGCGAGGTTGACAATTGGCATGATTAATCCTCCTAGATGTGACGTTGATGGAAATGACCCAAACAACTAAAAACTGTTTGGATAAGTACTACAATGGAGTTTGCAAATCAAACCATTTTTTTAAAAAGCTGTTCCCGTATACTGCAGGTGTGTTGAGGTAGGTTTTTTTTCTGAAACTCGTTTTTTTTGTATACGTTTAGCGTTTACGAAATATAAAAATCCAAAAAACAATACCTTATAGATTAAAAATAGTGCAGTTGAAATATCAATAAATATCGTATACGTTTTTTTCTTAAGCAGTAAAAAGTTGGTTGTTTTGGCGATTTTATATAAAAACTTTCCTGTTTTATTCTATTGATGGATCTGATTTTTAAATAAGAAGAGATGTTTTTTAAACAAAAAACAAACAATATTCTGTTTCCCCTTTGAGGGGGAAGCAGTGTTGAGGTTCCTGAGGTAGGCAATGGAAAAATACCATCGCGATTGAAGATAAAAATCTGAAAAAGTTGCCGCAAGGGATCGGGGTCGGATTTTTGAAAAAAACAATGAAAAGTTTATCGACTTAAAAACAAACGGTGTTTAACTGATGGTTGGGCTTTCCCAGCTTGTTTTATGGAGCAGAACGGCTTGCCGATTTCTTTTGTTATCTGGGGTTGCGGTGCGATGTTTTTGCTGGAGTTTTCTTCGGGTGGTGTAAAAACAGCCGACCGTAAAGTCGGCTGTTACATGTGGAATTGGTTTTTTTTCTGGGTGTTCAGCATTCGATTTCGACAAACTCCATATCGTAAAGATCGATGGAGAGGCAGCGTCGTCGGGTTGGTGTCCCCTGGTTCAGAAGAATCTTGCATACTTCAGCTACTTCGAGGCTGGCTACTACGGCAGGGGTGAATGACGGGTTGCCCAGGTGTTTCTCCAGGCCACTTTCCTGGGAATTATGCGCGAAAAATTTCTGCAGGGAGCGCTCGCCAGGATACTGGGTCATGAGGTAGCCGTACCATCCTGCGATGGCACCATGTACCAGCGGGATCGATTCTTCCTGGCAAATTTCCGCCAACTCCAACCTTACCGCTATGCTGTCGAGAGCATCGACGGCTACATGACATCCTTCAAGAATTCGTTTGCCGTTGTCCATGCCGAAGGCGAGTCCCACCGGTAGCAGTTCTACGGCGGGATTGACCCGATCTACCCGGCGGGCTGCGGCGGCGACTTTTTTGATACCCAGAAAGTCAGGAGTTGCCAGCAGCTGGCGGTTCATGTTGTGCTCTTCGAAAACATCGGGATCCACGGCGACAATGGTTCCGACACCGAGTCGCGCCAGTTCCTCGATAATGTAACCGCCCAGGCCGCCGCAACCGATCACCGCAACCTTGCTTTTGAACAGCTTGAGTTGATCGTCGAGGCAAAACATGTTGCGGTTTCGTTGATACCGTGCAGGCAGCAGCCCGTTTTCCAGCGCTGCATTCTCGACGTCGCGAACGCTGACTTTAAAGCGGTTCGCGGCAGATAGCTGGTCAGCCCAGAGCAGCAGGTCGCCTTTGGCCCTTTCCTTGAGCCATGCAAGCAGCTCGGCCATCTCAGCCTCCCCCTACTTTGGGGAACAGGGAGACGGTTTCGCCGTCCGAAAGCACCTGGTCGAGAGTAACGTGCCGACCGTTGATCAGTGCCACCCCGAGTTCCGGCTCGCTGATTCCCAAATCGGAAAGAACTCCGGCGATGGTGCAGCCGTCTGCAAGCTCCCGCTCAGCGACCTTGAATCGGTTTTCCCTGAATCCAGCAAACAATTTTACCGTAATTTTCATGTTGCTCTTCCCCCTCGTTTGCGAAAACAGACCATTATATTATGTTCTGAAACATTTTCAGCCTTCGCATATGCGTTAAGAATCTACCCCTCCATGGAGGATTATGCAAGTAAAACCGTGTGCTTTGAACGGGCAGTATGCCCGGACGTGAACCCCTGCACGATATAAGGGGCCGGGCCCTTAAAAAAAGGGCATCCGAGGAGGATGCCCTAAAGCAAAGCTGCTGAAGCTTTGATTAGAAATTCCAGAACTCATCAATCTCTTCGTCAGTGAAATCCCACACGGCATTGTGGGGCGGGATCGGTTCATAAGTGAAAAATTCCGGTAACCGATCATCTTGGTTGGTGAAACCCGCACCTTTGTTGAAGTCGTGTTCGATTTTCAGAATTTTTTTGCCCAATTCAGTGACGTCGTCTGCCGTCAGGCTGAGTCCGTATGCGGCATTGATGAGATCGATAAGGGCGGTAAACGATTCTGGAATATCCAGGGCCGGAAAGGCGATGAAGACGCACATGCCGGTGCTGTCAACGGCTGCCGTAGCGATCTGCAGGTTGCGGGAAAGCTCGACCTGACCTTCCTTTTTCAATGGGTCGATATAGCCGCCAACCTTCAGGATGTTGGTAGCGATTGTATAGCCGGCGGTATGATCGGCACCCATTGTCGAAGTGGCATAGGTTACTCCGATCCCTTTGACGGATCGCGGATCGTATGCCGGAATGCCCTGTCCCTTCACGACGGGAACACGCACCAGGCCGTAGGCCTTGCCAACGGAAGCAGTACCATTGCCAAGGATGCGGCCAAGGGGGGTGCCTTTGCCGATCTCGTCACGCAATACGCGCAGGCACTCCTTGCCGTCCCCCCATGGGATCACGCCGGCTTCCATGGCAGTGGCGAGCAGGACGGCGCCCTCTATGGAGTCGATGCCGATGTCGTCCATGATGTTATCGCATTTGGCGATGTCGTCCAGATTCTCGATCATGGCGTTGGCGCCAAGACCCCAGATCGTCTCATATTCGAATCCCGAGGTGACATAGATGCCGGCTTCGTCCACATAAACCTGAGAGCACTGGATAATGCAGCCCGCGTGACAGCCGTGCTTGTGCTTCCCGCCCCGGGCGACAATCGTCTCGTGCATGGTTTCCCCGGATATTTTCTCATGATGTTCGCACTGGCCGTAGCGGAAGTTCTTGGTGGGCAGGCCCCCGGCTTCGTTTAGAATGTTGATCAGAATGTTGGTGCCGTAGGTGGGTAGCCCCTCTCCGCTTACCGGATGGTCCAATAGTGATTTGGCGAAGATTTTTGCCGCGGTGCGAAATTTATCGGGGTCGGCGATCGGCACTTTGCCGCCGCCGGAGTCGTCGATGGTTATGCATTTAATTTTTTTTGATCCCATCACGGCTCCCAGCCCCCCCCGGCCGTGGCTGCGGATTTTCTGATCCGGGTCCTTGACGGAGATGTTGGCGGCGCACATGCGCAGTTCGCCCGGTACGCCGATGGTGAGAATTCCGATTTTGGGGCCGAATTTATCCATCAGTTGATCCATGACCGCAAAGTTCTGCTTGCCGACCAGTTCGTCGGCTGGTTCGATGGAAATGCCATCGAGGGTCACATGCAGGCGGTACCACTTATCCTCGGAAGGCATGCCTTCGATGACAATGGCCTTGATGCCCATGCGTGCCAGCTGCTGGGCCGCGGTTCCGCCGGCATTGCTTTCCTTGATGGTGCCGGTAAGGGGGCTTTTGGCGCCGGCTGACAGTCGCCCCGATTGTGCGGCAGGGGTGCCCGTCAGCAACCCGGGAGCAAAGACCAGTTTATTATTGGGGCCAAGAGGGTGACATCGGGGTGGCACTTCCGCAGCGACTATGGTTGAAGTTAGCCCACGCCCGCCAAGGCCGGCCCATTCGGCGGGGACGGATTCTACCTTGCTTGTCATGTCTGACATGTTGATGCGAAAGATCTTGTTCATTGGCCGTTTCCTTTCCAAGTTGAGGTTGACTGCGCCGAGAGGTGTTGTACCCTCCAAAACACAACCGACTTCTCCAGTCGCCAGACTGTTGAAATGGTACCCGCTGGCAGAAAACTTACAAGCCCTCCGCTTTTATCCATAGTATCCGTATGGTTCCATTATATCCGACAGGCGTTCCGCAGTACAAAAAAAGGAGCAAAAGAGAGTGGCTCCGTTGCTCCGCATAAACAGGTTTTGCGTGAATTGAATTTGAGATTACGCCCGCACGGGGCGGGCGTAATCGTGTTGCAAAAAAGGAATTACATTGCAGATTTGAAGATGTCGATGACCTGGTCCAGAGTGGCCTTGCGGGGGTTGGTCAGCATGCAAGCGTCCTTCTGGGCGTTTTCGGCCATGGTTTTGAGGTCCTCTTCCTTAACGTTCAGTTCTTTCAGGCCGGCGGGGATGCCGATGGAAGCGGACAGTTCGCGGATGGCTTCGATACCTGCGGCGGCAGCTTCGGTAACGCTCAGGCCTTCGGTGGGAACGCCCATGAAGTCAGCGATGTCGGCGAAGCGATCCGGGCTGGCGATCATGTTGAAGTCGCAGACAGCCGGCAGCAGGATGGCGTTGCAGACACCGTGAGGCAGGTTGTAAAAGCCGCCCAACTGGTGAGCCATGGCGTGAACGTAGCCGAGGGAGGCGTTGTTGAACGCCATGCCGGCCAGGTACTGAGCGTAGCACATGGCATCGCGAGCAGCGATGTTGGCGCCAAG
>JASKKK010000106.1 GCA_030154185.1 Desulfuromonadales bacterium
TGACAAATGACAAATGACAAATGACAAATGACAAATGACAAATGACAAATGACAAATGACAAATGACAAATGACAAATGTCGCCGCGCAGCGGCATATTGACAGCACACCGGAATCTTCCTACCCTTTATTAATCTGACAAACGTTAAAACAAAGGATTCCATACATGAAATATCGCAAGATGGGACGTTCGGGATGCGAGGTTTCGATTCTCGGTCTCGGCTGCATGCGCCTGCCGGTCATTGACGGCGACGAAGGGCGGATAGACGAGTTGAAGGCAAACCACCTGCTGCAGGTGTCGATCGAAAAGGGGATCAATTACCTGGATACGGCTTATCCTTACCACAAGGGCGAGAGCGAGGCTTTTCTGGGAAGGGCTTTGCGTGGCGGATTGCGCGAAAAGGTGCGTCTGGCGACCAAGCTTCCGTCCTGGGCGGTGGAAGCCCCGGCCGATTTCGACCGTTTTCTCAACGAACAACTGAAAAAATTGCAGACCGACCATATCGATTTTTATCTGCTTCATGCCCTCAAGGCCGATTGGTGGGAAAAACTCCGTGGTCTGGGGGTTCTCGAATCTCTCGATCGGGCGATCCGCGACGGTCGCATCGGTGCAGCCGGGTTTTCCTTCCATGACGAACTGCCCCTGTTCAAAAAGATCGTCGATGCTTACGACTGGGGGTTCTGTCAGATCCAGTACAACTACATGGATGAGCATATTCAGGCCGGCAGGGAAGGTCTGGATTACGCCGCCGACCGGGGCCTCGGAGTCGTGATCATGGAGCCGCTGCGCGGCGGCCATCTGGCCCGCCAGAGTGCACCGGATATCGAAGAAATCTGGGATCAAGCTCCGGTGCGTCGGACCCCGGCGGAATGGGCTTTGCGATGGGTCTGGGATCATCCGGGCGTCACTTCGATTCTGAGCGGCATGAACGAGCCGTCCCAGGTCGAAGAGAATTGCCGGATCGCCGAGCAGGCCTCTCCCGGGTCCCTGTCCCGGCAGGAGAAGTCCGTGATCGGCCAGGTCCGCGATACCCTGCGCCGCCGTATCAAGGTGCCCTGCACCGACTGCGGCTACTGCATGCCGTGCCCGGCCGGCGTCAACATCCCGCGGATTTTCAGCATCTATAATGATCGTTTCATCTACGGTGACCCGCGCTTTCCCCACCGTATCTACACCATCACCATGAACGCCTCCGCGCTGGCCAGCAACTGTACCCGATGCGGACTGTGCGAAAAGCACTGCCCCCAGCACATCTCCATCATCGACCAGCTGGAGGAATGCCACCGCGTGCTGATGGAGAACCCGGACGACTGAGACCCCGCCAGGTATCTGAGGTCGGGGCGCCCCTTGTTGCGGGCGCCCGATCCGACCCGGATGGCCGATCAGACATCGTCTGCTACAATGCCATTAATCAGGCGGCAATACAATCCAACCCAACCTGCCGGAAAGGCCGATCATGGACGCCAAGACTCTGTGGGATAATGTTAATTATTATTTTAAGGATTTCGTCCTTTTCAAGATTCAGGATGTAGGCATCACGATCAGTCATCTGGTCGTCGCAGCGTTTGCGATACTCCTTTCGCTGGTGGCTTCGAGGTTCATCCGCCTGGCCTTGCGCAAGCAGGTTCTGGATAAAATGCATATCGATAAGGGTCTGGAATACGCACTGCTGCGTTTCATTCATTACATCATCCTTATCATCGGCGTTTATATCGGCTTGAAAACGATCAATATACCCCTTGGCGCCATCGTCGGACTTTTTGCGGTGATCGGCGTCGGTATCGGCTTCGGTCTGCAGAACCTGGCGTCGAATTTCATAAGCGGCGTCATCCTGCTTCTGGAAAGGCCGGTGAAGGTGGGTGACCGTCTGGAGGTAAACGACGTATGGGGGGATGTGAAACGTATCAATCTGCGGACGACGCTGATCGAAACTCCGGACAACATAGCGATTATCGTCCCCAATTCGAAACTGCTCGAAAACGAAGTCACCAACTTCAGCTATGGCGATCCGAAGATCCGTCTGCGTATTCCGGTGGGAATCGCCTACGGGTCGGATTGCGAAAAAGCGTCCGAAATCATGATTCAGGCTGCTACGGAGAACAACCGGGTACTGAAAAATCCCGCACCCAAGACGTGGTTTCGCGAGTTTGGCGACTCTTCCCTGAATTTCATGCTTTTATGCTGGATCCCCAATGCCGTCGAGAAATTCGATGTGATCAGCGAGCTGAATCACGCGATCGATAAAGGATTCCGGGAAAACGGCATAGAGATTCCCTTTCCGCAAAGAGACCTGCACCTTCGCTCGGCCGAGGCGACGGTGCGTTTTTTGCGTGAAACGGAGAGGGGCTAGTCCCCGTGCGGTTAATCCCGTCTTCTCATTCCGGCCCTTTTCGGCCTTGCCTGCGTTGCGCCAGTTTGACTTAACGTATGGCCAGGTCTGCATGGGCGACGCTTTGGCAGAACCGAAAACGTCTCGGAATGATTTGACGCGACTAGCTGTAAGGGACACGAGCATATTTCTTCAGCAGCCGCGGATCGACAAATCCCTCATGAGTTTGAGAACCGCCAGTTCCTTGGCTTTGGCCTCCACGTCCACCGTAGCGGTAAGGTTGTGCCAGCAGTCGGGGAAATCGTCGGCATCGATATAGTCGGCATGGGGCTTGGGATCGCCTTGCTCCCAGCCGTTTTTCGGGGAGGATATGTGAAAGTAGGGCTCCCGTCCTGCTTTTTCCCAGGTCCGCAGGGAAAGCTCGGTGGCTTGTTCTTCGGTTAATCCGTCCGGATTGCAGCGGTGATGGTGGACGTCGTACACGAGGGGAATCTCAAGATCCGAACATACCGGCACCAGATCGCGCACCGTATAGACCCGGTCGTCATTTTCCAGAGTGAGGCGTTTGCGAACGGACTCGGAGAAGCTGTCGAAGATGCGGCGCAGGCGCCTCAGGGTGGTTTTTTTGTCTCCATAGGCACCGCCTCCGTGCAGGTTGACGGTTTCCGCTCCGACGCGTTCGGCAAGCATGGCCTGGTATTCAAGTTCCAGGCGGGAACGCTCTACCACCGAGGGATCGGGCGATGAAACGACCACGAATTGATCGGGATGAAAAGAGAGGCGGATATTTCGATCGGCCGCGAAGTCAGCGGCGGAGGACAAAAGGTTTTCGATGTCCTGCACATCGGGAAGGTCTTGCAGGGTGTACCCGACCTCAGGGTGGGTATAGCGGGGCAAAAGAGGCGAAGTGATGCGAAAGGCGCCGATGCCGAGGCGTGCCACAGTATTCACTGCTTTAAGAAGGTTTTCGGCGTTATGCAGACATATTTGCGAAATACGTTCGAACTGCTCCGGTCTGCTGTGTGTCGAGAGGCTCTTGGCGGTGAATATCCGGAAACGGACCGGTTCGTCGATGAATATGCAGCACAGCCCGAAACGCAGCATCTTTTCTCCTTTGATCGATGATCTTTTTTGATCATACAATCCTCACATCTCGCACCTTTCACTGCAAGAAAATTCCTCTCCTCGATTTGCCGTCCCGGTTCTGTTGTGTTATGGTGGTGATGTTTTGGCGGCGTCCTCATCGGACGTTCCGACCATAGACCCGCAGACGAGGTGGACTGTTCATACTCCCTGTATGAGCGGGACGAATCCTCTCTCCTCAGGGCAGCACTGGTTTGTGACGTCCCGTCGCAATGCCGGGTGCGGGTGGCCCTGTCCTTGTGACAACAACAACCAACTTTCACTTTTTTCAGGCACGCTGCTGCCTGGCTTTCCCGCTTTCGGCGCAGAAATCCATTCTGCCGCGTCTGTTTGCCATGTGTTTCGCAGGTGCCTATGGCGCAACGTCCCGCCTTTTTCGGTAAGGGGCCTGGAGTGTTGCGGTGCAAGAACATTTTTGCAAAGGAGACCGTATGTCCGACGAGTGGCAACGCCAACTCAGCGAATTTATTAATACTATCGAAAAACTCAAGCAGTATGTCAATCTTACTGCCGAAGAAGAAGATGCTTTACGTTCCATAAAAACGACCTGGGGTACAACCCCGTACTTCGCTTCTCTTATGGATCGTGACGATCCTGCATGCCCGATTCGCCGGCAGGTGATCCCTTCCCGGCAGGAACAGCAGAACCGTTACGGTATGCACGACTACCTGGTCTGGAAGGAAAACCGTGCCACGGACGAACAACGTCCCGACAGTATCGCCCGGCAGTATCGCGACCGGGTGGCTTTTACGGTGACCCAGACCTGCGGCATTTACTGCCGCCACTGCTTTCGCAAGGAACTGGTCGTCGACGGCGACCTGAAGCTCGACTTCAATGTCGATGAGGGGCTCGACTGGATTGCAAAGCATCCCGAAATACGCGATGTGCTTATTACGGGCGGCGATCCGTTTCTGCTGTCCGACGATCAAATCGAATACCTGATCCGCAAGCTGCGCGCGTTGCCGCATATCGAGATGATTCGTTTCGGTACGCGGCTCCCCATCGTTTTGCCGCAGCGCATTACCCCGGGGTTGAAGAAAGTCCTCGGCGGTTATCATCGGGTACCGATCTGGATCAATACCCAGTGCAATCATCCCAAGGAGATAACCGAAACCACGGCCAGGGCGGTTTACGAGCTGCTTTCCTGCGGTGTCAATGTCGGCAACCAGGCGGTTCTCCTCAAGGGGATCAACGATGATGTCGAGACCTTCCGTGAGCTGCATCAGAAATTGCTCAAGGTGCGCATCCGCCCCTATTACGTCTTTTACTGCGAGCCGGCTCCGGGGATCGACCATTTCCGTACCCCGGTGGAAAAGGGTGCCGAACTGATTCGCGATGCCTTGCGCGGGCACACCACGGGACTTGCGCAGCCCATGCATGTCATTGCCACCAACGTCGGTAAGATTCCCTTGATGCCCGACTACTACATAAAGGGCAAAAATGAGAAGGAGTATACCCTGGCAAATCATCTCGGGGAGATCACGACCATACCCAACATTCCTGAATAATCGAGGTGTGTTTTTAATAATCTGAAAGAAAGGAGTTCATGTGGAAATCAAGGTTATAGACGGCAATCTCGCCAAAGCTATGAAGGTCATGAAACGCAAATTGCAGCAGGAAGGGCTGTTTCGGGAAATGAAGAAACGTCGTTTCCACGAAAAGCCAAGTGACAAGCGCAAGCGCAAACGGAAAGAGTCGCTCAGGCGGGAAAGAAAACGCCTGAACAAGCTCAAACGCCAATACTGATGGCGCTGCAAAAAACTCCGCCCTGCGGCGCTTACAGTTCGCAGGGCAAAATTTTGCTTAGCCATCGTATGTGGAGAAAAGGATAATTATCATGAATTCAGGTGCTTTAGAGACAGATACTTCATCCAACGACCGGGAAGGGCAGAGCTGGCAGGCGGAATTGAGCCGCAATATCGTCTCCGTCGCGGAACTTGAAGAGTACCTGCCCCTGACTCCTGAAGATCGCCGCGATCTGGAGCGGGTTGCGGCTTCTCATCCGCTGAATATCCCGCGCTACTATCTTGATCTGATCGATCCTGACGATCCCGGGGATCCGATACGGAAACTCGCTGTCCCGACCATCGATGAACTGATTCTTGACGGCGAGATGGGAGAAACCACCGGAGATCCCTACGGCGACGACAAGCACGACAAGGGGAACGGTATTCTGCACAAGTATCCCTACACGGCGCTGGTCGTGGCTACGGAATATTGCTCCATGTACTGTCGTCACTGCTTCCGTAAACGTATGGTCGGTCTGCCGAACGATCAGACCGTCAAAAATTTCCGGGAGGCGGCCAAGTATATAGCCGCCCATTCCGAGATCAAGAACGTGGTCATATCGGGCGGGGACCCGTTGCTGCTTACCACCGACGTGCTCAAAAGCATGCTCGAGGAGCTGCGCGGCATTCCACATCTGAATTATGTGCGCATCGGTTCTCGCGCTCCGGTCGTTTTTCCGATGAGGCTTTTCGAGGACGAATTGATCGACCTGCTGGCCGATTTCAACCGTGACAAGCCTCTTTACATCCCGACCCATTTCAATCACCCCAAGGAGATCACCGGTATCGCGCGCGAAGCCGTACAGCGGTTGCATGGCGCCGGTGTTACGATCAACAACCAGGCGGTGTTGCTGCGGGGGGTCAATGATTCGGTCGAAACGTTGACCGATCTCATGGATGGCCTGCTGCGTATCGGCGTCAATCCGTACTACCTGTATCAGTGCATGCCGGTTTCCCGGGTGCGTCATCAATTTCAGGTGCCTCTCAAAGAGGGGGTTGATCTGGTTGATGAAGCACGGCGCAAGATGGATGGGTATGCCAAACGTTTCAAGTTCATCATCGGGCACGATATCGGTAAGCTGGAGATTTGCGGTCGCATTGACGATAAACTGCTTCTCAAGCAACTGCATGCGCGTCCGGGGTGCCAGCAGGAATCATCTCGCATGCTGGTGCGCAAACTTACCGATAAGGGCGGATGGCTGGACGATCTGCCGGAGGCAGGTCTGTGATACATAGTTGGAGGTGCTAAGCGCATTTCC
>JASKKK010000107.1 GCA_030154185.1 Desulfuromonadales bacterium
TGGTAACGGCGGCAGCCGACTTTGGGCCATTTCTTTGGGTACTTTCTTTTTGGCCTTGAAAAGAAAGTTCCTCGGCGGCCGGACGAAAACGGCGAAGTTAGAGAAAAAAAAACGCCCCTTTCCAGAAAAGGAAAGAGGCGTTTCGCATTACGCTCTCAGACAAGCTCCTTGACCGCTCCCATCAACTCATCGAGAGTCAGTTTTTCCCGAACGACTTGACCGAACCCTTCGCCGTCGCGTTTATAGAGATCGTAAAGAGCTTCCCTGGCATCGGCGCCCTTGCGCACTCCGATGATGCCGAAGTCCGCCAGTTGCGGTTGGGAACAACTGTTGGGACACCCGGAAACGGCCCACTCCAGCGCCTTGCCCTTTTCGGAAAGATTCTCTTCGAGAAGCCGCGCGACATCCCGGGTCGCCACCAGCCCCTTGGGGCAGCCATGAGTGCCGGGGCAGGCACGACACTGTAAGGGGTTTTCGTCCTTGAGATAGCCGGCGGCCTGCAGCGCCTCTTTCACCCCTTCCGAATCTACTCCCGCGCCAAGAGAAACCAGCAGGTTCTGGTCGCGGCTGACGGCGACGAATCCGTCCCCCACCTGCCGGGCGACAGCTGCGATCTGCCGCAGATCGGCGGCCGGCAACTGACCGGCGAAAACCGGAACCTCGATCCAGCCAAAGGCACCGGGAGCCGACGCCTGACCCAGAGCGTCGTCGAACGGGCTGGCCACGGGGCAGACAGGGATGCCGCCGGTTTCCGCGGCGAGCAGTGCACGAAATTCCTTTTCCCCTATTTCCCCGAGCAAATGCTTGAGACGCTTGCCTGCCGGAGCGTGCTTCTGATAGACCTTTATCACCCCTTCGATCAGCGGTATCAGGCGCTCGAAAGGCACGCGCCCCGCCAGGAGAAAACCTTCCTGCGGTTGACGCCCAAGTCCGCCGGCCACCCACACGTCGCACAGATCGCGCCCGTCCTCGTTGCCGAGGTAGACCATGACCAGATCCTGGCAAAGGTGACGCGCTCCCTGGTAACCGTTTTCAACGGCCAGTTTGATTTTCTTGGGGAGCCCTTCGAAATAAGGATTGCCGGTAAAGTGTTCATGTAAGACCCGCACCAGCATCTGCAGGCGTGCGAAACCCTGCCCTCCCGATGTTGCGCAGACGACGCTGCGCACGGCACCGCCGCAAGCACCACGGGTGGTCAGGCCCACGGCACGGTAACAACGGAAAACCTGCGGCAGATCCTCTCCCTGCACCCCGTGAATTTCGATATTCCCCCTGCAGGTCAAATGCAGCATGCCGTCGGAAAAACCGTCGGATACGTCGCAAATCGCCTCGGCCTGTGCCGCAGAAAGAATACCGGCAGGCAGTTTGGCCCTTATCATCAGATCGCCGGCAGCGTTCTGCTGATAGACACCGTTGATTTTGAGAGTTCGGTAATCGAGCGTTGCAGTATCATCCATGAGGCAGATCCTTGTTTGAAGAGCGTTTTAAATCATTTTTTGAAGCGCGGAGCACATAGGGACCGCTTAGAAAGGATAAAGACATCCCCACTATGCTCCCGACAGATTAAAACGTCAAGAGTCCGGCGGCCCAAGATGTCAGCCCAGGCCCCAAGCAACCAGCTTGTCAACGGCATCATCATCTTTCGGAGATACAACGATACTGTGGCCGCCATCCTCCGCGGTGGAGGCATCGCCATAACGAATTTCCAGACAGTCTTCGTTTTCCAGAATATTGCCGGCAATGCGCGTCGCCCGCAACAGTTCCCCATCGGCCGCCACCAGCACGATGAGCCCCGCATCGGCGAGTATGCGGGCCGTTTCCAGCAACTGGCGTAATTCAACCCTGCGCAAGGTCCCGTCTTCACCGATTTCGTCATGCAGACTCTCGCGCAACAAGGTACTATCCAGCAGATAGGTGTGGCACCCCCGGCTGTGCAGCCTCTTTTCAAGCAGTTGAGGGAGACTGTCCTGTCCTCCCTCCCCCTGTGCGGCAAAACCGCTGAACCAGAGAATCTTCGGTCGCTGTCCCTTGATGGCGGCACGAGCCGATTTATCGAGCGAGATGGCCTGCCATGGCGTTTCAGACGCGCCCGCCAGTGGACCATCGACCATACCGGCGGCAACGGTGGCATGCGTCAGCCGGTCTATGAGAATGAAACTGCCTGTGGCCCCATTTTCCCTATAGGCGTCGAAAGCCAGGTTTTTCCCGGCAGCGATATGGCAGATTCCGACTTCGTTGAGATCCAGGCTGTTGCCCTCCTCCTTCTGCAGACTGTTGACGTTGACCTTGCACTTCACTGCCCGCACCTGGACGGGAGCACTGCCGGCCGCCGTCTTCAACAGGTAGCTGCGGCCGCTGCTGAGGGGGTGTTCGTGCAGCCATACAAGCTTGGCCTCAAGATGATCGCTCACATCCGCAGGCTCGTCCGGAGTGACCAGCAGATCGCCGCGGCTGATGTCGATCTCGTCGGTCAGGGTCAAGGTGACAGCCTGCCCGGCCACAGCCTCTTCCTGATCGCCGTTCATGGTGACGATGCGGGCAACGCGACTGGTCTTGCCGGACGACGTCACCACCACTTCGTCGCCCGGGCGGATGCTGCCGGACGCAATCGTCCCGCAGAACCCGCGGAAATCGAGATTGGGACGATTGACCCACTGCACCGGCATACGAAACGGCAGGGCGACGGCGGCCTCCTCGACCTTGACCGTCTCCAGGTACGCCATCAGCGACGGCCCGTCATACCAGGGGGTGCGCTCGCTCGGGGACAAGACGTTATCCCCTTCCAGGGCCGAAATCGGAATGGCGGTGATATTTTGGAAACCGAGGCCGGAAGCGAAGAGCCGATACTCGCGGAGAATGGTATCGAACCGCCTGGCACTGTAATCGACCAGGTCCATTTTGTTGATGGCCAGCACCACGTGGCGAATGCCTACCAGCGACACGAGATAGCTGTGGCGCCGGGTCTGGGTCAGGACCCCCTTGCGGGCATCGATGAGGATCACGGCCACATCGGCCGTGGACGCACCGGTAACCATGTTCCGGGTGTACTGCTCATGACCGGGGGTATCGGCGACGATGAATTTGCGCTTGTCGGTGGAAAAATACCGATAAGCCACATCGATGGTGATGCCCTGTTCACGTTCGGCCTGCAGCCCGTCGAGGAGCAGCGCATAGTCGATGTTCTCCCCCTGGGTGCCGACCCGCTTGCTGTCGACTTCCAGGGCCGCCAATTGATCCTCGAACACCATCTTCGAATCCCACAGCAAACGGCCGATAAGGGTGCTCTTGCCGTCATCGACACTGCCGCAGGTGATGAAACGCAGCAGGCTTTTTTGCTCTTGTTGTTTTAAATATGAATGGATGTCCGAGGCTATCAAATCCGATTGGTGGGACATTTGAAATCTCCTTTATCACGGAACGCGGAACGCGGTTTGCGGAACGCGAAAAGCTTTGATTTTGCGTCTTGCGGCTAGTTGCTCCAGGGTCGGGCATGCGGTGTCGAGATGCCGAAACGATTTTGAAGTTGCGCGTCCCGCATCCCGCATTCCGCATTATCAGAAATATCCTTCCTGTTTTTTTCTTTCCATCGACCCGCTCTGATCGTAATCGATCAGACGGCCCTGACGTTCTGAAGTGCGCGTCAGGAGCATTTCCTGAATGATTTCCGGCAATGTCGAGGCGGTCGACTCCACCGCGCCGGTCAGGGGGTAGCAGCCCAGCGTGCGGAACCGCACCGACTTCATCTCCACCTTTTCGCCGGAATTCAGCTGCAGTCGGTCGTCATCGACCAGGATCAGCATGCCGTCGCGTTCCACCACCGGCCTCTGTTTTGCAAAATAAAGGGGCACGATGGGGATGTTTTCGAGGTAGATATACTGCCACACGTCCAGCTCGGTCCAATTGGACAGGGGAAAGGCACGGATGCTTTCTCCGGGCTGCACGCGGGCGTTGTAGATGTTCCACAGTTCGGGACGCTGATTTTTCGGATCCCAGCGATGGGTCGCGGTACGGAAAGAAAAAATCCGTTCCTTGGCCCGCGACCTTTCCTCGTCGCGACGCGCCCCACCAAAAGCCGCGTCGAACTTGTATTTGTCGAGCGCCTGCTTCAGGGCTTCGGTCTTCATGACGTCCGTATGCACGGCCGAACCATGAATAAACGGGTTGATCCCCTGGCGTACCCCTTCCTCGTTGACATGCACCAGCAGGTCGAAACCGCATTCGGCAGCCATCCGGTCGCGAAAGGTGATCATCTCCCGGAACTTCCATGTCGTATCGACATGCATCAGCGGAAAGGGCGGACGCGCCGGGTAAAAAGCCTTGCGCGCCAGATGCAGCATGACCGCCGAATCCTTGCCGATGGAATAGAGCATCACCGGATTCTCGAACTCGGCGGCGACCTCCCGAATGATATGTATGCTTTCCGCTTCCAACTGTTCCAGATGTGTCATGATTTTCTCCATCGGATTTTTCAATTGAGACTGATGCGCACAGAATCTTTATCGATGCAACCCGCATTCCTTATGTTCGGGGTTTTCCCACCACCAGCGCCCGGCACGCAGGTCTTCCCCCGGTTCGATGGCGCGGGTACAGGGAGCGCAACCGATCGAAGGATACCCCATGCGATGCAGGCCGTTTATGGGCAAGGCATGTTTCTCCGCATATGCCCAGACCTGTCTCTCGCTCCAGTCCGCCAGCGGAGAAATCTTGAGGATACCGCCATGGGCCTCATCCCTCTCGACCGGCTGAAGATGGGCGCGGGTAACGCTCTGTTCCCTTCGCAATCCCACAATCCAAACCTTCAATCCGGCAAGGGCCCGGTTCAAAGGTTCGACTTTGCGGATGCGGCAGCATTCATGCCGGTTTTCCAGACTTTGACGAAAGGAAAACATCCCCTTGTCCCGCTCCAGCTGTTCGACAGCCTGACATTCGGGAAAATACCAGTCGACTTCGATCCCGTATCTGTCCCTGACCGACTCGGCAACCTGGTAGGTCTCTTCGTTGAGGCGCCCGGTGTCGATGGCGAAAACCCGTACCCGGGGAGCGACTTTCTGCAACAGGTCGATCAACACCACATCCTCGACGCTGAAGGAACTGGCCATGGAGACAGCGCCCCCAGCCGCAGCCACGCCGGCCCGTATGATCCCCTGCGCGTCGAGTCCTTCCGTATCTGGCAACGGCCCTACCTTTCCGTCTGATTTACGCGACATACCTTCCTCTCCTCTCAGATATAGTACTCGGGCTGTTTATCGACCCGCCCGTACGAGATATTGTTCCAGAGTCGCTCGTGCCCGACATAGACCACCAGTTTGATAACGGTATCGGCCAAACCGATGCCCGCCGCATACTCAAGCTCTCCTGTAACCACAAACACGATCAGCCCCGTGATCGCCGAGGCAAGAAACCGCCACGACAGGGCCTTTGCAACACTACGACGGGTTGTTTCCACCAGGCACCTCCGACAAAAAAACTATCTTCCCTGTCAACTTTATGTAAAGGACAATATGTTTCTTTTGTTTATTTGTCAACATAAAAAACGCAAAAAAAACACACTTAATTATGTGTCTTTCGCGCTATCGTGTTTTTATTTCTTCGTTTTTTCGGGTACTTATGAAAAATCACGGTATTTCTTTTCCGGAATGACTTTTTGCAACCCTCCCCTTATATTCCCTACTTATTTATGTGCATTTTATACTTCAAAAGCGACCGTTGTGAGACTTTCATCTGTCGTAAGAAATCCTCACGGACCAGCCAAAGTTCCTCTTGACAGACAAGGGCCATCCACTTATGAATAAGGTCCGGTGCCCCTACCTAAATTGGCCATACGACCGAGCACCGCTTACTACCTCTGAAAGGAATCTTCTCCATGCAAAATAAACTCAAGGTGCTTTTCCTTTGTACCGGCAACTCCTGTCGCAGCCAGATTGCGGAAGGCTGGGCACGTCACCTGAAAGGCGACGAACTTGAGGTATGGTCGGCAGGGATTGAAACCCACGGCCTGAATCCGCATGCGGTACAGGTCATGGACGAAGCCGGTGTCGATATTTCCAACCACGAATCGCAAAACATCCGCGACCTTCTCGACATCCCCTTCGATTACGTCATTACCGTCTGCGGACATGCCCATGAGACCTGCCCTATATTCCCGGGACAGGCAAAGGTAGTGCATGTCGGATTCGACGATCCGCCGAAATTGGCGCTGGATTACGATACGGAAGAAGCAAAACTTGATTGTTACAGGCGGGTAAGGGATGAAATACGTGCGTTTGTAGAGAAGCTTCCCGAGGTGCTTCTGCACCAGGGGGAATAACGGTGGTGCCGTTATAAGGCAATCCGGCAGCGCCGGTGTAAAACAATCCAGCAGCACCGGTGTCTGCAACAGCTTACCGCCAAAACATGCGAACCACCTGCGATGCGCAAAAGCCCTACGCAGCGGCCATGATTTCGATTGCGTGGAAGAGTATG
>JASKKK010000108.1 GCA_030154185.1 Desulfuromonadales bacterium
AGGTTGTTTGGCGATAACCTATTTTACAACAAGAGATGATGCTTTTGTCTATTTATTTCAGCATGTTAAAGATATTTTTCGTCTGCGAAAGTTGAGTTTTCAATATATTACCCCGATCGCCCGGCGTTTGGACCAATCCAAAGTGGTAAAATCGTGGCTGGACAATCATGATACCCGTTTTGATGCCATTGTGTCCCATGTCGGAAAAGAGATTCCCGGTATTATGTTGAATGCCTATACCCACCTGAACGTGATCAGAGAATCAGAAGGAACCGAGGACGGGTTCTATCGCAAGGCTATCGTTCTTGAAAAGGTATTCGACGTGCGTAGCGATGACAATGATGCTGTCGATCGCATTATGACAGCCCTGGGCAAAGAAGATTTCTCAGGATCCCGGCCTGTGGCTCTGCTTTCAGGAGAACCGCTGTCGCAACCGCTCGCAGGCAAAGTCGGCACTGTTCTCGGCAATGGGGAGAGCTTCCCTTTTTCAAGACTGAAAAATAAACTCTACGGATCGCTGGACGGCCCCGAGCATCGCTTCTTACGCGCTTTGTTCTACGAAGTTCCTTTCGAACAGCATCCGTATGTCCAGCTTATGCGTCGTGTGCGGGAACCTTGAGAGATTTCAAGCATATGAAAAAAGATAATCCTTTTTTCCGCTTGACACTCGGGGGGACGATCTGATATCAATATCGGGCTTTTGAGAGATGGGGCCCCGTCGCCAAGTGGTAAGGCAGAGGTCTGCAAAACCTCCATCACCAGTTCGAATCTGGTCGGGGCCTCCACAAATATTCAAAGAGCCGGCGAATATATCGCCGGCTCTTTTTTTTAGCGCGAATATGCGGTGAAATCGGTATGGGACTTATCTGCCCCGTTTCCCTGATTGCCAAAAATATCATGCGTGATAAAGTGAAACGGCTGCGACGACCATGCCGGTTGCTGAATTCGACAGCTGGCCGGCTGGTCTGCAAAACAGGTTCATAAGGTTACAGGAGGTTCCAATGCGTCGTATGCCAGCTGTTGCAGGACAGTTTTATCCTGCTGATGCGAATAGTCTGCGAACCATGGTGGAAGGTTTTCTGGGTAAGGCTTCCAGGTCAAATCCTGCCCTCGGACTCATGGTACCTCATGCCGGGTACATTTTTTCCGGGGCTTTCGCCGGGCAGACTTTCGGTTCTGTCGATATCCCCACGAAAGTTGTCATTATCGGGCCGAACCATACCGGGTATGGCGAATCTCTGGCGCTCTTTGCCAAGGGAAGCTGGGTAACCCCTTTAGGGGAAGTGCCTGTCGAAGAAGATCTTGCCGACAAGATTCTTAAGGCCTTTCCGCGACTGGTTGCCGATGATCTTGCACATCGCTTCGAACACTCGCTGGAAGTGCAGGTCCCGTTTCTTCAGGTGAAGGCACCGCAGGTTCAGATTGTACCGTTGTGTCTCGCACCCGTCCCTCTTGCAGAGCTGCTGGCCCTGGGGGAGGCCGTGGGAAAAGTGTTGGCTTCTGAAAAAGAGCGGGTTCTTCTCGTTGCCAGTTCCGATATGACCCATTACGAGCCCGGTATCGCCGCTCGGAAAAAAGACCAGATGGCTTTGAAACATGTTTGCGCTCTCGATCCGGAAGGCCTTTATCGAACCGTTTCGTCCGAACAGATCAGCATGTGCGGGGTCGTCTCAACCGTTGTCATGTTGTCCGCAGCCAAGTATCTGGGGGCTCGAAAGGGTCACCTGATCTGCTACGGAAATTCCGGTGACGTTACGGGGGATCAGTCAGAAGTTGTGGGCTATGCCGGTGTAGTCGTCGATTAGTTTCATCCGGCGGGTCAGGCTGGACATTGGTTAAGTCAGGGCAGGGCCTGCGGCGCATAATAAATTCTTGTCAAGATAATGCCTTTGCAGTATAAAAGGGTGGGCTGTCAAATCGACAGCCCATTTTTGTTTTTTCGTTCACAGGAGACAATAACGATGTCCAATTTGCGCGTGAGGTTCGCTCCCAGCCCAACGGGCTATCTTCATATCGGTGGTGCCAGAACGGCCCTGTTCAATTTCCTTTTGGCTCGCAAACAGCAGGGTACTTTCGTTTTGAGGATTGAGGATACGGATGTGGCTCGTTCCACCCAGGAGTCGGTCAATGCTATTTTGCAGGCCATGGATTGGCTGGGCATGGATTGCGACGAAGGCCCTCTTTACCAATCGGACCGGTTCGATCTTTATCGCCAAAAGGTCGATCAGCTTTTAGCCGAGGGGAAAGCCTACCGCTGTTATTGCACGGCGGATGAACTTGAAAAAAAACGCGAAGATGCACTGAAAGAGGGGCGCAAGCCCAAATATGATGGCACATGCCGGGAGAGGGGAGAAGTCTCCCGGGACCTGCCCTGCGTGGTGCGTTTCAAGGCCCCGCAGGGAGGGGCGACGACATTTCACGATCGTATCAAGGGGAGCATAAGCTTTCAGAACGACGAACTCGATGATCTTATCATCCAGCGCACCGATGGCACACCGACCTATAACTTCGTCGTGGTGATCGACGATGCGGAAATGGGGATCAATCTGGTTCTCAGGGGGGACGATCATATCAACAATACCCCCCGTCAGATCATGCTTTATGAGGCTCTCGGATATCCGGTCCCCGATTTTGCTCATGTGCCGATGATTCTCGGTGCCGACAAGAGTCGTCTCTCCAAGCGTCATGGGGCAACCTCGGTTATGGCCTACAAGGATATGGGTTACCTTCCGGAGGCGCTGGTCAATTACCTCGTTCGGCTCGGCTGGTCTCATGGCGATCAGGAGATCTTTTCCATGAAGGAATTGATTGAACTGTTCAGTCTGGACAATGTCGGGAAATCGGCCAGCGTTTTCAATCCGGAAAAACTATTGTGGCTTAACAGCCACTATATAAAGACAGGCGATCCTGCCAGGTTGAGTGAACTGCTGGCGGAACATCTGCAAAGTGAGGGTGTCGATGTCTCGACCGGCCCCGCACTGGAGGCCATCGTGGCGGCGCTCCAGGATCGCAGCAAAACCCTGGTCGAAATGGCTCAGCAGGCTCTTTGTTTCTTGTGCGAAAAAGTGGACGTCGACGAAAAGGCCGCGGCTAAATTTCTGGTTGATAAAAATCGTCAGCCGCTGGAAGCTTTGGTGCGGACCCTGGAAACCTGGAAAGAATGGGACGAAAAGTCTCTCGACACCGCCTTCAAAAATGTTCTCGAAACGAATGATTTGAAGTTCGGGAAACTCGCCCAACCAACAAGGGTTGCGTTGATGGGCGATACCAAGGGGCCGGGCATTTGTCTTATCATGCAGATTCTCGGGCGGGAAAAAACCATTGACCGGTTGAAAGAGGCCATCGGCCGGATATCCGGGTGATTTTTCAACATCGCTGGTGGTCGCAGTCTCGCAAGTCTGGGTGAGAGTGTATCCGGATACGGAATAGGGACAACCACAGACCCGATGGTTTATTTCGGTTTCGATGAGGAATATATTGCAGTACAGGGTGCTTCCCGGTTTATTGATTGAGCCGGCTGCACCCTGTTTCGTTTCTGCTGTCGAAAAGGAGAACGGGAAATTATGCAAGAGAGCCGTAATAGGACCGTACGATTGAAAGACTACAGGCCACCGCCGTTTCTGGTGGATGAAGTCTCTTTGCAGTTTGACCTTACTGAAGAGAATGTCTGTGTCATCAACCGCATGATTTTGCGGCGCAACACGGATAGTCCGGGTAACCAGGACGCCTTGCGTTTGGATGGTGCGGGATTGGATCTGAAAAAGGTGAAACTTGATGGCCGGGCACTTCAGAAACATGCCTATTGCGTCGACGACAGCCATCTCCTTGTTCCTCAGGTTCCTGATGTTTTCTGTTTGGAAACGGAAGTTCATATCCGCCCAGGGGATAACACTCTGCTGGAAGGTTTGTACCGGTCCGGAGGAATCTTCTGCACCCAGTGTGAGGCTGAAGGGTTCCGGCGTATCACCTTCTTTCCCGACCGCCCCGATGTCATGACCACCTTCACGACCACCATTGTTGCGGATCGGTCCAAGTATCCGGTATTGCTTTCCAATGGTAATCTCGTCGAGGCGGAAGTGTTGGAAAACGGTCGGCATCGTGTCGTATGGCACGACCCTTTTCCCAAACCGAGCTACCTTTTTGCCTTGGTAGCAGGGGACCTTGCCGTCGAAGAGGATTTTTTCATTACGCGTTCGGGGCGGGAAGTTAAACTGCAGGTTTATCTCGAAAGACACAACCACGGACGCGGAGCTCATGCTCTGCGGGCTCTGAAAAAAGCCATGCGGTGGGAGGAGGAAGTATTCGGGTTGGAGTATGATCTCGGTCTTTACATGATTGTGGCCGTCGACGATTTCAATATGGGGGCCATGGAAAACAAAGGCCTCAATATCTTCAATTCCAAATATGTTCTGGCCGACTTCGAAACGGCAACGGACGCCGACTTTCAGGCTATCGAAGAGGTGGTTGCCCATGAATATTTTCATAATTGGACCGGCAACCGTGTTACCTGTCGGGATTGGTTTCAGTTAAGCCTTAAGGAAGGGCTGACAGTTTTCAGGGATCAGGAGTTTTCTGCAGATATGGTTGCGAAATCCCTGAAACGCATTCATGACGTACGGATGCTGAGAACCATGCAGTTTGCCGAAGATGCTGGTCCTTTAGCACATCCCGTTCGCCCGGAAGAGTATCAGGAGATCAACAACTTCTATACCGTCACCGTTTATGAAAAAGGCGCCGAGATTGTTCGCATGTTGCAAAACCTGGTCGGTGCGGAGCGTTTTCGTGAAGGCCTGAAGCTTTATTTCGAACGATTCGATGGCCAGGCCGTCACCATCGAAGATTTCGTAAAAGTTATGGAAGACGTCGCTCATATCGACCTGACCCAGTTCCGGCTCTGGTACAGTCAAGCCGGAACACCATGCATAACCGCCTCCGGAACGTATGATTCCCAGACCAAAGAATACATTTTGAAACTCAGCCAGGAATGTTCCCCGACGCCGGGACAGGCGGAAAAACTGCCCTTTCACATCCCCGTGTCTGTTGGATTGCTTGATGCCTCAGCTAAAGAGATTCCTTTTTGTCAGGAAGGGCAAACGAAAAATCCTCCACGGACAACGACGGTGTTGTCCTTACGGGAAAAAGAGCAGGAATTCCGTTTTTCAAATATCCCCAGTCAACCGGTGCCATCTTTGCTTCGAGGGTTTTCTGCTCCGGTCAGGCTGAAATACGCTTATTCAGATGCGGAACTCAGGTTTTTGATGGTGCACGATAGAGATTCTTTCAATCGATGGGATGCCGCCCAGCAATTGGCGACCAGGATCATACTGCGCGGTGTCGATCTGTTGAAAGACGGAGAAGACTTGCAACTTGATCCCCTGTTGCTGAAGGCTTTTCGTGAGACACTTGAGGCCAGCGCTTCTGATCGCGGTCTGGCCGCTCAGATGTTATCGCTGCCAAGCGAAAACTATCTCTGCGATCAACGGCGTCGAATCGATATCGACGGTATCTGTCTGGTTCGACAAAAAGTACGACAGTCGCTCGGACTGCAGTTGCAGGAACTGTGGCACTCCGTATGGTGTGATTGCAGTGCGGGCGATACTAGTGGCCGTTTCAACCTCACATCGGAAGAAATCGCCCGCCGGTCCCTGAAAAATACATGCCTCGGTTATCTCTCCGCAGCCTCGGGAGAGGATTTTCTACCGACAGCCGGAAAACTCCTCGCAGAGGCGCCCAACATGACCGACCGTCTCGCTCTTGCGGCTATCATGGCAGAATATGAAACGGAAGAGAGCCGTGCCGGGCTGATGGCATTTTATCGCCAGGCGGCGGGCAATTCCCTCGTACTGGACAAATGGTTTGCATTACAGGCTTCCGCACGGCACCCATCGATTGTGCAAAAAGTGCAGAGCCTTCTAGAGCATAAAGATTTCAATCTGCGCAATCCCAATCGTGTTCGTGCCGTATTGCATACCTTCGCCCGCGGCAATCCTGGCGGATTTCATGCACTTGATGGCAGCGGATATCGACTTGTGGCCGATTATGTCGTCATGCTTGACAAACTCAATCCGCAGGTTTCCGCTTCTTTGGCCGGGGCCTTCAGTGCATGGCGGCGGTTCGACGATGTCAGGCGTCATCTGATGGAGGAACAACTGCAAAAAATATCCGGCCTCGATGGGATTTCCATCGATTTGAGAGAGATTGTAAGTCGCTGTCTGCAGTCTGGCGAACAACGGAGTATTTGATGCGGAAAGAGGCCTCGCAAACAATTTGAAAAAAACATTTTTTTCTGCTTGACACCTCAAGCCAGCTTTGTTAAAAAATCACTCGCTTTTGGGAGATCGTCTAGCGGCAGGACTACGGACTCTGACTCCGTCAACCTAGGTTCGAATCCTAGTCTCCCAGCCAAACACCAACACGCGACAAGGCGTGTGCATATAAGATCGGGGCTGTCCTGAGGGGC
>JASKKK010000109.1 GCA_030154185.1 Desulfuromonadales bacterium
CGTCATCGCCGTCGATCTGGAAGCCGATTCCCTGCATTCCTACCGGGAAAAGGTTTGTTTGATTCAGATTTCCACCGCCAAGCGCACGGTGCTGGTCGATCCGTTGTCGGTGAACGACCTGTCGCCCCTCGCTCCGGTTCTGGCCGATGCATCCATTCGCAAGATTTTTCATGCCGCCGATTACGATATTCGCTGCCTTTACCGGGATTTCGGCATGGAAATCCACGGCCTGTTCGACACCATGATCGCCTGCCAGATGCTGGGGGAGGGGCGTGTCGGTCTGGCCGATGTGCTCGCAAAGTATCTCGATGTCAATCTCGACAAACGTTACCAGCGGGCCGACTGGTCCCGGCGCCCGCTGGAAGAGGGCATGATCCGTTATGCCATGGAAGACACCTGTCATCTCCACCGGTTGGCTGAAATTCTGGAGGCACGGCTGCGTGACATGGGGCGTTTGAGCTGGGCCGAAGAAGAATTCGCTTTGCTGGAGCAGGTACGTCCGTCGGAGAACAGCGGGCCGCTGTTTCTGCGCGTCAAAGGGGCGGGGGTGCTGGATCGCAAGCAACTGGCCGTTCTGGAGGCGCTGTTGCAATGGCGTGACGAGGAAGCCTGTCGGCGGGACCGCCCGGCCTTTAAGGTCGTCGGCAACAAAACCCTGCTCGGTTTTGCCCAACGCATGCCTCGCAACCTGCATGATGCAAAAGGAATCGAGGGGTTTTCACCACGATTGGCCGATCGCTATGGTCGTGTATTGCTCAGCGTGGTTCGCAAGGCTGCAGCTTTACCGAAGGAGCAGTGGCCGGTCTATCCGCGCGGAGAGCGACGGGAGCGCGATCCGGCCGTGGAAGGGCGCATGAAGGTTCTCAAGAAGGTGCGCTCCGCCATGGCGGAGCGGTTGTCGATGGATCCGGGCATTCTGGTCAATAACGCCCAGCTGGAAGGGCTGGCGAGAGTCTGTCCCTCCAATATGGAAGAGCTGGCCGAACTCGGTATTCTGAAGAACTGGCAGCGCGAAGTTCTCGGAGAGAAGCTGCTGGCTGAGTTGGGGGGGCAATGAGGGGGGAATGTCTTGTGGAATTTTTTATCCACAGGTATTTGTTGTGCAAAACCCCTTGAAATAACAGGTTGGCGGGCTTTTAATGAGGCTTCTGGGGATGCTTCCACAGACAATCCACAGCTGGGGTGGACCTGAAAAAACGGCCGGGCGCCGGGCCGCGGCCGTTTGGTATGATGTTCAGCGGGTTTTTCCTGGAATGCCCGGCTCGGTCATGGGACGCGGATCGAGCACCCGTTTCAGTTCTTGTTCGGGCAGCACTTGTTTTTCAAGGGCAACCTCCCGTACCGTGCGACCGGTTGCAAAAGCCTGCTTGGCAATGTCGGCCGCCTGGTCGTAGCCGATGACCGGCGCCAGGGCCGTGCACATGGCCAGACTCTGCTCCACCAGCGATTCGCAGCGCGTTCGGTCGGCTTCCAGTCCCTCCAGGCAGCGCTGGGTGAACTGGGTCGAAGCGTTGGCCAGCAGGGCGATCGATTGCAGCAGGTTGTGGGCCATGACCGGCATCATGACGTTCAACTCGAAATTGCCCGACAAGCCGCCAAGGGCGATGGCCGCGTCGTTGCCGATCACCTGTCCGCAGACCTGCATGAGGCTCTCGGCCATCACCGGGTTGACTTTGCCCGGCATGATGGAGCTGCCCGGCTGAACGGGCGGCAGCTGCAGTTCGCCGATGCCGCAGCGCGGACCGCTGCCGAGCAGACGGATGTCGTTGGCGATTTTGAACAGTGCACAGGCGGTTCGTTTCAGGGTGCCGCTGGCCGCCACCACGGCATCCTTGCTCGCCTGAGCTTCGAAATGGTTGCTGGCTTCGCGGAATTCGAGCCCGGTTTTATCGCTGATGGCGGCGATAACGCGCGAGGCAAACTGAGGGTGGGCATTGAGCCCGGTGCCGACGGCGGTGCCGCCCAGCGCCAGTTCCTGCAGATCCTCCTGGGCGCGCTCGATGCTGCGGATGGCCAACGCCAACTGTCTGGCGTAGCCCGAAAAAACCTGGCCGAGGCGCACCGGAGTGGCATCCTGCAGATGGGTGCGGCCGATTTTGATGATATCGTTGAAGGCCAGGGCCTTTTCGCCGAGGGCTTCCTGCATGGCGAACAGCGCCTTGACCAGTGTGTTGCGGATATCCAGGGCCGCGGCGATATGTATGGCAGTCGGGATGACGTCGTTGCTCGACTGACCGAGATTGACGTGGTCGTTGGGGTGAACCGCCCGCGAACCGACCGCTTTGCCCAGAATCTGCGCAGCACGATTGGCGATGACCTCGTTGGCATTCATGTTGGTGCTGGTACCTGATCCGGTCTGGTAGATATCGAGCACGAAATGCTCGTCGAGTTGGCCGTTTATCACTTCTTCCGCTGCCTGCATGATGGCCGTGGCACGCTGTTCGTCCAGCAGGCCCAGTTCCAGATTGGCCTGGGCGGCGTAACGCTTGATCAGGCCGAGAGCATGGATGAAGGGCCGTGTGAAGCGCTGCCCGGAAATGGGGAAGTTTGCCAGGGCTCTGGCCGTCTGCGCACCGTACAGTGCCGTTGCCGGCACTTCCATGGTGCCCATGGAATCTTTTTCAATTCTGGTCGCGGTCATAAAAGTATCTCCATTACAGTGACCCATGGTCTTTGTTGTTCATCCGTAGACCATGAAAAATAAAGGCAGTAACAACCGAGGACAGAGAAGAAGCGCCCCCGCTTCGCAGCGGGGCAGGTTTTTCCGCGTCCTCTGTACGCTCTGCGGTAAAGCCTTTAAGGCATAAGAATTTGAGGCTGGTCAGGATTGCTCTGTCAAGAGGGTTGTCCTAAGCTCTGCCGGATCAGGATAAAACGGGATTTTAGCGATTTTCGCTTGAAGCATAGACAAGGGTCCGCTCTCTGTCAACGTCTCCGAACCGATCTCACGATTTCATACCTTCCATCATCGGGATTTTCAACGAGGGGAACATGAAAAATCTGGCACATTTCTTTTTTGAAGTAGGTATGCTCAAACGCACCCCGCGCACCGGTTTCCAGTTTCTCGGCTCGGGGGCCGAGTCGGTGGCGGAACATTCTTTTCGTACCGCGGTTATCGGATTCGCACTTGCGCGTCTCGACGGCAAGGCGGATGTCGGGCGGGTGCTGCAATTATGCCTGTTTCACGATATTCCGGAAGCGCGCATCGGTGACCTGAACTACGTCAATAAAAAATACGTGCAGGTCGACGAGCAACGCGCCGTGGATGATCTGGCCGAGGCTCTGCCGTTTGGCGATGAATACCGGCAGACTCTTGCCGAGTTTGCGGCACGTCAGTCCCGAGAGGCCCTGCTGGCCCACGATGCGGACCAGTTGGAAATGATTCTGGCCCTGAAGGAATACAAGGACCTCGGCAATCGCTATGCCGACGAATGGTACCCCTTTTCCGTGCGCCGCCTCAAAACCGATCTGGCGCGCAGGTTGGCAGAAGACATCTGGACCACCGATTCGACACGCTGGTGGTTCGACAACGACAGCGACTGGTGGGTCAACGGCTCCGATTGCGGAAATCCGGTTGACTGCCCCGATGATAAGTGCTAGATAAATAGGCCCTTGAAAAGTCTCCAACCAGGATACAGCGGATGGAGGCTATCCATGCCGAGAACGGGAGAGTTTCATGCTGGATCTTAAATTCGTGCGCGAAAATTTCGCCGAGGTCGAACGGCGGCTGGCGACCCGGGACGGTGCCGTCGACATGTCCGCCTTTATCGACCTCGATGCCCGCAGGCGTAATCTGCTGGGTGAAACCGAGTCCCTCAAGGCAGAGAAAAACCAGGTCTCGGCCCTGATCGGCAAGACCAAGGACAAAAGCCAGGTGCAGAGCGAGATTGCGCGAATGAAGGAAGTGTCCGCGCGCATCAAGGATCTTGACGAAGAACTCAAGCAGGTCGAGTGCGATTTGCGCAACCTGCTGATGACTTTGCCCAACCTGCCTGACCAGAAGTGTCCCGTAGGCACCTCGGAAGATGATAACGTCGAAGTCCGGCGTTGGGGGCAGTTGCCCGAGTTCGACTTCGAGCCCCAGGCTCACTGGGATATCGGCGAAGCTCTCGGCGTCCTCGATTTCGAGCGGGCCGGTAAGCTGGCCGGTGCCCGTTTTGTTCTCTACAAGGGGGCGGGGGCCAGGCTGGAGCGGGCCTTGATCAATTTCATGCTCGATATGCACACGGGTGAGCACAAATATGTTGAAATTCTTCCGCCCTTTATGGTAAACAGGGACACCATGACGGGGACGGGACAGCTCCCCAAGTTTGAAAGCGATCTTTTTCATCTGGACGATCCGGATTTTTTCCTGATCCCGACCGCCGAAGTGCCGGTGACCAACATTCATCGGCAGGAAATTCTGGCGGATGCCGATCTGCCCATTTGCTACACGGCCCATACGCCTTGTTTCCGCAAGGAGGCCGGGTCGCACGGCCGCGACACGCGGGGGCTGATACGGCAGCACCAGTTCAACAAGGTTGAGCTGGTCAAGTTTACCCGTCCCGAAGAGTCGGATCAGGAATTGCTGAAACTGCTGGATAATGCCGAAGAGGTGTTGCGGCGTCTCAATCTGCCCTATCGGGTAGTCGACCTGTGTACCGGCGATATTGGGTTTTCCGCCGCCCGCACCTTCGACATCGAGGTGTGGTTGCCCGGACAGCAGACCTACAGGGAGATATCTTCCTGCTCCAATTTCCGCGATTTTCAGGCCCGTCGCGCTGCGATCCGATTCCGCCGCGAAGAGAAGGGCAAGCCGGAACTGGTGCATACCCTGAACGGATCCGGGTTAGCCGTGGGGCGTACTCTGGTCGCCATTTTGGAAAATTACCAGCAGAAAGACGGTTCGGTGGTTGTTCCCGAGGCCCTGCGACCCTACATGGGCGGCCTGGAGAGGATCGCCGGATAGGTTCGGGACCGAATCCACGGAGGAGTGGCCGAGTGGTTTAAGGCGGCGGTCTTGAAAACCGTTGTGCGAAAGCACCGTGGGTTCGAATCCTACCTCCTCCGCCACAACATATTACAACGGATCTTCGGGATTCGAAGCGGAGCGAGCGCTGACTTGATGTCAGAGAAGCGGACAGGACGTCCGCGTCAGCGAGCGCAGGGGAGCCTACGCCGGAGCCCACGTGATGTGGGTGACAGAGTGGGCGAATCCTACCTCCTCCGCCACAACATATTACAACGGATCTTCGGGATTCGAAGCGGAGCGAGCGTCAAAACGTTTTCTCCGCCATATGCGGAACTTGCACAGCCTGTCTCGAGGGACGGGCACGAAAAATAAGCAGCAATACGGAGAGGTGGCCGAGTTGGCTGAAGGCGCTCGCCTGCTAAGCGAGTGTACGGGGTAAACCCGTACCGAGGGTTCGAATCCCTCCCTCTCCGCCATTTAAAATTAAGCAGAAAAGGGTCCCCAGGGGATTCGAAGCGGAGCGAGCGCTGACTTAATGTCAGAAAAGCGGACAGGACGTCCGCGTCAGCGAGCGCAGGGGAGCCTACGCCGGAGCCGACGTGATGTGGGCGACAGAGTGGGCGAATCCCTCCCTCTCCGCCATTTACATGACAAAAAATAGTGCCGGTTCGGCAAAAAAAGCGTTGACAAAAAAACTCAAATCGGCGATAAGTACACCTCGCAAACACGCGCCGCTAGCTCAGCTGGATAGAGCGTCTGACTACGGATCAGAAGGTCGGGAGTTCGAATCTTCCGCGGCGCGCCATTTTACAAATATCGACCCCGTGGATCTTGACCGAAAACAAGACAGGGGCTTTATGCAAGAGGCCCTGGTGGAGGCCTCAGCCGCCGCAAGGCTGGGTGAGGTTCCCGTCGGGGCTGTTGTCGTTAAAGACGGCGAAATTATCGGGCGCGGCCACAACCTGCGGGAAACCAGTAACGATCCCACCACGCATGCCGAAATGATCGCCATTCGTCAGGCAGCGGAAACTCTCGGGTCCTGGCGTCTGATCGGCTGCACCTTGTATGTTACCCTGGAACCCTGCGTGATGTGCATGGGCGCCATTATTCTGGCTCGGATTCCGCGACTTGTATTCGGTTGCCGCGATCCGCGCGTCGGGGCTGTCGGGTCGGTCTTCGATTTTTCCCGGGACGAGCGTTTCAACCATCGGGTGGCGGTCACTGAAGGGGTATTGGATCAGGAATGCAGCGACCTGCTGAGTGGGTTTTTCCGACGCCTGCGGGCAGCGAAAAAACAGCGCAGGCAACAAGCGGTTGAAGATCCGGCCGATGACTCAAGCGAATAAACACATAGAAAAATTTCGGAGGGGTGTCCGAGAGGTCGAAGGTGACAGACTCGAAATCTGTTGTACCGCAAGGTACCGTGGGTTCGAATCCCACCCCCTCCGCCATTTA
>JASKKK010000039.1 GCA_030154185.1 Desulfuromonadales bacterium
CGCGTCCCGCAAACCGCGTCCCGCAAACCGCGTCCCGCAAACCGCGTCCCGCGTTTTTTCAGCGTTGGCCTCGAACCTTCCCTACTCCATCCTCCTTTTGAACAACCAGGTTGCCGCCGACAATGTGCACAGGGCGATAATCGCCATGGGCCAGGTCTGCTCCCAGACCAGGGATGCCGGGATATCCTTGAGAAACACGCCGCGAACAATGGTCATGAAATAGCGCAGGGGATTCCCGTAAGTTACCGTCTGCAGCCAATCCGGCATGTTTTCGATGGGACTGGCGAAGCCCGACAGGATCACGGCCGGCACCATGAACAAAAACGCCCCCAGTACCGCCTGCTGCTGCGTCATGGAAAGGGACGATATAAACAGCCCCACTCCGATGATGGCCGCCAGGAATACGGCCATGCCGGCGTACAGCAGCATCAGCGAACCGTTCAAAGGCACGCCCAACACCCAGACCGCGGCCAGAACGATCAGCGTTCCTTCAAGTATCGCGACCAGCAGAGCCGGCAGGGCTTTGCCGATTAGAATCTCCAGGGGATGCAGAGGCGAAACCAGCAACTGCTCGAAGGTACCCATTTCCCGTTCCCGCGCCACGGACAGCCCTGTGACCAGAAGACCTATGAGGGTGGTCAAAATGCAGACCAGGCTGGGAACGGTAAACCATTTAAAATCGAGATTGGGATTGAACCAGTTGCGCTGTTCGAGAGAAACCCGGCCGGCCATGCCATCTGCATTTATGTCCGCCAGATAGGCACGCATGATGCGATTGGCATAGCCCTGCACGATCTGGGCGGTATTGGTCTTGCGCCCATCCAGAATAAAGCTGGCCTGTGCTCCGCGTCCCGCCCTCAGGTCGGCGGAAAAATCGCCCGGGATCCATAATGCGGCAATCGCCTCCTGGTTTTCGATGACAGCCGCAATCTCTGCCGGACGGCGCAGATAAACGACGCGGCTGAAAGTAGGCGCTGCCGCGAAATCTTCCGCCAGTCGCAAGGCAGCCTGCCCCCGATCCTGATTGAGTATGGCAAGACTCAGGTTGCGCGCCTCCTGGGTGGCAGCGAAGGAAAACACGAACAGCTGCACCAGTGGCGGAATGATAAGGATAAAGCGGCTCTTTTTATCCCGCAGAACCGCCAGCAATTCCTTGATCATCAGGGTGCGGATACGATCGATCATGTGGTTCCCTTCCCGCAAACAGGACCTTTTCCAACCGAAGGTCCAAAAACGACGGATACGGATAAGACACCGGCTGCCTCAGCGTGGTTTCCATAGAAGAAACAAGCCGTTTCGTATAAAAACTACCTTAATCTCCGAACGGTCTTTCTGGCCGTCAGAGCAAACAACAGGGCGGCCAACAGCAACAGGATCAACGTGTCGGTCCAGAGAACCTTTTGCACATCGCCGACCAGAAACAATGTCTGCAGGCCGGAGACCAGGTAACGCGCAGGCACGATACGGGTCAGGATCCGGATCGGCAAGGGCATGGAGGCGATTTCGAAGACAAATCCGGAAAGCAGAAAGGCCGGCAAAAAACCGGTAACCAGAGCCGCCTGGGCAGCGATGAACTGGTTTTTGGCCAGGGTGGAAATGAGCAATCCCTGCCCCAGGGCTGCCAGCAGAAATGCGCTCGCAACAAGCAGCAGAAAAGCCGGCGACCCTCGAAAAGGCAGGTGAAATAGACCGATGGCAACAACCACGCTGCCGAGCATCGCCAGCAATCCCAGGATAAAATAGGGGACCATTTTTCCGAGCAACAGTTCGAACATGCCGACAGGCGTAGACATGAGGGATTCCATGGTGCCGCGCTCCCATTCGCGGGACACCACCAGGGCCGTCAACAAAGTGCCGATAATGGCCATGATGATGGCCACCGCCCCCGGGATAAGCGAGTTGCGGCTTTCCAGCTCGGGATTGAACCAGATGCGGGACAGAAGCTGCGGCCCGAAGTCGCTGTCGGTGCCTTTTTTTATTCCTTCCACCATGCTCCAGGAGCTGACCACCCCACGGGCGTAATTCTGCACGTAATTGGCGGTATTGGTTTCGCTGCCATCCGCAATCACCTGAACGGATACAGCATCTTTCCGCCCCAGGTCGCGACTGAAATCCTGCGGAATCACCACCATGCCGCGTAATCGCCCGGCCAGCACCTCCCGTTCAAGGGGACGAGGATCCTTTTCCAGATCGGCTTCGAACCAGGGACTGGCCATGAACGCCGAGGCCAGCTCGTATGCCGGCGCGCCGGAACCCTGCACGGCCACCCCGATTCGGACCTGCCGGGCATCGAGCGAAACGCCGAAACCGAACAGAAACAGCAGGATGGCGGGCAGCACGAAGGCAATGAGCAGGCTGCTCGGATCGCGCAGCACCTGTATGAATTCCTTGAGGATAAGGGCTTTGATGCGGCGCCAACCGTTCATGGGCTCGTATCCCAGCGATGAATGAGTTCGATAAAGGCATCTTCCAGAGAGGGGTCCGGGAGCCGCTCCGACTTTACTTTCTCCTTAAGGGCATCGGGGGGCGCCGTTGCCATGAGCTGTCCCCGATAGATAAGGGCGATACGATCGCAATACTCCGCTTCATCCATGAAATGGGTGGTGACCAGGATCGTCATACCACGTTCCACCAGACCGTTGATATGGGTCCAGAACTCGCGGCGCGTGATGGGATCGACTCCCGAGGTCGGTTCATCGAGAAACAGCACCGCCGGCTCGTGCATGACGGCACAGGCCAGGGCCAGACGTTGTTTGAATCCGAGAGGCAGTTCCCGGGCGGAGACGGCCAGAAACGGCTCGAGGTTGAATGTGCTGATCATGCGATCGACCGTGCGACGCTTGCGACTGCCGGCAAGACCGTAAATCCCTGCGAAAAAATCGAGGTTCTGGCGGGCGGAGAGGTCGCCATAGAGGGAGAACTTCTGGGCCATGTAACCGAGCCGGGAGCGGGCTTTGCCGGGGGCTTTCAGAAGATCGACTCCGGCCACCCTGCCAGCTCCGACCGTGGGATGCAACAGCCCGCACAGCATCTTGAAGGTCGTCGACTTACCCGCTCCGTTGGGACCAAGAAGACCGAAAATTTCGCCTCTTTCGATCGCGAAACTCACATCCCGAACGGCGGTGAAATCGCCGAACTTTTTGGTCAACCCTTCGGCCATGACAGCGGTGCGTCCGGTATCCGTCACCGCAGCCATGGCAGCAGCCAGGGGCGACTCCCCGCCCGGGCCGCCGCCCAGAATATCGATGAAAGCATCCTCGAAGCGCGGCTTTACCGATTGCAGATGCCCCCGGGCGGCGAATGCATCGAGCGCATCGGCCGTAACGTCTTTGCTCAGCACCAGCCGCAGACTGCGCCCCTGAACCACGCCGTCCTGCACCCCTGTCTGCTTCAAGGCCTCATTCAACAACCGGCGGCGATTGCCGGACATGTCGCGGAGTTGAAAACAACGCCCGCTCATCGTGTCGGTCAGCGCCGAAGGGATACCGGCAAACAGCAACCTGCCTTCGTTGAGCAACAGAATATCATCGCACTTTTCCGCTTCATCCAGATAGGCGGTGGACCATACCACCGCCACGGTTTCATCGACAAGCTCCTGAACCATGCGCCACAATTCGCGGCGACTGACCGGATCGACCCCTACACTCGGCTCATCCAACAGCAACAGACGCGGCTTGCGCAGCAAAGCGCAGGCCAGCCCCAGTTTCTGCTTCATGCCTCCGGACAAACGCCCGGCCAGCCGCTCCTGAAACGGTTCCAATGCGGTGAACGACAACAAACGGGCAAAGGCCTTTTGGCGCTCATCCCCCACGAGGCCCTGGAGATCGGCGTGCAGCTTCATGTTCTGCCGTACGGTGAGTTCTTCATACAAACCGAATTTCTGAGGCATGTACCCCAGGGTGCGGGCCAGCGCGGCGCCGGCTTTGCGGGTATCCGTGCCGAATACGCGAAGGGTTCCTTCTTCCGGCAGCAACAACCCGGCCATCAACCGCAGGAGGGTGGTCTTTCCCGCACCGTCGGGTCCCACCAGCCCGGTCACGCCTCCGGTGCGGATATCTGCCGATATGCCGTCGAGGGCATAAGGCCCATGCGTGTCGAAAGCGTATCGAAGCTTGCGGATATTCACCGCGACAGGTGTCACCGATTCCTCCGCGAGGCCCCCGTCTGCCGGCTTGGGTTCAGCTTTGCGGTAACCGGCATCCCCTGCCGCAAACCCTGGTCCGGATTATCGACGATGATCCGCAACTGGTAGACCAGACGGGTGCGAAGGGTTTCGGTCTGTACCGTCTTGGGTGTGAATTCCGCTTCCGGAGAAATAAAACCGACATGTCCGAAGTAAGGCTGGTCGGGACGGGTGTCGGTGAAGATTTCGGCCGCCATGCCCGGGTGCACTCTTCCCAGGTCCGGTTCTTCCACATAGGCCCGCACCCAGATCGGATCGATCAACGACAAGACGGCTACGGTCTGCCCCGTCCGGACAATAGCGCCGGGTTCCTCGACACGGGTCAGGATGATGCCTTCGGCAGGCGCCTCGATTTGGCTATCGTCCAGACGGGTACGCGCCAGGGCCAGGCTGGCTTCCGCCGCCTGCAGATTGGCGCGGGCGGCAGCGATATCCTCGGCGCGAAATCCCTCCCGGGCCAGCCTGAGCCCTTCTTGCGCCGTCGCCAGACGTGCCTCGGCCTCGTGCAGGCGGGCTGTAACATTATCAAAAGTCTGCCTGGCGATGGCACCGCTTTGGACCAGATTCCTGCTGCGACGATATTCCAGCCTGAGGTTCTGCAGGGTAGCCCGCCGTTCGCGAACCGATGCCTCGGCCTGGGCGATTTCCTGCGGACGGCTGCCGGCTTCCATCTTTTGCAACGCGGCGTCAGCCTGACGGTAACGGGCCAGCGCCAGCCGCTCTTCGTCGCGATAGGGAATCGCATCGAGGCGTGCCACAATCTGACCGGTCTCGACACGGTCCCCCTCCTCGAACAAAACATCGGCAATCCTGCCACCGACCCGGAAGGACAAATCTACCTTGCGAATATCGACGTTGCCGTACAATACCAAGCCTTCGGCATTTCCGTTCGAGGAATGCAGCAGCCAATACCCCAATCCGGAACCGACGACAAGCAACACCATGAGGAAGAACCCCCTACGTCGTATTTTCATCACATTTCCTCTCAGCGTTCCTCTAAACAATGACCCCAAGATACCGATCCGGGCCCTGTAGAATCATATTTCGGTTTTTATCGGCTCTGCCATCCTGAAATCAATTATGATGCTTTCGCAAAAAACATCAAATGGGATGGCTAAGCAAAAAGCGCCAGATGCAAGGCGTGCGATTGTCGAGTTACGTACGTCGAAGCAGCGAGGCAATCGCAGCAATCGCAGCCGTTGGCGAGTTTTTGCGACGCCATCAATTATACGGCAGAAAAGGACAGCGTCTCATCAAGTGCATCATAACAAAACTTTGTTGCATATTAAAAATTGTGAACTAGCATAGAATAATGATCAAGCAAACGACACCTTTTTTCGCACTTTCTTTTGGAATCACCTGTTTGGCAACGATAGTATTTCTGTTGTTGCCTGCCCGCCCCTGCGCCGCCGAAAACATCCTGATACTCCACTCCTATCACCGCGGCTACCCATGGACGGACGACGTCAAGGCGGGAATGGAAGAGATCCTCAAACAGCATATTCCCGAAGCGGAACTGTTTGTGGAAAACATGGATACCAAGCGTCATCCGCCCGAACAGATCTTCGAACGTCTCAGGTCCTTTCTGTCGGACAAATATGCCGGAACGATCTTTGACGTTATTCTGTGTTCGGACGACAACGCCCTCGATTTTCTTCTGAAATATCGAAACGAACTTTTTCCAAAAATACCGGTGGTCTTCTGCGGCATCAACGACTTCGGCCCCGGTCGTATTGCCGGTCACGAAAACATCACCGGAGTGGCGGAAAACTACGATCTGGAAGGGACTCTCGACATTGCCCTTCAACTGCATCCGCAGACCCGTACCGTCGCGATAATCACGGACGGCACACCGACGGGTCAGGCCAATCTGGCCAAGGCTCGCAGGATCATCCCGCATTTTCGGAAACGGGTTGCGTTCCAGTTGCTCGACAGCCTGAATGCTCCGGAGCTTGTAAAAGCCCTGTCATCTCTTCCCCCCCGCAGCATCGTTCTCAACCTGCTGTTTCTTCGCGACCCCGAAGGCCATATCTATACACCATCGCAAAGCAACCGCCTCATCGTCAAAAACAGCAGACACCCCGTTTACACCCCCTGGGATTTTTTAATCAGCGACGGCGTTGTCGGCGGGCATGTGGTAAGCGGCAAACGCCAGGGACAAACCGCCGCGCGACTGGCTTTGCGCATTCTCCACGGGGAAGAGCCGAGCCACCTGCCGCCCCTGACGCAAACGCCCAATCTCTATATGTTCGACAACAATGCCCTGCAACGCTTCGGCATCGATCGGCAAAAACTGCCGATGGACAGCGTCATTCTCAACGATATTCCCCTTATCGGCCAGGAATACAAACGACAAGCTACCGTAGCCTTGTCGCTTACCGGCATATTCGTATGTTTTACCTTCGCCCTGGGTCTGATGGTCATGCGCTATAAAAAAACCCTTCAGGCACTGCGCCACAGCGAGGGTACCGTCAAAGCCATACTGGAAAGCATCAGCGACCCCATACACATGATAGACAGGGAATTGAACATCATCTGGGCCAACGATATTGCAAAACGGATGTTCGGAAAAGACCTGGTTGGTCAGAAATGTCATGTCGCCCTGCATCGCAGTCCAACGCCCTGCGCCCATCCTTGTCATGCCATGAAAGCCTTCGATGACGGTGCGCCCCACAACAGCGAAAGTCTGTTTTTCGATGCCAACGGAGAACAACGCTGTTTTCTGGTAACGGCCAACGTCGCGGCCAAAAATGGAGAAGACGCCCCCGAAGCTGTGCTGGCCATCTCCAGAGATGTCACCGCCCTCAAGAAGACCCAACAGCAATTTAAGATGGCCCAAAAGGCCATTGACGCCTCCCTCACCCCGCTGATCATGGTCGATCTCCAGGGGCATCTGACCTATGTCAACCGGGCAGCTCTCGATTTATGGGGTTACCAGAGCGAACAGGAGGTGCTCGACAAACATATCGTCGACTTCCATGAGGACCCGCAGAAAGCCCGGGCGATTTTCGAAATACTGAAAAACCGCGGAGTCTGGAATGGCGAAGGAAGAGGAAAGAAAAAGAACGGCATCTGTTTCGATGTGCAACTGCAGGCCCAGGTGATCAAAAATGAAAACGGAGCTCCTTTGTCCGTCATGGCATCGGTGGTCGACATTACGGATAAAAAGAAAGCCGAAGCCCAGATCAAACATCTGGCCTATTTCGATGGGCTGACGGGTTTACCCAACAAAACCTTGCTCAAGGATCATATGGACCTGGCTATCGGAAGAGCCCGGCGACTCAATAAATTCGTTGCGGTTCTGCTGCTCGATCTGGACAACTTCAAGCATATCAACGACACCCTGGGACATACGACGGGAGACATGCTGATTCAAGCCGTGGCCGAAAGATTGCGCAAGGTGATCCGCAGTTGCGATACTCTGGCCCGCTGGGGTGGGGACGAATTCGTCCTGGTACTGAGCGATCTGGACGATATCCAGAAGGCCTCCGCCGCCACGGAAAAGTTTCTCCGCTTGCTGAACGAGAAACCTTTTGTCACCGGCGAAGGCGACATCAGCACCACCGCCAGCATCGGCATCGCCCTTTATCCACAGGACGGCCTGGACTCGGACACCCTGCTGAAACAGGCCGATACAGCCATGTACGAAGCCAAAAAAAAGGGGCGCAACGATTATCATTTCTTCTCGTCGCAACTGGCCCAACAGGCCGACCAGCGCCACCGCATGGAGGTCAACCTGCGCAAGGCTCTGAAGCAAGAAGAAATGTTCCTGGTTTACCAACCGCAAATCGACCTGGCTCTCGGCAGGGTCACGGGAATGGAAGCGCTGGTGCGCTGGCAACATCCCGACGACGGGCTCATTCCCCCGTCCCGGTTTATCCCATTGGCCGAAGAGACCGGCCTGATTCGCCCCCTGGGGGAATGGATACTACGTACCGCCTGCAGCAAAGCGGCGCTCTGGGGACAAGAGACCTCCTCGCCCCTGTCCATTGCCGTCAATATCTCCGCCAAGCAGTTCCATCAGCCCGATCTGGTAAAACGCGTCGGAGAAACCCTGCGCAGCACGTCTTTGCCGCCGCAGCTGCTTGAGTTGGAGCTTACCGAAAGCGTCTTTCTGGAAAACACGGAGACAGCGGTCGAAGCTCTCAAAGCCCTGAAAAACCTCGGCATACGGATCGCCATCGACGATTTCGGCACCGGCTACTCGTCCTTGACATATTTGAAAAAGCTGCCTATCGACCGCATCAAGATCGCCCAGGAATTCGTCCGGGATATCGACACCGACGAAGGCGACAAAGCCATCGTCAAAGCGACGATCGCGATGGCGAAAAGTCTCGGCATGAAGCTCATCGCGGAAGGTGTGGAAAACCATCAGCAACTGCGGTTTCTACTGTCCCAAGGCTGCTGTGTGATGCAGGGATACTACTTTGCCAAACCGATGTCTGCCGACCATGTCATCCCTTTTGTTCATAACGAAAAAAAAATTGACTTCGGATGGCCCGACTGGTTTTGAACATCCTTCGCGACGTTTGCCCCATGCACCGCGCGGTTTTCCGAACATATGCCATGAACCGTTACGGCAAGGTTTACGCCGCCATCCTTTTTTGCCTGCGCCACATTTCTGTGATAATGAATAGTCAGAGACTTTCCACCTTTTCGCCACACCATCAGGGACTATCGACGTGAAAAAAGCAGATATCGGCATTATCGGCCTGGCAGTCATGGGACAGAACCTGGCCCTGAACATACAGGATCATGGCTACCGGGTGGCGGCATACAACCGCACCGACGCCAGGACCGATGCATTTTTAGATGGTCCGGCGGCCGGCAGCAACATCATCGGCTGTTATTCCATGGCCGAACTGGCAGCGGCGCTGCCGCGGCCGCGCATCGTGCTGCTGATGGTCAAGGCCGGACGGGCGGTCGATGACACCATTAATCTTTTGCTGCCCCACCTGGATGATGGCGACATCATCGTCGACGGCGGGAACTCCCACTTTCAGGATACCCGGAGACGGGTAGCGGAGCTGGCCCGGAAAAACCTTCTGTTTGTGGGATGCGGCATCTCGGGAGGAGAGGAAGGTGCCCGTCGGGGACCGTCACTGATGCCGGGTGGCAACATTTCGGCCTGGCCCCGTATCCGCCCCGTTCTGGAGGCGATTGCCGCCAGAGTCGACGACGCCCCCTGCTGCCGCTGGGTCGGGCCGCATGGGGCTGGACATTTCGTCAAGATGGTGCATAACGGCATCGAATACGGCGACCTGCAACTGATCGGAGAAACCTATCATCTGCTGCGTTTCGGCTTGGGAATGGACACGGATCGCCTGGCCGAACTGTTTCATCGCTGGAATGAAGGCCCCCTCAATTCCTACCTGATCGAAATAACCGGACACATTCTAGGCGCCCGCGATACGGACGGCCAACCGCTGATCGATGCCATCCTCGATACGGCCGGACAAAAAGGTACAGGACGCTGGACCGCCATCGAAGCCCTGCAAATGGGCACCCCCCTGACCGCCATCAACGAAGCGGTCTTCGCCCGTTCGCTGTCGGCAAGACGCGATGAGCGCCTGCTTGCCGCACAGACCCTCGGAAACACCGCCCGATCGCCTGCCGCTCCGGAGACGGAATCGGTCGCGGCCGTTCACAATGCCCTTTACGCCGCCAAAATCATATCCTATGCGCAAGGCTTCATGCTTCTCCGGGATGCGGCCCGGGCGTTCGACTGGGAACTCGATTTGTGCGGCCTCTCCCTTATCTGGCGCGGCGGCTGCATTATCCGCAGCATTTTTCTAAACGATATAGCCGCGGCGTTCAAGGCGGACCCCCGTCTGGAAAACCTGATTCTGGCACCCTTCTTCGCCGAACAGTTGCGCACTGCCGAATCCGGCTGGCGCCGGGCCGTGATCCAAGGCATCTCCCTCGGCATCCCCCTGCCGGCCATGTCCTCGTCCCTGGCTTTTTTCGACGGTTATCGCTGTGCAAACCTGCCGGCCAATCTGCTGCAGGCCCAGCGGGATTATTTCGGTGCCCATACCTACGAACGTATCGACCAGCCAAGAGGCCGCTTTTTTCATACCGACTGGAGCGACCTTACCCCGGTTCGCGAGGACTCCCATGACTGAATCTTGCAGCATCGTTATTTTCGGCGCAACCGGCGATCTGGCCCGCGGCAAGCTGCTGCCGGCCCTCTACCACCTCGATGCCGCCGGCCGCCTGGCCCGCGGCACCCGTATCCTCGCCTGCGGCCGGCGCCAGCCGGACCGAAACGCCTGGATGACGGTCATGCGCAACGCTCTGGCCGGTTCCGTGCGCGGCGAGTTGGACGAGGAGGTGGTTTCCCGATTTGCCAAACGGGTCGACTACCTGCGCGGCGACCTGCGCGATGCGCGCTTCTACGCGGCGCTGCGCGACACACTCGACCAGAGTCATGAATACCCGGCGGACACGGTCTTTTACATGGCGCTGACTCCTTCCGATTACGCCGATGTTCTCGAAAACCTCGATGACGCCAAGCTGCTTGACGAAAGCCGTGGCTGGCGACGCGTCGTTCTCGAAAAACCTTTCGGCAATGACCTGCCAAGCGCCAGAGCCCTGCAGCAAAAACTTGCTCAACATCTGCGGGAGGACCAGATCTTTCGCATCGATCATTATCTCGGCAAGGAAACGGTGCGCAATATCCTGGTATTCCGTTTCGGCAACGTACTGATGGAGCCCCTCTGGAACCGCAACAGCATCGACCATATCCAGATCATCCATGCCGAACCCCAGGGCATCAAAGGAAGAGGAGCGACTTACGAAGCCTCCGGAGCCCTGCGGGATATGGTGCAGAGTCACCTGCTGCAATTGCTGACCTTCGTCGCCATGGAGTCGCCGGTATCCATGGCCGCCGAAGCGCTGCACGCCGAAAAGCTCAAGGTTCTCAAATCGATCCGTCCGATTCCGGACGACAAGGTGACACAATTCGCGATACGCGGCCAATACGCCGCCGGCACCGTCAATGGGAACAAGGTCATCGATTACAGGTCGGAGCAGGCGGTCGCCGCCGGAAGTCACACGGAAACCTTCGCCGCCCTGAGACTTCATATCGACAACTGGCGCTGGGCCGGGGTTCCTTTCCTGCTGCGTACCGGCAAGCGCATGGCGGAAAAGCAGGCCCTGGTGGCCATCTGCTTCAAACAACCGCCTCAGCAATTTTTCCGTGCCAGCCAGGTCCATTGCGAAGCGTCGAACTGGCTGCTGATCGGTATCCAGCCCCATGAATGCATGCGCCTGGAAATGACCGTAAAAGCCCCCGGCGAGGCCCTTGCAACGCGCCAGACCAGCCTCGATGCCAGTTTCCGCAAAGCGGACGATCCCTTCAACGATGCCTATGAGGAGTTGTTGCTGGATATTATGAGAGGGGACCGTTCCCTGTTTTTAAGCTACCAGGAAGTGGAGCAGGCCTGGCGAATCGTCGACCCGGTCCTGCAGGCCTGGTCGCAACCGGGAGACGATCTGCACTTCTATCCCGCCGGCTCCTGGGGGCCCTCGGCCGCCGATGACCTGTTCGTCGATCCGTGCCGGTTCTGGCGCAACACGCTGGAGCCTTGCGGGTGCGGGATGCGAAAAACGCAAGGTGTGTGATTGGTGAATGCCGTTGGCAAAAGAATAGCCCCCCGCCACCGACGCTGCTGAATTGTTTTATAACGGCTTTGCCGTTATTTCCCCTTGTGACGCCGCCGGAACGGAGCGGCCGGCGGGCGAAACAGGCGGAAAACTGAGCGCAGCGAATCTTTTCCGCCCGCCCGGCGGTTGCGCAGTGGAGGGAACCCGCCGCAGGCGGGCCAGGAGCGGGGCGCCCTTTTTCTGCTTCCTCTTTTTGGGCAAGCAAAAAGAGGAAGGCGTGTGGCGGGACGCGACCCGCCGGTGTGCGGGTTGACGTTCCGTAATTCGAGACTCGAGACTCAGAAAAACAACAAACAAATGCCCGAAGACCAACACATAACCTGGCACCGCCTGGCCGATTCCGCCGCCGTCGCTCGGGATGCGGCTGTCCGGATTCAGCAGGCGGCCGACGAAGCCATCGCACAACGCGGCACATTTCGCCTGGTGCTGGCCGGCGGCCGCACGCCGGAGGCGACCTACCGCTTACTGGCCGACACCGACGCCGACTGGCCGCACTGGGAGATCTATTTCGGCGACGAGCGCTGCCTGCCCGCCGACCATGCCGACCGTAACGACACCATGGCTGCCAGAGCCTGGCTCGATCATGTGGACATCCCGCGACAGCGGATTCACATCATCCCCGCCGGACTGGGGCCGACCGAAGGGGCCCTGCGCTATGCGGCCGAAATCAGCGCCGCCCTGCCCTTCGATCTGGTTATTCTCGGTCTCGGCGTGGACGGTCATACCGCCAGCCTGTTTCCGGGGCACGACCACCCGGAACAAAAACTCGTCGTTCCCGTCACCAACGCTCCCAAACCGCCGTCGGAAAGGATCAGCCTGAGTGCTAAAGCCCTCAGCCAGACCCGCCAGGTGCTGGTACTGGTCACCGGGAAAGAAAAACGGCATGCCGTAGCACGCTGGAAAGCCGGGGAGAACATCCCCATCGCCGGGATCGTCCCCTCGGGACCACTGGAGATCCTGCTGGATCTGCCGGTGTAAAACCGGATTCAATTTTCCGTTCCGGTCCCATCCGGATCCGGCCAGCGCCGGCAGACCATATCCCAAAGCTCGATCAAAAACCGCACATCCCAACCGGCCCGGTGCTGACGCGGCACCTTGGCGCGGGCTGCATGATGCATCTTTTCCAAGGCTGCCATCAGTTCGCGGCGTTGCACCAGAAGAGGGGCCAGCCGCTCGCACAACAGTTCATCCACGTGCCGGATCACAAAACCCGGCCGCCCCTTTCTGGCGGCATGGAAAAGCTTTTCCAGCCAGAGGTTGTCGTAACCGCTGGCATCGGAATAAACCCGTCTTTCCTCAAGTGCCTGGTTGAGCAGATCGCAGACCTTCGCCATGGGCACCCCCTGCTCCAAAAGCTGGCGCCTGGTCAGGCCGTGGAGAAGCTCGGAGTCGTCATCCCAGTCGAGACAATCATGGCACTGGGCCGGCGAAATGAGACAGCTGTGGATATCGTCCAGGGTACTGCCCCAGGCCACCTCGATAGGATAGGAGAATCCGGACAGGCTGGAAGCTTCGAAATCGATGAAAAACGGACGGAAGTCATGCATCACGGTCGCTGCCTTCCGCGGCGCCGGGCCACCGCCTGGCGGATCTCCTCGACGCAACGATAGGGAATGCGCAGATTGCCGCGTCCTCCGCCGATCACGATATCCCCACCTTCCACGCCATGGTAATCGGACCCCCCGGTTACAATGAGATTGCGACGCCGGGCCTCGGATATGTGCCAGTCGATATCGGCGTTGGTAGAGCGGTTATTGTAGGCCTCCAGGCCGTCGAGGCCCATGCCGGCGAAAGCATCCAGCATCCGGCGCAATTGTTTCCGGTCGTCGGTGATATAGGGGGGATGAGCAAGGGAGGTTATGCCCCCGGCCTGATGAATGAGTTCGATGGCCTCGTCGATGGGGAAATACCGTTTGGGCACATTGCACGGCACCAGGTAGCGGGAAAAGGCGTCGTCGTGATTGCGGGCATGGCCGTGTTCGACGAGAACCATGGCGATATGGGGGCGGCCGAGGCTCCCTTCGGCATGGGCCAGAACCTCGGCAAAGTCTATGGGAGCCCGCCCTTCGTCGGCCAGTTTGCGGTTGATCCGCTCCACGATGCGTTCGTTGCGGCCGGCGCGATAGTCGCGAAATGCCCGTAAAGCGGCGGTCAAGCCGTCGTGGTGATGATCAATAGCGTAACCGAGCAAATGAATGTCGCGGTAGGATTCCCAGATGACCGAAAGCTCGACGGCCGGCAGCACTTCGATGCCGTAGGACATTCCGGCCGCCATGGCTTCATCGACCCCGTCGACATTGTCGTGGTCGGCCAGCGCGGCAGCTGCCAGACCTGCCTCAGCCGCCCGGCGGATGACATCGGCGGGGGCGTGACGCCCATCGGAACAATGACTGTGCAGATGCAAATCGACGTATTTTCCCACCCCTCATCTCCTGTTTTCCGTCAAGGCCCCGTGCCTCCTGTTTTCGATGCAGGGGCTCGGCAGGCGAGCCCCTGAAATTATTTACGCCGCACCCGAAAGCCGGCTTTTTCCCAGGCCGAAGCATCCTTGAGGGACGCTTTCCCGGTTTTCTCCCGTTTTTTTCTGGCCGGTCGCGACGCCGACTCCGGCTCGGGCTGCGCTTCCTTGATGGACAGGCCGATGCGTTTGCGAGTCGCATCGACGGACAGCACCTTGACTTTTACGATATCACCAACCCGCACCACTTCGCCAGGATCCTTGACGAACCGATGCGCCAGATGACTGATGTGCACCAGTCCGTCCTGATGCACCCCGATATCGACAAAAGCGCCAAAGGCGGCCACATTGGTCACCGTTCCGGACAGCACCATGCCTTCCTTCAGGTCGCTGATTTCCCGGACGTCGTCACGAAAAGAGACGGTCTCGAACCGGCGTCGCGGGTCGCGCCCCGGCTTTTCAAGCTCCTCGAGGATATCGCGCAAGGTGGGCAGGCCCACCGTATCGGTGACGTAGCGCTCCAGGCGCACGCCGGTCAGCTTGTCGGGCGCGGCGGCCAGTTCCGTCACGGACAGCCCGATATCGGAAGCCATCGTCTCCACCGTAGGGTAGTTTTCGGGATGCACGGCCGTATTGTCGAGAGGATTCGATCCTCCGCGAATACGCAGAAAACCGGCAGCCTGTTCAAAGGTTTTGGCGCCGAAACGGGGGATATCGAGCAAATCCGCCCGCGTATCGAAGGCGCCCCGACTTTCCCGGTGCCGCACCATCGCCTTGGCCAGCGCCTCGCCGATCCCCGAAACATAGGACAACAAAGCCCAGGAGGCGGTATTGAGGTCGACGCCGACGAAATTGACGCAGCTCTCCACCGTATCGTCGAGCGCTTTTTTAAGAGCCGATTGATTGACATCATGCTGATACTGACCGACCCCGATACTCTTGGGATCGATCTTGACCAGTTCCGCCAGGGGATCCTGCAGGCGCCGGGCGATGGAGATGGCGCCACGCACCGTAACATCGAGATCGGGAAATTCCTCGCGGGCAATATCCGAGGCGGAATAGACGCTGGCCCCGGCCTCGTTGACCATCACCACCGGCAGCTTGATCCCGGCATCGCCAAGGGTTTCACGCACGAACAGATCCATCTCGCGACTGGCGGTGCCGTTGCCGATGGCCACCATTTCGATATCGTGCGCCTGAATCAGGCGCAGCAACTGCTGGCGGGCGGGCCCGAGCTGGCTTTTGCCGGTATGCGGATAGATGGTTGCATCCTCCAGAAAGCGCCCGGTGGCATCGATCGCCGCCAGTTTGGAGCCGGTGCGCAAACCGGGATCGACGCCCAGTACCCGGCAACTTCCGGCCGGCGGCAACAGCAGAAGGTTGCGCAGGTTGTCGGCAAATACGGCTATGCCAGCTTCGTCGGCCCGTTTCTTGGCCTCGAGCCGCAATTCTACTTCGATGGAAGGTGCGATAAGGCGCCGGTAAGCGTCCTGGGCGACGTCTTCCAGCATCGGGCGGAAGATACTCTCTCCCCGCAGCAGGCGGTTTTTCAGGCGCTGCACCAGTTCCTCTTCGGGAGCGGCAACCGACAGGCGCAGCACTTCTTCCTTTTCGCCGCGCCGCATGGCGAGCATGCGGTGGGAAGGCACGTCGCGCAACGGTTCCTGATAATCGTAATACATCTCGAACTTGCTGACCTTGCCTGCATAATCCGGAGCGACCTGCGAACGGAACATGCCCTGTTCCCAGGTAAGCCGCCGTACCACCGCACGCATGTCGGCATCCTCGCTCAACCTCTCGGCCAGAATATCGGCAGCCCCCTGCAAAGCCGCAGCGGCATCGGCCACCTCTTTCTGCGGATCGACGAAAGGCGCGGCCGCCTGTTCCGGGGTACCTTCGGTCAGATCCTGGGCCGAGATCAGATCGGCCAGGGGCTCCAATCCCCGTTCGCGGGCAATCATGGCGCGGGTGCGGCGCTTGGGCTTATACGGCAGGTATAAATCCTCGAGTTCGTTTTTCTGGCGGGACTTTTCGATGCGGTCGGCCAGTTCCGGCGTCAGCTTGCCCTGTTCGCTGATGGAATCCAGCACCGTGGTTTTGCGTTGTTCGAGTTCGGTAAAATAACCAAGACGTTCTTCGAGGGTGCGGATCTGAACTTCGTCCAATTCCCCGGTGCGCTCTTTGCGGTAGCGGGCGATAAAGGGCACCGTTGCCCCTTCGCGCAGCAATGCGACGGTATTGACAACCTGACCGGTCTGAAGACCGGTCTCTTCAATGAGGTAGCCGAGAATGCGGCTTTCCTGCTGCGGATCAAGTGACATTAAAATCCTCCGATGGATAGTTTTTTCGAGGGCGAATTCTAGCACGACCGAGTTGCGGGGAAAAGGTGTATCGCTTTTTGGATCGATGACGCGGCCTGGTTTGTTGCGCGTCATGCTGGTCGCCGGCCGAAACCGGCAGGGTTGAAGGGCCGCTCCGTTCCGGCGGCGTCGCAGGGGAATAACGGCAAAGCCATTATAAGGCAATTCAGCAGTGCGGTGTCGGGAGGCCGTTCTTTTGCCAACGCCATTCACCAATCACACACCTTACTTTTTCGCGGCCCGCGTCCCGCATTCCGCAAACCTCGCCCCTCAAACACGCCACACTTGACGATACACGGCTTTCCGGCTAAATTGGCTGACTGCAACCTGCCTTAAAGGAGCGTCCATGTCCGCCCTTCTCGAAGTCCATAACCTGCGCACCTATTTTTTCACCAAAGCCGGCCTCATCAAGGCTGTGCGCGGCCTCGATTTCAATCTGGAAGCCGGCGAATGCCTGGCGCTGGTGGGCGAATCGGGATGCGGCAAATCTGTCACGGCCCTGTCTTTGCTGCGCCTGGTACCGCCGCCGGGCAGGGTGGTCGAGGGACAGGTTCTGTTTCGGGACGAAGACTTGCGCCTGCTGCCGGAAACGGAAATGCGTCGGGTACGTGGAAATCAGATCGCCATGGTCTTCCAGGAACCGATGACGGCCCTCAATCCGGTATTCAACGTCGGAGAGCAAATCGCCGAAGTGCTGCGCATTCACCAGGGCCTCAAGCGACAGGACGCTCTGCAACAAGCCGTGGCGCTGCTAAAGCAGGTCGGCATATCCTCTCCGGAAAGACGGTGCCGGGAATACCCGCATCAGTTGTCCGGCGGCATGCGCCAGCGGGTGGTCATCGCCATGGCCCTGGCCTGCCGCCCCCGACTGCTTATCGCGGACGAACCGACCACGGCCCTTGATGTCACCATCCAGGCCCAGATCATGCAGCTGCTCGACGACCTGAAATCCAAACACCGCATGGCCATGTTGCTGATCACTCACGATCTCGGCGTGGTGGCGGAAACAGCCGACAAGGTCGCCATCATGCACGACGGACTGATTCTGGAATACGCGCCGGTGACGGCCATTTTCGACGACCCGAGACACCCCTATACGCGCAGCCTGCTGGCCTGCCTGCCCAAAATCGGCCAAAAACAGCATCGCCTGGCCCTGACCCGGGACGCGGCGCCCGAGAAAACAGCCGCCGGCACCTATCTGGATAACTGCCCCGCGCCTTTCGCTCCAGAAAAGAGCAAACTTCCGCCTTTGAGAGAAGTGACCCCCGGTCACCTGGTACGCTGCTGGAGGGAACCATGAACCACCTTCTCGAGGTAAGGGACCTGTGTAAAACTTTTCAGGTGTCGGCCGGCCCTCTGTCCGGAAGCCACCTGCCCCTCAAAGCCGTCGATGGCGTATCCTTCAACCTGCGAGCCGGTGAAACCCTGGGATTGGTCGGCGAATCGGGTTGCGGCAAGTCGACCACCGGCAAGGCCATCCTGCGGTTGCTGGAACCGGACAGCGGCGAGATCTGTTTTGACGGCGAAAACCTGCTGGCACTGTCTTCGCGACAGATGCGCCATCGGCGACGGGATCTGCAGATGATTTTCCAGGATCCTTACTCCTCCCTCAATCCCCGAATGCAAGTCATGGATATCGTCGGGGAACCTCTTAAAATCCATGGCCTGGCCAAAGGACGTGCCCTGCGCCAGGAAGTTGCGCGCCTGCTGCAGACGGTCGGCATGGAAGCGACCTGTCTCAACCGCTACCCCCATGAGTTTTCCGGAGGGCAGCGTCAACGCATCGGCATCGCACGGGCCCTGGCCTTGAAACCCCGCCTGATTGTGGCCGACGAACCGGTTTCGGCCCTGGACCTTTCGATTCAGGCGCAGGTGGTCAATCTCATGCAGGACATTCAACAGCAGTTCGATCTGACCTACCTGTTTATCGCCCACGACCTGTCCATCATTGAACATATAAGCGATCGAATCGCAGTTATGTACCTGGGGCGTATCGTGGAAATGACCCCGGCCGAAGAACTGTATCGTAATCCCCGACACCCTTACAGCGAAGCGCTGCTTAATGCGGTGCCGGTTCCCGATCCCCATGCCCGCAGGCAAAAGCGCCCCTTAACCGGAGAGATCCCCTCTCCCCTGCATCCGCCATCGGGCTGCCATTTCCATCCGCGCTGTCCCTACGCCCGTGAGCGATGCCGCCATGAGGCGCCGGCACTGAACGATTGGGGCGGCGGACATCTGGCTGCCTGCCATTTCAGTGAAGAGGTCGGCCGCTACCGCATTGCCCGCTGAACGGCGGAAAAGACAAGTGACAAGTGACAAGTGACTGGTGACAAAAGTGTCAAATACCAATCACTCATCACCGCTTCAAACTATTTGACTTGCCTGTGGCATTAATGGCACACTCTGGCCATTGTCGACGGACCCCGTATCATCATTCCCCCCGCATCGATCGGAATCCCCCATGGGCAACATACACACCGATGCACAACGTTGTCGCAGCTGCTATGCCTGCGTACGTCATTGTCCGGTCAAGGCCATCCGTGTCACCCGCAAGGGGACGGATCTAAGCCCCGGTCGCTGCATCGGATGCGGCCGCTGTCTGCAGATATGCTCACAGCAGGCCCGCAGAGCATCGAACGACATCGAACGCTGTCGGCGTCTTTTGAAACACCGGGAACCGATGGCTGCAATCCTCGCACCGTCCTTCCCGGCCTACCTTGGCGATGTGCGTCCGGGGCAACTGATTGCGGCATTGCGCCACCTGGGCTTTGAAACCGTTTTCGATGGAGCCTGGGGCGTGGAGCTTCTGGCTGACAACACAAGAACATTGACCGCCCCCGCTTCCCGGGCACCGGTCATCCTCGGTCATTGTCCGGCAATTGTTGCCTTGGTGGAACGTCATTTTCCCCAATTGCTGCGAAACATGGCGCCACAGGTTTCCCCCCTTGTTGCGGCGGCCCGAGCCTTGCGGGCTTCGCTTCCGGGGCGGTTGCGCATCGTGACCATAAGTTCCTGCTTTGCCGCCAAGCTCGAGGCAACGGACGACCCATTGCAGGACACCCCGGAGGCAGCACTGACTTTTTCGGAAATTAACGAACTTTTTGCAGAGTCCGGCATCGCTCCTGTACAATTATCGGGATCTCACTTTGACGGTCCTGTATCATCAAAGGGACGACTCTTTCCGGTAACGGGAGGGGTGTTGAAAACTTTGCTGCCGGATTTCTGCGGAGATTCCGATAATTTACTTTCCGTGGAGGGGGTTCGCAACGCACGGGAAGTGTTAAGGGATTTGGCCGCCGGCCACATCAAGCCGGCCGTGGTCGATCTGCGCCTGTGCCGAGGCGGCTGCCTGGGTCCCTGCGATTCCGGCAGTCGACTCTCTCCCTATGCCAGGGGACATCTGGTGCGAAGTTTTGCCCGACAGCAGCAAACGCCACATGCTGACGATCAGCTCCCGGAAACGGCGGCGCGTGTGTCGTTAAAGCGCAAATTCAGCAATCGCCAACCCATACGGGAACACCCCAGCGGGGAGAATATCCGTCGGGTGCTGCATTCCACCGACAAATTCGCCCAACGCGACGAACTGAATTGCGGAGCATGCGGATACGACTCCTGCCGCGAACATGCCACAGCTGTCTGTCGCAATCTGGCCCTGGAAGACATGTGCCTGCCCTATTTCATCAAACGTCTCAAGGCCGATCAATTGCGCCTGCAGCGAACGATAGAGCTGGTCAGTCATACCTGCGACGAAGCCGCCGATGCCAGCGATGCCCACATGCTGCAGATTCTGAACATCGCGAAAGAACTGGCCCCCGGCGATAAAACCGTTCTGTTGCGCGGCGAATCCGGAACCGGCAAGGAAACGCTGGCACGCGCCATTCACCGCCACAGCCGACGGGCCGGACAACCGTTGGCAACCATCAACTGCACCGGGCAAAGCGACCGACGGTTGCTTGAGGAACTGTTCGGCAGCCCCCGTGACGACGCCAAGCGACCGGGATTGCTTGAACTGGCGGCAAACAGCAGCCTGCTGCTGGATGAAATCGGCGATGCCGGGCCAATGGTTCAGAAGGCCCTGCTCGAATGGCTCGACCGGAAAACGTATACTTCAAGGAGGCCCGACTCAGCGGATCAAACCGATGCGCGCCTGATCGTCACCAGTCACCGGGACCTTGAAAGGGGAACCCGGGAAGGCTGGTTCAACAGCGATCTGTTTTTTCGACTCAGCCTCTGCACCCTGACCCTGCCGCCGCTGCGTAACCGTCCGGAGGCTTTGCCGGAACTGGCCCTTCAGCAGTTGCAGCAGGCCGGTCGCCGGTGTAATAAAGAAATGGTGGATATCGATCCGCTGGCCATGGATATCCTCATCCGCTATCATTGGCCGGGAAATCTTCGGGAACTGGCCCTGGTCATCGAGCGGGCCGTGGCCTTGTGCGACGACAAGATTTTACGTCCTGAAAATTTGTGCCTGTCGCTTGCATCCGGAGGGGCGCAGCAACCTGAGGCGGAAAATAAAGCCGGCAGCGACTTTCGCGCTCGCCGCGGACATCAGATGCAACTCATAGAACGGGAACTTCTGGAACGCTACCTGCGTGAAACCTCCGGCAACGTTTCCGCCGCCGCGCGTCGCGCCAATCTGCCCCGACGCACCTTTTACCGGTTGATGGAACGCTACGACATCAAGCGCCGGCAATTTGTGAATCGAACGCGCCCTGCGCCAGAGACCTGATTGAATGCGATCCCCCTGAGGGGCATATCGACTGTCAGACCAGAAAGGCGAACGCCATGGCTCCAAAAGATAAAACCCATATCGGGCTTCGCACGCTTGAGGATATCAGCACCCTGATTCTCAAATCGCACGATCTGCACGAAACCCTGCAGAATATCGTGTCGGTGGTCGCCCGCCGCACCCTGTCGGACGTCTGTTCCATCTATCTTTTGGATGAAGACCGCCAGACCCTGCGCCTGCGCGCCACCAAAGGCCTGTCCCGCCGGGCCGTCGACCGGGTCACCATGAAAGTCAACGAAGGCCTGACCGGTCTGGTTGTCGAACAGCGCAAAGTGGTAGCCCTGAAGGAACCGCAGAATCATCCGCGCTTTCGTTATTTCAGGGAAACCGGCGAAGAAAGATTTCACAGTTTTCTGGGGATTCCGCTGTTCGACCGCAACACGCCCATCGGCGTACTGGTCGTTCAGAGCCGTGCCCCCCGCCGGTTCAGCGACGAAGATATCAGCGGTCTTTCGACCATCGCCTTTCAGGTCGCCTCCATCGTCGTCAATGCCCGCCTGCTCGACTCCATCCAACACAAGGAGGCACAGGCCAACCGCTATGCCGAGGCGTTGCGACAGGCGGCCGGAACACCGCTCGCCGAAAAACCGGCCGACAAAACCGAACCCTCTCGCGAAAGCGCACTGCGCGGAGTCGTCGCGTATCCCGGCCTGGCTTCCGGACCGGCCCATATATTGTCGGTGGAACATGGCCTCAGCGACATTCTCGAAGAGGAATCCCTCGACCCCGAGAAGGAAAAAGCGTTGCTGGAAGAGGCGCTGGAAAAGACCTGCATCCAGACCATCTACCTTGAAAAACGTATGGCCGAAAGGCTGTCCCAAGCCGATGCCGCCATATTTCACACCCATTTGATGATCCTTGAAGACCGCGCCATGCACCAACGGCTCGTAAATGAAATCGAAGAGGGTCATGGGGCACGCTACGCCATTGAAAAGGTCATCGGCAACTACGTAGAAGCCTTCGAGAACATGGAAGACCCTTATCTCAGGGAACGCGCAGCCGACATGCGCGACATCGGTCGCAGGCTGCTGGCCAATCTTACCGGCCAGGCGCCCCATACCCTGCATTTGAAACATCCGGGCATTCTCATCGCCCGGGAGATTCTTCCATCGGATATGGCATCCCTCGATCACGAGCAGATTCGCGGCATCATCACCGAAGCGGGAGAGCGGAATTCCCATGCCGTAATCATGGCCAAATCCCTGGGCATTCCAGCGCTGGTCGGGGTTCGGGGCGCACTCAAGAAGGTCGCGCCTGAAGACCATCTGATTCTCGATGCCAACTCGGGTTTGCTGCACATCAACCCCGACTCGCATGTGACGGATGAATACGGCAGGCTGGAGGAGGATGCTGGCCGGCAATTACACCAGATCGAAAAATATCGGGACCTGCCGGCACAGACCCGGGACGGTGAGAAAGTCATACTGCGAGCCAATGTCGGTCTGGTCAGCGACATCGATATCGCCAGGCGTAACGGCGCCGAGGGGGTCGGTCTGTATCGCACCGAATTCCCTTACATGATCCGCCCGGATTTTCCCAGTCGCGACGAGCAGTATCAGCTCTACTCCAGGGTTGTCAAAGAATTCGATGGCCTGCCTGTCACCATCCGCACCCTTGATATCGGCGGAGATAAGGCTCTACCGTATTTCAGACCGCCCCATGAAGACAATCCGTTCATGGGATGGCGTTCGGTTCGTGTATCTTTGGACAACCCGGACATTTTCCGGACCCAGATCGAGGCAATCCTGATGGCAGCCTGTCACGGACAGGTAAAAATGCTGTTTCCGATGATTTCCGGCATGGAGGAAATCCGGGCCTGCAAAGCCGTTGTGGAAGAAGCTCGCGAGAACTTGCGTAAGGAAGGTGTGCCGTTCGTGGACCATGTTCCGTTGGGGATGATGGTCGAAGTCCCGGCAGCCGTGCAACTGGCTGATCGGCTGGCGAGGGAGGTCGACTTCTTTGCTCTGGGTACCAACGATCTGATTCAGTATCTGCTGGCGGCCGATCGTAACAACCCTCTGGTAAACCGTTATTACGACCCTCTGCACCCGGCGGTTTTAAAGGTCCTTAACAATATTGCAAGCATCGCGCAAGAACAGGACAAAGGCCTCTGCCTTTGTGGTGAAATGGCCAACGATCCTCTCAACCTGCTGGCATTGGTCGGCATGGGAATTCGCGAGTTTTCCATGGCTGCGCCATTTATCCCCCGCATGAAAATGATGCTCAGTCGCATATCCAGCGTCGAGGCGGAAAAGGCTGCCAGACGGGTTCTGGATATGACGGAAAGCACCCAGGTGCGCGCCTGCCTGAAAACCCTTCTCAAAACAGACGATGCCGCATTTTTTAATCGGAACTAATCGCTGAAGGCTTTTATCATATCCGGACTGTTTCTCGATATGCGCTGCAGAAATTCCGCGGTTTCCTTGCCCCCCATGGGCAGTGTCAGATAGAATCCCTGCCCCAAAGGACAACCAAGCCTGCGAAGCAGATCGAGCTGTTCACGCCCTTCGATCCCCTCCGCGACAACTTCCATCCCCAACGATGAACCCATGGCGATGATGGCCGTAGCCAGGGCCTCATCATGGGGATCGCTTACGACATTTTTGATAAATACCCGATCCATTTTTAGTTTCGAAAACGGAAACTTTCGCAGGTAGCTCAAGGAAGAATACCCCTGACCGAAATCGTCGATGGCCAGGCTGATGCCGGCCTGTCGAAGCACCTTGAACATATTCCGGGCGTGTTCGGCACTTTGGATTACAAATCTTTCGGTAATCTCCAGCTCCAACCACTCGGCAGCCAGGTCATATTCCTTCAAAACCCGGAATACCATTTCTATAAAACCCGCCTGCCGGAATTGACGAGCGGAGATGTTGACCGCCACCCGCACCGGGGGCAATCCCTGTTGTCTCCAGAGCATGACCTGCCTGCAGGTTTCGTGGAGGACCCATTCACCTATCGGAACGATCAGCCCCGTATCTTCGGCGAGGGGAATAAATTCGAGGGGACCGACAGTGCCTCGTTTCGGATGTTGCCAGCGCAGCAGGCTTTCGAGGCATTCCACCTGCCCTGTGCGTAAATTGAACTCCGGCTGATAAAACAGATCGAACTGTCGGTATTCCAGGGCCTCGCGCAGGTCGGTTTCGAGATAAAGCCGCTCTTCGACATCGACGTTGAGGGAAGGGATGAAAAACCGATAGGTATTGCGCCCCTGTTCTTTTGCAAAATACATGGCACTGTCCGCCGCCATTAAAATGGCCTGGGCATCCTTACCGTGCCTGGGGAATAAGCTGATACCGATACTTCCGGTCAGATAAAACTGTTGCTGGCCGATCTGCAGGGGGTGCGCAATCGCCTCCAGGATCTTTTCAGCTACCGTTTTTATTCCTTCCTTGTCCTGCGGGTGTTCCAGCAGAACCAGGAATTCATCCCCTCCAAAACGGGCCACCACGTCCGAATCCCGCAACAGTCCCTTAATACGACGGGATACTTCCATGAGGATTTCATCGCCTGTTTCATGCCCCAGAGATTCATTGATATTCTTGAACCGGTCGAGATCGAACAACAACGCCGCCACCACCGTGTCCCGTTGCTTGGCCCTTGCGATAAAGGCCTGCAGAAACTCGATGGCCTTGAGCCGATTGGGAAGGCTGGTCAGAACATCATGATAGGCCAGGAAATTAAGGCGCGCCTTTTGTTCCTTGAGCATGTTGTCGGCAGCTTTACGCTCGGTTATATCGCGCACCAGGACGAAAAACAGACTCCGCCCCTGTAGTTTCAGATGGGTAATCGTGATATCCCCCGGGTAGGAGTACCCATGCTTCCCACTGAATACTGCTTCCATTGGCGGCGGTGGAGCTGTCGTGAGATGTTGAGTTCGGGACAGAAGGTTATCTATCGCGGCATCGGTTATATCGCTCCAGGACAGAGACATCAACTCCTGCCGGGTATACCCGAGCCCCGCACAGGCCTGATGATTGACATCGACGAATTCACCATCCTTATCGCATAGAAAAAAGGCATCGGCGGAAAATTGAAACAGATGCTGGAAAAGACGCTCACTGTCGTACTGCTTTTGCCGGGATCCTGCCAGACGATCCCAGATGACAAAGATGCACCCTCCTCCAAGAAGACTGACGATCAGCATCCAGACGTTGAAATACGTCAAGGCATGCACCCCCTGGCTGTAGATATCCCGGGGCAAGGATGTTGCAAGCACCACCGCCGGCGCGCCAAATAGGGTCTCCTGAACAATTATTTTCAAGCCGGTCACAAGCCCGGCTTATGCTCTGTGACAATAAATCCGCAACGATGGCGACGGCCCGTTGCGTAGCA
>JASKKK010000110.1 GCA_030154185.1 Desulfuromonadales bacterium
AGCAAGGCTTCGCCTTGATGGTGGTCGAAAACGGCGAAGAGGCATGGCGGGAGGTCGACCAGGCCTGGCCCAATCTGGTGATGATGGATATTAATGCGGCAGGCATGCCGGGAGACGAGTTCTGTCGCCGCATCAATAAGGACCGGCAATTGAGGCACATTCCGGTGGTACTGATGGTGGAAAGCCAGAACCCCGAAGATCTTAACCGCTGCCTGAAAGCGCGATGTGCCGACATCCTCTTCAAGCCGTTGAGCAGGCATCTGCTTATGGCCTCCGCTCGTCGCATCCTGGGGCTCTCGTATCGCTCCTTCCCGCGTATTCCCATGTGCCTCCCGGTCCGCTATGGGCGTCCCTATGAAGAGATGCGGGAGGGATCATGCGTCAACCTCTGTTCCGGCGGCATGTTCATCGAGAGCAAGCAACCGTTTCCCGTGGAACAGTTGCTGAAGGTCGAATTCACCCTGCCCGGCACGACCCGGGTCATCTCCTGCCAGGCCACCGTAACCTGGATAAACAGCGAACAATCCCCCGTCAACAAAAACCTTCCCGCCGGCATGGGATTGCAGTTTCTGTCCCTGGGCCTCAACGAGTTGCTGGCCATCTGCCGTTATATCCGCTTGCGAAGCCAACCATCCCAACCGGCTTCCGAATAGAAAGGCCTCCATCTCCGAAGGAGGTCTATCATACCTGAACCCACCTGCCGAATTTACCTTCACCCGGAATTTATCAATCTGGATTCCCGGAAGAAAAACCTGTGTCCGCGGGAACCGGTCAGCCAGGCTGGACCACCTACAGACCATTGATATCGAGGTGCTGCAATCGCCACAGCCGGGCGTACAGACCGTTTTGGGCCAACAGTTGGGCATGCGTTCCGATTTCGCGAATAACTCCCCGGTGCAACAGAATAATGCGATCGGCATGCTGAACGGAGCGCAGCCGATGAGCGATAACCAGCACCGTGCGACCATGGCGCAGACGCTCCATCTGCTGCTGAACGACCGCTTCGGTCGCGGCATCGAGTCGGCTGGTAGCCTCGTCGAAAAGCAGTACCGAAGGATTGACCGCCAGGGTGCGTACCAGGCATAGGAGTTGCCGCTCTCCGGCCGACAGGTTGCGGCCCCGCTCCTCCAGCCGTCCCTGCAGACCTCCCAGCCTTTCGACCACTTTCCAGGCTCCGCACTTCTTTAGAAGCTCCAGCAATTCCTCATCGCCAAATCGCAGCAGCGGATCGATATTGTCCCGCACCGTGCCGGCAAAAAGAAACGGTTCCTGGGAAACCCAGCCGATGCGGCGTCGGACCTCTGTCGGATCGATTTCGCCAAGATCCACGTCATCGAGCAGGATGCGTCCTCCTGTCGGGTCGTAAAATCTCAACAACAAACGACCGAGGGTCGTCTTGCCGCTGCCGGTATCCCCCACAAGCCCGACCATCTCCCCCGGCGCAATGGTCAGGTCGATGTCGCTGAGCACCGGATCGCTGCCGTCATAGCTGAAGTACACTCCTTCGAAGCGCACGCCCCCTTGCCCCTTCGCCGGTGCCTTGGTTCCGCAGGCTTCGCTCGGCTGATCGAGAAGCTCGAAAATTCTTTCCAAGGATGCGTTGCTCGCCTGCAGCAGGGAATAGTGGCCGCTCAGTTTGCGCAAAGGCGCGAAAAATCGCTGCACATATTCGAGAAAAGCCACCAGGGTGCCGAAGGTCGCCACCCCTTCCAGAACCGACATCCCCCCGCGCCATAAAATCCCGGCGATGGCCAGCGCAGACAGGGTTTCCAGAGCGCTGAAGAGAAAGACATCCCAACGGATGGCTGCAAAGGAACTGATCCGATATACTTCCTGGAGGCCGTCAAATTCCTCCAGGGTGCGGTTTTCCTGACCGAACAGGCGCACCGTCCCTATCCCGGCAATACGCTCTGCCAGGTAGCCGTTGAGTTCCGCAAGCCGGGCCCTTACCTGTCGCATGGCCTGTCGCATACGGTGACGAAACAATACCAGTATCAGCCCCAACAACGGCAACAGTGCGAAGGCCACCAAGGTCAGGGAGGGACTCAACCAAAGCATGGCGGTCACCACGAACACCAGAGAAAAGACCTCTCCGAAGGCGGCGGCGACCCCCGACCCGAACAGCTCGCCGATATTTTCCACGTCGCTGGTAAGACGTGTCACCAGGCGGCCGGAGGGATGACGGTCGAAATATCCTACCGGCAATCGCAACAGGTGCCGGAACCCGCGGCTGCGCAAATCGGCAGTGATTTTCTGCCCCACCCCCTGAGCCAGATATCCCTGCCAGAATCCGAGCAGACTTTCAGTACAGGCTGCCGCCAGAAACAACAAAACCACGCCGCCCAGCCCCGTCAGCTGTCCGGGAACAATATATCGGTCGATGGCGACTTTGATCAGAAAAGGCTGGACCAGACGCGCTGCCGTGGCCAGAGGCAACAGCGCCATGGCAACCGTCGCCGACAGACGATAGGGGCGAATCAGACGCAGGAAACGACGAAACAGGCTCCAGTCGAGATGGCGGCCGGTAACTTCATCCAGGTCGAACATACCGCGTCTCACGCCAGCCCCTCCAGTTCTCGCTGCAAACGTTCCTTTTCCAGCAGCCGGGCATACAGCCCCCCTTGTGCGATCAAGGATTCATAGGTCCCTGATTCGACCAGGCGGCCGCCATCCAGTACCAGGATACGATCCGTTGCAGCCAGCAGGGAGGCATGACCAGACGCCAGAAAAACCGTCTTTCCGACCAGCAGATCGCGCAGCCGCCGCCAGACAGTTCGGGCGGTTGCAGCATCGAGATGGCTGAACGGGTCGTCCAGCAGCCACAAACTGCCGCCCTTGGCAAGAGCCCTGCCGATACAGACTCTCTGACGCTGTCCTCCCGACAGCGCCTTGCCCCCTTCCCCGACCCTGGTGTCAAACCCTCTGCTGAAATGGGCAACCTCCTCATCGAGACAGACCGCTTGCGCCACGTTTTGCAAAAACTCTTCACTCTCATCGGAACCGGCATACAGCAGGTTGTCCCGCAGCGTGCCGGAAAACAGCCTTCCTTCCTGGGAAACCATGGCCACCCGGCGTCGATGTTCGCTGCCATCGAGCCGCGTCAGATCATGACCATCGATCAGCATTTGTCCCTCGGGGGCCGGATACAACCCCGCAAGCAGACGTAACAGGGTACTCTTACCCGAGCCGGTAGGGCCGGCAATCCCGACCAGAGTGCCTGCGCCGACATCCATGCTTAAATCGCGCAGCACCGGTTTATCGCCATACCCGAAATGAAGGTGTCTAAGAGATACTGCGGGAGGTCGTTCGCCACCGGCGATGGCAAAACCCTCCGGCGGTTCTTCGGCATGGAGAATATCAACCAGCCGGTCGACGCTGGCGGCGCCCCGCTGAACCAATCCAAAAATCCATCCGAGCATCAGGGTCGGCATGGTCAATTGCACCAGATAGGCATTGAAGGCCACGAGTTCTCCAAGGGACAGCTGTTGAGCAATAACCTGGCGGCCACCGAAATAAAAGATCAACAAAGTACCCAGCGGTGCGATAAGCGCCATACTCGGACCGATGGCGTTGCGCAGTCTGGCCAATGTCAGGCTGTCCTCCAGATAACGCTCGTTCAGGGCATCGAAGCAGGCCCCCCGAAGGGACCGTAATCCATAACTGCGAATAACCGCCTGACCGCTGATCCCCTCCTCGAGGGCTTCGCTGACCTGACCAAGGCCCCGCTGAACCCTGGCGGAGGCTTTCAGCAAGCGGCCTGAAAGGTAGCGGGTCAGAAAAAACAGCAAAGGATAAGGCAACAGGGCAATAAAGGTGAGAATCGGCGATAACTTCAGCAGCACGACCAGCGTCATGGCATAGACGATCAGGGTGTTGCCGAAGATCATCGTTCCGAATCCCGCCAGGGTACGCAGATTGGCGATATCGTTGGTAAAACGGGAAAGGAGGTCGCCGGTACGAAAGCGGTCGAAAAATGGCCCGCTTTGTTTCAGAAGACGGGCCAGCAGGTCTCGGCGCAGGTCGTTTTCCATGCGGCAGGCGGTATGCAGAAAGCTGTGACGCGACCGGGACCGTGTCATGTAGCGTAGCAGGGAAGCGGTTACCAGCAACAAAGCTGCTGCGTAAAGAGTCGTCAGTTCCTGCCCCTGCACCGCATCGATGCCGACTTTAAGCAGCCAGGGTCCCACCAGACCAAAAAGGTCGGTCACCAGCAACCAGCCCAGGCCGGCCAGCAAAATCGATCGATAGGGTTTGAGAAAAGGCAGCAGAAAACGCAATCGGCGCATGAGGGCCTCTTGACAGGAGTGGACACAAGAAGAGATGCACCCGATTATTCCAGATGCAAGCGCAGACGCAGGCGCTCCAGCAACAGATCGGCGGCCAGGCCGTTCATGGTCCCTGTCGCCACGGCCAGCAACAAAAGATACGGCAGCAAATGCCATAATCCGGCATGCTGCAGCAACCAACCCGCCACCAGCAACTGTCCGAGAACATGGCCGGCCGCCCCCAGAAGAGAGATCCCGACAGGTCCCAGATGCTTTCCGGCAATGGTACGACCGAAGGTCATCAGAGCCGTGGCGATGACGCCGCCGGCCAGGGCCAGGAAAAAAGTCGGTGAAAAGAAGGTACCGAGCAACAGACCGCCCATACCGATGCGGGTAAGGGTCACCATCCAGGCGGCGCGTCCCCCGAATAAAAACAGGGCGCAAAGGGTCAGGATATTGGCCAAGCCCAGGCGCAACCACGGCAAGGGGGATGGCAGAAGGACTTCAAGGGTATGCACGCCTATGGCCAGCGCGCTGAAAAGCGCCAGCAGAACCTCGCGACGACTCTTTTCGCGGTCAGCGGCTGAGAAAGTCATAGTCATTGCCTGCATCGGGGGACCCGGAGATACGCACCAGCAACCGGTTGGGAAGACAGACAAGAGTCTCGCCGGCTCTTGCGATGGCTCCCTGCCTCTGGCAGAAATGCTGCGGACAGGAGGATGCGACAATCCGCACCCGCCCTTCTTCGATGGACAGAACCGTGGGGCCGACAGGGCCCTCAAGTCTGACCCGCCGAGGCATGTCAAGCGGTGCGGAAAACAACACCCGCCCGTCCCGTTCGACAATCACCCTGCCCCCTTCGGGCGCACGCATCAGAAGCCAGGCGCAGACGGCAAAGGCAAGCAGCATCAGCATGACGCAGACATCCCCGGTGGTCAATCGCCCCGCCGCAAATCTCACGGCCAGGTTACCCGTTCCCGCAACCCGGGACTGACCAGGCTGGAGCCGTCGGCGGCAACGATCAGCCCCCAGGTCCGAGGATAGCGCGCCAGCAGGGCCAGGCCCCGCTCAGGCCCCAGGACGAAAACCGCCGTTGCCAGCGCATCGGCCAATGCGGCCCGGTTGGATACGACCGTCACGCTTTGGCAACGCCGGGCCGGCATGCCGGTAAACGGATCGAACAGATGATGATAGCGCCGGCCGTTCTGCTCGAAAAACCGCTCGTAATCCCCCGAGGTGACGACCGCAAGAGGTTCGGATAAAACCAGAGTACCGAGCAGCTCTTCGGGTTTCCGGGGATGTCGGATACCGATACGCCAGGGAGCGGCGCGCCGGCCGATAAGACGCAGGTCTCCGCCGGCATTGACGGCGGCGCATTCGACCCCTGCCTGTTTCAACACGGCGATGGCACGGTCGATGATATAGCCCTTGGCTATTCCTCCAAGGTCGATCCAGGCAGGCGAATGCTTGATCACTTTGCCGTTTTTCACCGTCAGCGCACCGGAACCGCTGTCGGCAAGCGCCGCCTCGATTTCATCGCTAGCGGGCAGCCGTGGATGCCCTGAACCGAACCCCCAGAGTTTTTGCAGACGCCCCAGGGTCATATCGAAGGCTCCGCCGCTGGCCTGGCTTACCTGCAATCCTTCTCTGAGAATCTGCAGGGTTTCCGGAGCCAGCTCGACATTGCCGACGGCACGGGACAACCGCAATACATCACTGCCGGTCCGATGAAAGCTGGTCAAGGCCTCCAGGCGTGCCATTTCATCGAAAGCCGATTCCACGGCTTCCACAAAGCGTTGCGGTCGCTGGTCGTAAACCGTGATTTCCACCACCGTCCCAAGCAGCAACCGGGTCCGCCGCAACGGCTGTGCTCGACCGCCAAGCACCTGCCAGAAGGCTGCAGCGACACCGCACCACAACAGGACTATGGCCAACAGACGCATGCGGGACACGGCACAA
>JASKKK010000009.1 GCA_030154185.1 Desulfuromonadales bacterium
TTTCGCTGAGGCTTGGCGGTTTTAGCTTTGGAGAATGACGCGATGGTCTTCTTTTTTCAAGGGCACTGCCCTGTTACACCACTTGTTTGGACTCTAACAAAAAAGATGGAGCTTGGGATGAATTGTCTCCTTTTTTGCACACACGTCTCCCCAACCCTGGGGCTCCTTCCATAATCCGCCGTCTTCAAGGCAGCTTTGAGCTTTGCTGCCCTTACTCGCCCCCCCAAAAAAAAAGACCGCCAAATGACGGTCTCTGCATGACAGGATTTCTAAGTCGCCGATCAAACGCGACCGGCACTGCCCAGAACATTTCTGTTTTTGTGGGTAATCAGTTCAACCAGTTCCTTGCGACCGGCACCCAAATACTTGCGGGGATCGAAATCCTTTGGATTATTTGCCAGGTACTCACGAACCTTTGCAGTCATAGCCAAGCGCCCATCCGAATCGATATTGATTTTACATACCGCGCTGGAAGCAGCTCGACGCAACTGTTCTTCGGATACCCCGACAGCACCTTCGAGATTTCCGCCATACCGGTTTATAAGCTCCACATAAGCCGGCACGACGCTCGAAGCGCCATGAAGCACGATAGGAAATCCGGGAATCCGTTTCTCGACTTCCGAAAGGATATCGAAACGCAACGGAGGCGGTTCTTCTCCCGGCTTGACTTTGAATTTATAGGCACCGTGGCTGGTTCCGATAGAGATAGCCAGAGAATCGACTCCGGTTTTGCCGACAAAATCCTCAACCTCTTCAGGCTTTGTATAGGTCGAATGCTCCGCCACTACCTCATCCTCGATACCGGCAAGGACGCCAAGTTCCCCTTCAACCGTGACATCATGAGCATGAGCGTACTCGACAACCTTGCGCGTCAGGGCTACGTTTTCATCATAGGGGAGGTGGGACCCATCGATCATGACCGACGAAAAGCCGGACTCGATACAAGACTGGCATAATTCGAATGAATCGCCGTGATCGAGGTGCAGACAGATAGGAATCTCAGACCCCATTTCCCGAGCCATGCGCACAGCTCCCATGGCCATGTAGCGCAACATGGTTTCATTGGCGTAATTGCGAGCCCCTTTGCTGACCTGAATGATGACAGGCGAACCGGTATCCGAACAGGCCTGGATAATAGCCTGCAGCTGCTCGAGATTGTTGAAATTATAGGCGGGAATGGCATATCCATCGGTCATCGCCTTGCTGAACATTTCTCGGGTATTGACCAATCCCAGTTCACGATAAAAAATGTTATCCGCCATAACCTGCAACCTCCTTGTCGGTTCGGTGAATCAAAAAAGCACCCCGCACGGGCGCCTGCTTGTTCATATCATCCAGATGGGGTAAAAAGTACCAGAAGCTATCAACAAACGATTGAAAAGGCAAGTGACATGGTTTAGAATAAGAGAGTTTTAAACAGCCCTGAAAAAATACTCACCTAAAACCTGTAGCGCGGCGGAATCAACAAGTATTTTGCAAGATATGATATCTGCCTTCAGTCCGCCGGACATTCCTAGCGCCTATTAATATCAGATATGCAAAGGAAGTCCAGCCCAAAGTGATCTCCCAGGTCACAAAAGCATTGAAATGCCTTGCCTGTTTTTGTAGGATCAAGGCCGTTTTTTTCAACCGCCGGCTCGACAACAACCGGGCCCCAGAAGGGAGCAGACATCAGCATGGAAAAGCAGGAAAAATATCTGAATGACTGGATCAGCCAGGATGAAGCGGCCGAGGCCATGCTTCCGCTGATCGGGCATCTTTACCGCGATCGTGGCGTCAACACCAACGTTTACGGCCAGTCCCTGGTTAACAAAACGGTAATCGACTTGCTGAACGCACACCGTTTTGCCCAGCAGGTACTCGGGAGTGAACTTTCCGTTCTCGACACCTATCCTGTCCTGCAGGCCATGAGCAAACTCGACCTCTCCCCCTCCCGGGTGGATATCGGCAAACTCACCGTCCAATACCGGGAACAAACCGGAACCCAGTCAGTTGACGAATTTGTCGCCGAGAAGCTGGTTTCGGTCAACAACGGTCGTGGCTCCCTTCTGAGCGAACCTCGGGATGTCGTTCTTTACGGTTTCGGTCGCATCGGCCGCCTGCTTGCGCGGGTGCTGGTCGAAAAAACCGGCGGTGGCGATAAATTGCGCCTGCGTGCTATTGTGGTGCGCAAGGGCACCGACCAAGACCTCATGAAACGCGCAAGCCTCTTGGAGCGCGACTCTGTGCATGGGCCCTTCAACGGCGTGTTGAGCTTTGACGAAGAAGAAAACGCCATCATTGCCAACGGCAACATGATTCGCCTGATTTACGCCAACTCTCCAGACAACATCGACTACACCGCCTATGGGATCAACGATGCCATCGTTATCGACAATACCGGCCTGTGGCGCGACCGCGAAGGGCTTAGCAAACATCTCCAATCGAAAGGGGTCTCGAAGGTTATCCTCACCGCACCCGGCAAGGGCGACATCCCCAATATCGTGTTCGGCATCAACAACGAACTGGTGAACCCTGACGAAAACATCTTCTCCGCGGCAAGCTGTACCACCAACGCCGTGGTGCCGGTGCTCAAAGCCGTCAACGATAAATTCGGGATCATCAACGGGCACCTGGAAACCTGCCACAGCTACACCAACGATCAGAATCTTATCGACAACTACCACAAGAAAAGCCGACGCGGTCGTGCCGCTGCCCTTAACATGGTTATCACCGAAACCGGCGCGGCGAAAGCCTCTGCCAAGGCATTGCCTGAACTCGCCGGCAAACTGACGGGCAACGCTATTCGCGTTCCTGTCGCCAACGTTTCGCTCGCGGTTCTGAACCTGTCATTGTCCGAGGAAACCACCGTCGAGGAATTGAACAATTACCTGCGTGATATGGCCCTGCATTCCCCGCTGCAGAACCAGATCGCTTTCGTCAACTCGCCGGAACTGGTATCGAGCGACTTCATAGGCTCCCGCCACGCCGGTGTTGTCGACTCCCTGGCGACTATCGTCAACGGCGACCGCTGCGTGCTCTACGTATGGTACGATAACGAATTCGGCTATACCTGCCAGGTCGTTCGCCTGCTGCAGAAAATCGCCGGAATCGAACTGCCGGTTATGCCCAAATAGGTCCTTTAACCGTTTTGCCACAATTCATATGCTGAGAAGCCGGAGCTCCACGTTCCGGCTTCTCAGCCAAAATTATGCAATAAAAAAGGCCGCTCTTTGAAGAGCAGCCTTTTTTATTTTATTTCACCTGTCGGGAAGGCATCAGGATTTTTTCATCATGCGCATCTTTTTACGCAAACGACGCTGTGCTTCCTTTTCTTTGCGCTTGCGTTTAACACTGGGCTTTTCGTAAAATTTACGCTGCTTCATTTCACGAAACAAGCCTTCCTGTTGCAGCTTGCGCTTGAGCACACGGATAGCCTTTTCGACATTATTGTCGACGACTTGAATTTCCACGAGACCTTCACCTCACTTCCCTCAATCAAGTTGTGTCGTTCCAGCATAGCCTATGCGACACGAATGGGAATTATAGCGTCTACGCTTGGACAATGCAAGAAAATTTTACCTGAGATTAGAGGAACGCACGGTAAAGACCGACCTCAATGCCGCCGTTATTCAGCAAGGCAATACAATCGAACCCCCGCCCGAGGGCTTTGACCAGACGCCCGGGAGGGCAAAGCACGGCACCCTGCCAACCGCTGTAAACCGAACGGTAGAAATCACCCAGCTGCCGATACAGTTCCGTCAGTTCCGCATCATTCCCAAGGCGTGCTCCATAGGGAGGATTACACACGATCAATCCCGGAGCCTGCACGATCGAGCCTCTCCGTTCTCCAATTCCTCCAACCTCAAAACGAGTTACGCTATCCACCTCGGCATTAACCGCATTTTGACGGGCGAGTTCAACGACTTCGGAAGCGAGATCGTAACCACACAACAACTCCTCCGAGCCCCGTTCGGAACAGGTTGCTTCGGTTTTCAGAACATGCCACAACCCCTGGCGATAGCGCGGCCAGCGCATGAAGGCGAATTCGCGGTTCATACCCGGCGCCTTGCGCATGCCGATATGGGCCCCTTCGATGATAAAGGTGCCCGATCCGCACATGGGATCGACAAGCGGCTTTCCGCCATCCCAATTCAACAGCATCAGAATCCCTGCAGCCAACGTCTCCCGCATGGGTGCGGCGCCGACCATCTGTCGATAACCACGCCGATACAACAACTCACCGCTGCTGTCCATGGAGACAAGACATTGGTCGTTCTCGAACCGCACCAGCACCTGTTGCGACGGCCCCTCATCAAAAGCGGGTTCGCCGCCAAGGGCACGGTAAGCGGCATCCCGCACGGTTTCGATTATTCGTCCGGTATGTTGAAGACGGGACCGATAACTGCTTGCCTTGATCTGCAGCAAGGTTCCAGGCTTGACAAAACGCCCCCAGGGAAGACGCAGGGCCTTGCGATAAAGATCCGGGAAATCCCTGCTGCCAAAAGCCCCAAGCCTGACCAGGACCCGGGATGCGGTACGCAACCACAAATTGGCCCGATAAAGATCTTCCAGACCGCCGCGAAAGGCAACTCCCCCCTTACTTATCGAAACGGCGCTTACATTCAAAGCATCCAGCTCCCGGGCACATGCCTCTTCCAGCCCCGGTGCGACGACCGCAAACATATCAAAAATGTATTTTTTCATCACAGACTCCCGGCAAGTACCCCGTGCGGTTAATCCTGTTTTCTCATTCCGCCCTTTTCGGTCCTGCCTGCGTTGCGCCAATGTGGTTTAGCACATGGCTGGGCCTGCATTGGCGACGCCCTGGCAAGACCCAAAATGTCTCGGACATGATTTGATACGACTCCCCCACGGGACACCAGCCCGCAGCATCTTACAACATAAACACAACAGGGACCAGGCATTTTGCCCATCCTGAAAGCCGGTCCCCTGTTATCCCGGATTGCAGATCGAAATTGTGGTAAAGACCTGATTATATTCTGGTATTATTTACACAGAGGCACACCTCAAGGATCGGACGGAAGGTCTTTTGATATGGAATTCAGCAACTTCGACATCGACTGGGAATATCTCCTTGAGCGCATTGAACGCTTCCTGGACTTGGGTGAAGAATACCTGACACGCAAGCTGGCCGACTATCAAACCGAACCGCTGCTGTTCCGGCAGAACCTCGCGTTTCGATGGGTCAGATCTTATCAAACCGGCTACTTTGAAGAGGTTCCGTCGCCCGACCTGCCGGACCATGCCGATTTTGTGGATATGGAAATACCTCTGAAGCATTTGTGTCGCAACACGGCCCAGTTTGTGAACGGCTTTCCCGCCAACCATATCCTCATCCTCGGGCAGCCCGGCAACGGAAAAAGATCGGTCATCAAAGGCTTGCTGCCAAAATTCGAAGATCGGGGCCTGCGACTTATCGAAATCCGCCGGGAGGACCTGCACCAGTTGTCCAGAATAGTATCCGAACTGAAAGCTCACCCTTTCCATTTTATCCTTTTGTGCAGCGACATTACCGGAGACATGACACATGCGAACCACTGGGAACTCAGGAACCTGCTCCAAGGCGGCATCGAAACCCGTGCCCGCAATGTTTTGCTCTGTGCTACCGGCAATTCAAAAAAAACCGGCCTTCCAAAAACAGCAAATGCGCAAGGTGGCCTGGAAAGCAGCTTCGGCTTAACCCTGGAAATACCTGCCATGAACCAAACGACCTACCTCAAGATCTGTGGAGAGATTGCAAAACGCCGTAACTTGTCGCTGCCTGCTGAAACCCTGCAGCGAAAGGCCCTGGCATGGGCCAAGCAGCGCGGGTACTATTCCGGACTCATGGCCTGTCAGTTCATGGATGATCTGACAGGCCAATGGTTGCTGAAACAAAAACTTTCCGGCTGTTCTTCATAGCCTTTCCAGCATTCTTGAGGGAATTCCATCCGCACGACAAGCAGACTGCCCTACCCGACTCCTGCAGTTCAAATCCATCCATGACCTCCACAATTTGTCGTTGGATTCAACCACCAGCAGAGCCCCGGGCACAGGCACAAGAACGATCGAACGTCGGCCGCAGGTGCCTTGAGCATGGCATGAAATATGCTCTCGTCAATGCTGTTCTTCTCTTCATTTCAACACACATTTAACGGATTCGAACACCATGTTCAACAAGCACTTTAAACCGGGACAGAAAGTACTTATTTACCTCACCAACCCCGATAATGGAGATGATCGGATTGAAAACATTTCAGCCTCCTGTCAGGCAGTGGAAAACGGTATTCTCACACTGACCCTCCCCTATGCTTTAGACTCTTCCATCCTGTCACCGAACGCCGGCATGACCATTGTTTCGGAGAGCCTGGGGATGGGATTGAAAGCTCGGACCTTTTTTCACTATCAACCGGACAGCACCTCGATCCAGTTACGATTTGACGGTGATCTTCAATTTTTTCAACGCCGTCCCGCAGCCCGATTGAATGTCCCGATAGGCATTCGATACAGCAGGACGGCAGACGACATTACCCTGGCTCATCAACAGTGGCGACAACATATCCACAAGCTTGCCCACATCCCGCCGGATGCCATTCCCCAGTTGCCATGCGGAATAGTCAATTTGAGCAACGGCGGCATTCGTCTTGGATTTCGAAACCATATCGAAAAATCCCAACTGTGTCTTTTGCTTTTGCAGGTCGAACCGGAAACACCACCAATCTGTACCATAGGGGAGGTCGTATGGACCCATACTAAACAGAAGAATGCCTCCTGTACGGCCGGTTTGCAGTTTATCGCCATGATGGCCGAGGATCGAGAACGGCTCGACCACTTCATACGCACCACGCGCATGAACCTGAAAAAACAAAAAGCAGACACGACACAACGGTGAAAAGACGGAAGACCATCGGCCTTTTCGCCACAAATCCGGAAAGAAAAGCCATCATTAGCGTCGGGTTAATTTTTGATAACAAACGGTCAGCATTCTCTCCTTCGGTTGACGCTCCCTGTTCACAAGTGCTCTTTCCCACTGACACGTCTTTGTAACATATTGTTTTTCTGTTCTTTTTCTGACTCATCCACAGTTTCGTGGAAAACCCTGTGGGGAACACCGATGGATACTCCCACGACCCCTGTTTTTAAGGGCTCTCCTGGCTTTTTGCATATTTTTTAAGCACATTTATTCGCACCCGATCTTCTTATTTCAGGGTGATCTTGGGGAAACAACGCGGCTTGAATATGACCGGCCGACAGCGGTTTTATGCGGTAAAAAAGGGGAACGGCAAAAGACGGCCTAACCGGATTTTCATCCGGAAACGGTCCTTCTCCCATAGGAAAGCCACGCTGTATTATCCATCCAGAGCTTACAGATGGTCCCAAGTATCCCTTGCTGGTAGTCGTTTCAAATTATTCTGCGGCATTTTTGGTTTCGCCAAAGCGTTACCAATGCAGGCCCAGCCATGCGCTAAGTCCAATTGGCGCAACGCAGGCAGGGCCGAAAAGGGGCGGAACGAGAAAACAGGATTGACCGCACGGGGAACTAGCTGGTGTCCGTCCGGAAATGTCGGATGGACACAGCGTCGTTTTCATATGGGAAATGAGCAATTTTTCCCAAGGTCAAGGAAATCAAGCTCTTGCACGGAGGCGTAGATGTCTACGCCGCACACGCAAGAGTGTAGATTGACGCAGAGATTGGGTAAAAGGGCCGTTTCCGGATGAAAACTAGCTGGGGAAAGGGCCTTTGACAGGCAAAGTGGATGGATGGATCCCGGCTTGTTCAAGAAGCCGGAGGAAATCGGCTCGGGGGATCTCCTTCGCCCCCAACGAAAGAACATGCTGGGAGGGTTGTTGACAATCGATCAGGCTGTAACCGAGCAGACTTAAACGGTGCACGAGCGTGGCAAAAGCCACCTTGGAAGCGTTCGACATACGGTGAAACATTGATTCGCCGAAAAAGCATCCCCCAAGACAGACTCCGTAGAGGCCACCGACCAGACACCCCTCGTACCAGGCCTCAACGGAATGACCGTATCCGAGAGTATGTAAAAGGTTATAAGCCTTGAGCATGTCCTGCGTAAGCCATGTCCCGGACTCCTTACGAGGAGTTTCGGCGCATGCCCGTATAACGTCGGGAAAAGCCTGATCGAAGGTAATGTGAAATCGTCGGCGACGCAGTTCCTTGGCCAGGCTGCGATTGATTTGAAATTCGGAAAGCTTGAGAATACAGCGTGGATCGGGAGACCACCATAGAATCGGTTCCCCATTGCTGTACCAGGGAAAGATCCCCATGGAATAGGCGAGAAGAATCCGACGGGGGGAAAGGTCCCCCCCGACTGCGAGAATTCCGCCGGACTCGGCATGGTCCGGCGGAGGGAAAATCAAATCATCGACAAGTTGATAAACGGGCATGCTAGTCTTCAGAGAACCGGAAAGTCAGCTTGCCGGAACGGCAGCCGATCCGCACCTCACCACCCGAACGCAACGCCCCGAACAGAATTTCCTGGGCGATAGCGTCACTGATTTCGGTCTGAATCAGACGTGAAAGGGGACGCGCACCAAATCGCGGATCGTAACCACGCCGTGCCAGGTCGGCTCGAGCCGCGTTTGAGATAACCAGCTTGACCTGACGATCGGACAGGCGCTCTCGCAACTGACCGATAAACTTGTCCACAATCTTGAGCATGGTCTCTTTGCCAAGTCCGTGGAAAGGAATGATGGCGTCGAGACGGTTGCGAAATTCCGGCGAAAAAGTCCGTTCCACCGCCTGTCGCGGGCTGCCGACTTCTTCCTTGCCGAAACCGATGGGATTGGCACTCATTTCCCGGGCTCCGGCATTACTGGTCATAATCAACACCACGTTGCGGAAATCGGCCTTCTTGCCGTTATTATCGGTCAGGCTGCCATGATCCATAACCTGCAGCAAAACGCTGAACAGGTCGGGATGTGCCTTTTCGATTTCGTCGAGAAGCAGTACCGCATAAGGCTGTTTGATCACCGCATCGGTCAGCAACCCGCCCTGATCAAACCCGACATAGCCGGGAGGAGCTCCGATCAGGCGCGATACGGAATGCTTTTCCATGTATTCGCTCATGTCGAAACGAATGAATTCCACTCCCAATTGCAAGGCCAGTTGGCGGGCCGCTTCGGTCTTGCCGACACCGGTCGGACCGGTGAAAAGAAACGAGCCGGTCGGCTTGTCCGGATGTCCCAATCCCGCCCGGGCTCTCAGCACCGCGCGGGAAAGAGCCTCAACCGCCTCCTCTTGCCCGAAGACCTGCCGTTTGAGGTCCCGGGCCAACGTTTTGAGCCGTCGGCGGTCGGAAGTCGAAACGCTGCGTTCCGGAATGCGTGCAATGCCGGCCACCACCCGTTCGACGTCATCCAGATTCACCACCCGGACTCCCGCCAGACGCATGGCTGCCCCCGCCTCGTCGATAACATCGATGGCCTTGTCCGGAAGGTGTCGAAAATTGATATGTCTGGCCGACAACTCGGCCGCCGCGACCAGGGCCTCTTCGGTGTAAGTCACGCCATGGTGTTCCTCGTAGCGGTCCTTGAGTCCCTTAAGGATATCGACGGTCTCCTCGATGCTCGGTTCAACGATATCGATTTTCTGGAATCGTCGCGACAGCGCCCGATCTTTCTCGAAAAGATTTTTATACTCCTCGTAGGTTGTCGAGCCGATGCAACGAAAATCCCCGCCGGCCAATACCGGCTTGAGAATGTTCGAGGCATCGAGCGAACCGCCGCTGGTCGCCCCGGCACCGACCACCGTATGGATTTCGTCGATGAACAAAATGGCGTCGGGGTGTTGTTCCAGAGCCTTGACCACAGACTTCAGACGCTCTTCGAAATCACCGCGGAACTTGGTGCCGGCCAGCAACGCTCCCATGTCGAGAGCGAAAATCTGACAATTGCTGAGAATGTCGGGCACCCGCTCCTCACTGATCATCAGTGCCAGCCCTTCGGCCATGGCGGTCTTGCCGACGCCCGCTTCACCGACAAAAATGGGATTGTTTTTACGCCTCCGACACAGCACCTGTACCGTGCGCTCAAGCTCTGCATCGCGTCCGATAAGGGGATCGATACGTCCCTGACGGGCTTTGCCCACGAGATCGACGGTAAACAGCGCCAGCGGATCCTGATTCGATTCCCCCCCCCCTCGTTGGTCTTCTGCTGGCTGCCGCCTCCAGGCTGGGCAGAAGTCTGAGCCTGGGAAGCCCCGTTTGGGCGAGACACCCTGGTAACGCCATGGGAAATAAAATTCAGAACATCGAGTCGGGAAACCCCCTGTTCCTCAAGAAAGTGTACGGCATAAGCGTTTTTTTCCGCAAACATGGCAGCAAGCAGGTCACCGATGGTGATTTCCTTTTTTCCGGCGGAATGCAGATGCAATACGGCTCGCTGCAGCACCCGCTGCAAACCGATGGTCTGCTCGGGAACCGCATCCGGATCTTCAACAATGCTTTCAAGATGCTCGCTGAAATATTTTTCCAACTGCCCCTTAAGGGCTTCGATATCTCCTCCACAGGCCGCTATCAAATCCTTGCCGTGTTCCTCCAGCAGCATGGCATAGAGGATGTGTTCCGTAGTCAGATATTCGTGACGGCGCCGTTGTGCTTCACGAACAGCCAGCGAGAAGGTTATCTGTACTTCCTGTGCGAACATAGGGTTGCTCCCTTCATGCTTCTTCCAGGCTGCAACGCAGCGGAAATCCGGCCTGACGAGCCATCCGGTGAACCCGTGCAACCTTGGTTTCAGCAATGTCATGGGGAAAGGTACCGCATACGCCCGTTCCCTCATGGTGAATGGTCAGCATAATCCGATGGGCCTCCGTGGCGGCTTTGTGGAACACCCCTTCAAGGACCTCCACGACGAATTCCATGGTCGTATAATCATCGTTGTGCATCAACACCTTGAATAGCGATGGCGGTGCGGTACGCGTCGCTCTCTGTTCTTCAATACGAGTATGCGCTGACGTTTTTTCCTGGCTCACTTTCTCTCCCCCGGCACAGTGCTTTTAAAAAATCCTATCATAATTGCCCCATCTCTTCCAAGTGCGAGCCATGTCGGACCGTGACCGTTTTATTTCGACAACGGGAAAAGTCTGCTATAATCCTGATCTGGTCCGCTTCTTCATGAACAAAAATCTATAACACCGCGTTCACTCAGGAGGAACCATGCCATCTCAGTTTTCGGGCGATGACCTGCAACAACTGGTCAACCGCCTAAGACAATCCCGATCCCTGCCGCGACTTGTGTTTTCGGCGGCTATCATTCTGTTACTGGTGATCGGACTCGCAAGCAGCTTCTACAAAGTCGAAACGGAAGAAACCGGCGTCCTGTTACGCTTTGGACGGTTCAGCGGATTTGCAGAGCCCGGTCTGCATCTTAAGATCCCCTTCGGCATCGACCACGTCTACAAAGCCAAGACCGGCCGCGTCCTTAAAGAGGAGTTCGGTTTTCGTACCCTCCAAGCCGGAGTCCGCTCCACCTACAGCAAAAGAAACCTGGAAGATGAATCCCTGACCCTGACCGGAGACCTCAACGTCAGCGACGTCGAATGGATCGTACAGTACCAGATTTCCGATCCCTTCAAATTCCTGTTTCGCATCCATGATCCCGAATCGACCATTCGCGACCTCGCTGAAGCCGTGGTGCGCAAGGTAGTGGGCAATTCCAACGTCACCGAAGTGCTGACCACCGAACGGGCGATACTGGCGGACAGAATCCAGAGCGATTTGCAGGAAATCCTCAACAGCTATGATATCGGGGTACGCATCGTCACGGTCAAGTTCCAGGACGTCAACCCGCCCGACCCGGTCAAAGCGGCTTTCAACGAAGTCAATGAAGCCGAACAGCAGAAAGAAAGCCTGATCTTCCAGGCCCGCGAGCAGTACAATCGCGAAGTGCCCAAGGCCCGGGGCGTGGCCCGCCGCACCATCCAGGAAGCGGAAGGCTACGCCGTCGAACGCATCAACAAGGCAAAGGGTGAAACGAGTCGTTTTCTCGCCCTGCTCGGCGAATACCGCAAAGCACCGGATGTCACCCGTCAGCGGCTTTATCTGGAAACCCTTGAAAAGGTGCTGCCCAAGCTCGAGGAAATCTATATCATGGACCGGGAGGGAGCCGGAGCCCTGCCGCTGCTGCCGCTGCGCACCGAAAAGAAAGGAGGCCGGCAATGAAAAAACCCATGATCCTTGGGATTGCCATATTGTTGATTTTGGCGTTTTTGCAGGCGCCGTTGTTCGTGGTCAAAGAGGGAGAACAGGCCCTGGTCACCCAGTTCGGAAAACCCGTCTCCGACGTGCTGGGTCCCGGACTTCATCTTAAAATACCCCTGATACAAGAAGTGCATCGCTTCGAAAAACGTATTCTCAAATGGGACGGCGACCCTAACCAGATACCGACCAAGGACAAGCGTTACATCTTTCTCGACACCACGGCCCGCTGGCGTATCGCCGACCCGCTGCTGTTTTTCAAAACCGTTGCCACGGAGCGTGGCGCCCATAGCCGCCTGGACGATATTATCGACTCGGTAGTGCGCGATGCGGTATCCGGACACCTGCTGGTGGAGTTGGTACGGGGCAAGGACTACCAGGCACCCGGCGGACAACCAGAAAAGATCGAACTCGAAGGAGTGCCGGTCTCCCCCGAAAAATTGGTCGGACGGGAAGAGATCCTGAACAATATCCTGGAAAAGGCTCGCGCCAGCACGCCGGAATACGGTATCGAACTCATCGACGTCCAGATCAAGCGCATCAATTATGTGGAGCAGGTGCGCAAACGGGTTTATGAACGCATGATCTCCGAGCGGAAAAAAGTTGCCGCTCAGTTCCGCAGCGAGGGCGAAGGCGAAAAAGCCGACATTCTCGGCCAGATGGAAAAGGAACTGAAAAGCATTACTTCCGAAGCCTACCGTCAGGCCGAGGAGATCCGCGGACAGGCTGATGCCGAAGCGGCGGCCATCTACGCTGCCGCATACGGTAGGGACAGGGGTTTCTACGCCTTCGTTCGAAGCCTGGAGTCCTATCGCAAGGCGGTCGGGAAAAACGGCAGACTCGTGCTGACCACCGACAGCGATTTTTACAAATACCTGCAGAGAAGCCGCTAAATAAAAATCCTGGTTTAACAACAAGAAAGGCCCAGCCCGACAATCGGGGTGGGCCTTTCTACATCTTGGGACTTAAAAGAAGTCGTTCTCCATTTATCACGCGCTGCCATTCCACTCACCCATTGGCCCCACTTTGTTACGAACGTATCAAGCGTTCTTGCGAAAAACAGCTCCTTTAAAATCATCGAAAAGGAAAAGTGGCAAAACACGAGGGCAAACAGTGTGAAGCTTGCCAGAAGGAGCTTAAAGAAAGGTTGATAAGACAGCCGCCATGGCGGTCACGGGATACAGTTGCGGCAGGGAAATGAATAACCATCGTCTCAACACGGAGTTCTCGTCTTAAAATTGTCTCCGTTCAAAACAAGACCATATTCTCCTTGTCTCAGACAACGACTTTCCATCCGACCCGGGTGAACATTCCAACGCATAAAAAAATCGGGCCGGAATAATCCGGCCCGATTTGTCGCAGCAATAATGAAAGAGAAACTTAGAATTTGAATCGGATACGAGCGTCGGTACGGAAGACGTCGTCACCGTCACCGTCGGTTCCGATAGCTTCCCAGGCATCGCCGGCCACCAGGTAGCCGGCGTTGATGTCGGCAGTCAGACCTTTCATGATGGTGTAGCTGGCGCCCAGTACGAACTCGTGACCGAGTTCGTCATCGCCGAGCCAGGTGTCTTCGGCGGTATTGTGCCAGAAGTACTTGGCCCAGACCTTGGTTTTGGCATTCAGCTTGCGGGCAACGCCGGCGTAAATCATCTTATAGCCCTGGTCGAACAGATAGGGTGCCTGGCTCAAGGAGTTATCATCGCAGTAATTGTCGAAGATAATAACCGAACCGAAGAGTGAGGTCGAGATATCGATGACATCGAAGTTTTCGGTATCGTCATCATAGGGATCGTCGTCCCCGGAAGCGTAGAGACCACCGAGGGTAAAGGTATTTTTACCAACCGTGTAATCGATCTGACCATGGAACAGGAAGGCACTGCGATCCTGAGAATAGTCGCCCTCCGACACTTCACCGGTCAGGTAGATGCCGGTAAACATGCCGGACAGATCGTTCCATGCACCCTTACCGGAAAGGCCGAGCCAGATCTCTTCGTCCTGAACTTCATCGGTGGCCACAAAGGTATCATCTGCGAAGGTAAGGCCAATGGTCTCCTCTCCCTGATCCATATATACAACAAAGGCGTTCAGGCTGTTGCCATTGTCAAAGATATAGGTCAAATCGGCAGCATATGCGTCATCATAGGCACTTTTTTTGTCTCCACCGGCATCTTTTCCACCATTCCAGTCATTACGAAACCAGCCAAGGGAATAGGCCCATTTGCCTTCCTTGCGGGTCCATTTGACGCCGCCGGCGTTGTCGGACCACAACAGAGCGTTATAGCCGACGGGCTGCAGACCGACGGTCAGACGGGACGCGGGATCGAAAGGCACCTCGATATCGGTATAGGCCCAGCGCAGTTCGAATATGTTATCGTCACCGCCGAAGTCTGCAGCATCCTTTTCGCCGAACTTGGCAGATCCGAATTCAAAACCGACCACGCCCTTGACCTTGTTGTCATCGTCGGAAACGACCATGTGCATGCGGTACTTGATTTCACCGAAAAAATCGCTGTCGTTCTTTGATTTCTTGGTATCGGGAAGGGTAATTTTACCATTTGAAAAAAGCCTCCCGTTACTGCCGAGATATTTCTCGCTGTCCTTGCTGGTACGCACCGAGGTGTCGGCCTGGGTGCTGAAGGAGAAGCGGTTGTTGAGATCGCCATGCCATTCGACGTTGATGGCCATGGCAGGTACGGCCATCGCCAGGGCGACCAGGGTCGCCAGGGCAATACACATCTGTTTCACGTTTAAACCCTCCTTGCATCCTGAATAAAAAGATTACTGTCTTGCGCGATGCAGGACCTGCATCGAAACAAAGGCCTGTGGATTACACAGCCCCCCCCTTGAATGATATTTGCCAAGCGCTCACCGACGTTGGCAGCCGGTACGTGCCTTATGCAAGGCACTCGCCTGCATATTAATATCGCTATAACGAAAAATTTAAAAGGAAAAAATGAACCTTTTGATTTAATACGTTTGCGCCAACGATCCAAGGACCATGATCGAATAACGCCTGGGTTAGAAAACTACATTAAGTTACTTCCAATAGGGTCGTCCATCCCTACTTTCTTCTGCATGAGAGAATCATAAAAAACCCATCTTTCATCAAATGATCGAGCGCCTGGTTAAAGACAAGAGCAGAGGCCACACAACTACTGTTTCCGTTTCAGAGCATGGCTCAAGTAGTAATCTCGGAGAAAGGACTGCCGCCCATCCGTTACCCAGTATCATAATTCCCTCAACTGGCGGCAAGCAGCCGGTCGAGTCGATCGCTGAGTTTGCGCAGGTGATGCCGTTCCTGATCCGCCAGGCGCAAAAAAACGGACTTGCTTTTCGCATCGGACAGATGCTTGTACAGCAGCATGTATCGATCCAATGCATTGGATTCGAAACTTATGGCCAACTCCAATACTTCCTGGACGGGTTTTCCCTTCACGTATGCCAGGGCATCTTCCAGGGCCACGCCGCCTTCCAGCACGGCCCGGTCTCCGCGCTCCTCGAGCACGGCCTGGGGCAATTCACTATCACTGCCCCGAATACCGGAAAAAAGGTCCATAAGATTCTGTTTATGCTGTTCCTCCACAGCGGCCATACGACGGAAGAAATCTCCCGCGTCCCCCGGTTGATGGGCTTGAGCCTGGGCGGCGTAAAACTGCCGTGTACCGTCCTCCAGCAGCCAGGCCAGGGCAATATGTTCCTCGGCGGTATGCCCGGGATCAAACCAGGACGCACCCAATTCCGGCTCGTCGACCGCCACCAGCCCCTCCCAGGCGTTGATACCGCCGGACATGCTGTGGACTTCCTTGAACCCGGCATTCATAAGCGTTGCCGCCGCCGCCCGGCTGCGAACCCCTGCTGCACAGTAGGTAATGGTCGGCTTCTGCGGATCAAGCTCTCTTTGGCGATCCTCGATGTGGCGAACCGGCATCAATAGGGCGCCTGGCAAATGGCCCGACTGGTATTCAGCAGGTTGTCGCACATCGACCAGGTTGTATTCTTCGGCCGAATGGCTTTGCAAAAACTCCCGCACCTGCTGTACCGACCAGGTGGAAACCGGTTTGAAGTAGTCTAGAATACTCATATCTGTCCTCCTGTGTTCATGCGTCGGTTATGACCGGTTCGCTGCTATCCAATTCCCCCGAAACCTGAAAGCGTTTCATGAAACGCCGGTCGATCCAGTCTTTGAACCGGAACGCCCATCGTCCCTGCAATGCCACGGCCCCTTTGGCCAGAATGCCGCGTCCGTCGCCCATATTCAAAATCAACATGTACTTTTTTTGAGGCGAAAATCGTGTCTGAGGCTGGTCTTCCAAAGCCGCCATCAAATTGCGATAGAGAATCGGATTTTCCCGCACCGCATAAACGCCGACTTTATCCAGCGGCTGTTCCTGAAAGCTTATGCAATCGCCTCCGCCAAACAGTTCGGGATAGGCTACCGACTGGAGGTATGCATTCACCAGCATGCCGCCATCGGGACCGACCGGTATCTGCGAAGCCCGAAAAATTCCGGAGGGTTGAACGCCGGTGGCACTAAGCGCCAGGTCATAGGGCAGCTCGTTTCCATCATCCAAAACGGCACGCCCTTCTCCGGCAGAGCGCACATGCACCCCTTCGCGGATCAGGATGCCTCTTTTCGTCAGGGATTCCCTTGCCAGGTTACGAACTTTTGGTGAAAAGCGCCCCAGCAAACGCGTTCCGGCTATCAGGGTTATTTCGACCCTGCCTCCCAACTGTTCGGCCCGACGCCACAGATTGCCGGCGATTTCGACACCGGCCGCACCGCCGCCGACCACCAGCAATTTCATGCCCTGGCGGGGCAATCGCTGTTTCATTTCTCGGCGCACAGCCAGCAGATTGTGTATCGGCTTGACCGGAAGGACATCACCGCCGACGGCACCGATCCACTCCAACGGAACGCCGCTGCCGGTATTGAAAGAGGCCACATTGTAAGACACCTGCTGACCGGTATCGAGCCGCAGCTTGCGCTTTTCGGCATCGATTTGCACCACTTCGCCCTCGATGAATTCCCCGCCGCGATCCTCGACCATGCGGCGCACATGAAACCGGACCTGCCGAGGACCATACGTTCCGCCCAACATTCCCGGCCCCATACCCGAATAATAGTGATATGGCCCGGGGCTGACCAAACTGACGTCATGCCCCCGGCGGACAAAGTCGTCGAGACGTTGCATGACGGTCATGTGAGCATGGCCGCCGCCGACCAGAATCAGGTGTTTTTTCATAAGCATACCTCCTATGCTTCAGCTTAAAAACAAATGCCGCCATGTCAATTTTTCTCAAAGTTTAACATCCCGGAAAGCGCCATGTTGTATTGCAATATCAATATGCCAAAGGTGCCCATCACTGCAACTCCGCCATGGGGGCTCCCCTATCGCCAACCTTGTGGTAGGTTATTGATGCCATGGCTTCAGAATCCCTGTATGCCCGCATATCCGGCACACGAATGAAAGACATGCGACACGTTTTTCGATTTACCGCGCATGAGACATGGAAAAGACACTCCGGCAGCAGACACTATTTCTTTACAAAACCGCAGACCTTATTTACCATGAAGCCGTTAAGAATTGATGGCGTTGCAAAAACTCGCCAACTGCTGCGTTGCCGCGATTGCCTCGCTGCTTCGACGTACATAAGTACGCCTTATGGCTCGACAATCGCGCGCTTTGCATTTGACGCTTTTTGCTTAGCCATCCCATTTGATGTTTTTTGCGAAAGCATCAAGGATTGACGAGAATTCAAAAATATTTTTTCATTTTACAGGAGAACGCATCATGAAGTACTTGATTTACTTTCTGGTTTCGATGACCCTGGTCCTCAATCTGTCCGGGTGCGGCTACAATCAGATTCAGAAGAACGAAGAGGCGGTCATCGCCGCATGGGCGGACGTCGAAGCCACCTATCAACGACGGGCCGACCTCATCCCCAATCTGGTAGCTACGGTCAAGGCCTATGCGGCCCACGAGCGGGAGACCCTTCAGGCCGTCACCGATGCACGGGCCCGCGTGGGCCAGGTTAAACTTGGCGCCGCGCAGCTCAACGATCCTCAGGCTCTGGCCGGTTTCCAACAGGCGCAGGCACGGATGTCAGGCGCCTTGTCGCGATTGCTGGTGGTAGCGGAACGCTACCCGGATCTCAAGGCCAATCAGAACTTCATGGACCTGCAACATCAACTCGAAGGAACCGAAAACCGCATCAATGTCGCCCGACAGCGATATAACCGGGCAGTGCAGGTCTTCAACAGTTCCATCCGCACCTTTCCCAACAATCTGACGAACAAATATCTGCTGCAGTTGGAACGCAAAACCCCGTTCCAGGCGGATGCCGGAGCCGCCCAGGCTCCCGAGGTGAGTTTCTGATATGCGACGTCTGTTTATCGCCATTACGGTTCTCGCGGCACTTAGCGCCCTGCCGCTCCATGCGCTGGAAGTTCCGCCGGCCACAGGTTACGTCAACGATACGGCCGACATGCTGTCGACTGCCACAGAGCAACAACTGGAGCGAGGTCTGCGCGAATTCGAAAACAGTGATTCCACCCAACTGGTGGTGCTCACCGTTCCGTCGCTGGAAGGCGAAGCGCTGGAGGAATACAGCCTCAAAGTTGCCGAAAGCTGGGGCGTCGGCCAGCGCGGCAAGGACAACGGCGCTCTGCTGCTTGTCGCCCGCGACGATCGAAAAGTTCGCATCGAGGTCGGATACGGTCTGGAAGATCGCCTTACGGACCTGCTCAGCGGACGCATCATCGACCACGAAATCACGCCACGCTTCCGCCAGGGCGATTTCGACGGCGGCGTGACGGCAGGCATGAACGCCATGGCCCAGGCTGTGCGAGGCGCGTACAAAGGCACCTCGCCCAAGAAACGTCGCTCCAGCGGATTCTTGACTCTGTTGCTGTTCCTGGGGCCCTGGCTGCTGCTGGTCGCCCCCCGCCGACGCTCTCACCGACGCACCGGCATCTGGTTTGGAGGCGGAGGCTTTGGCGGCGGTGGCGGGTTCTCCGGTGGAGGCGGTTTCGGCGGCGGCGGATTCTCCGGGGGAGGCGGCGGTTTCGGCGGCGGCGGTTCCTCGGGCAGTTGGTAGGAGGTCTGGAGATGAAAAATTCAACCGGCAATTTTTTCTCGACGGAAGAACAGCAGCGCATCAAACGTACCGTGAAAAACGCGGAAAAATGCACCAGCGGAGAAATCGTACCGATGCTGACCCGTTGCGCCTACGATTATCCCCGCGCCGAAATCATCGGCGGCGGTTTTTTCGCGCTGGCCGCGGCCACCACCCTGAGCTGGGGTTTTTTCGGCGAATCACTTTGGGTATTTTTGGCCGCGTTTCTGCTGCTGTACCTGCCCTGTAAATGGCTGATTCGCTTCTGCCCGCCCCTCAAACGATCGCTCATCAGCGATCGGGAGATGGCTGAAGAAGTCGCCGAAAAAGCCATGGTTTCCTTCGTCGAACGGCAATTGCACCATACCCGCGACAATACAGGTATCCTGATTCTCATCTGCCTGTTCGAACATCGCGTGCAGATACTGGCCGATCGTGGCATCAATGCCGTGGTGCCTCCCCATACATGGGATCACATCGTAGCCGAACTTACCGCCGGTATCCGGCAGGGACAGGCCTGCGACGCCTTATGCCTGGCCGTTCAAAAATGCGGCGAACTGCTGGCCGGCCATTTCCCGGTCCGCGAAGACGACAAGGATGAACTGCCCAATCTGATTCTCGAATGACCCCTTACGCGCCTCCCCCGCTTCGGCGGAGGGAGGCCTCTCCCTCCGGTTACCGCTCTTTTCCTGACAACATCAACCGCTTACGCAGATAATCGAGCCCGAAAATCAACGGTATCCCCAACCAGGCCAGGGCATAAATCCGCCAGGATACCGCAGCGGTGCCGAGCACCGTCTGCAGAGGTGGTGCGTACAGCAGAGCCCAGCTGAAAATTATCTGGATGACGATCCCGGCCAACAGCAGATGGTTGCCAAGCAGCCCTCGATCAAGTCCGGACCTCCGTACATATCGCCTGCCGATCAGATTCCCGATCTGCATGAGCAAAATGGTGGCGAGAGCGATGCCCGTCGCCGAGCGATAGAGCGGATCGGACGCTCCAATATCCTGCCCGTAGTGCCAGCCTCCCTGCACCAGCACCAAAAAGAACAAACTCAAGGACCACAACGCCTCGAGCAGTCCTAAAAACAGGTAACTGTGACAAATAAGGCCCGGAGTCAACAAACCCTGTTCCCGAAGACGTGGCGGCCGATGCATGTCTTCCGGATCGGGCGGTTCCTGTCCCAGGGCCATGGACGGAATGATGTCGGTACCCAGGTCGATGGAAAGAATCTGAATCACGGTCAGCGCCAGAGGAACCGGCAACAGGATGTAGATCAGGTAGGGCAGAATCTCCGGTCCGTTGCTGACCAAAACATAATTGGTGAATTTCCTGATGTTGGCGAAAACCGTGCGCCCCTCCGCCACGCCGGCGACGATGGAGGCGAAATTGTCGTCCAGCAGGATGATCTGTGCCGAAGCTCGCGCCACATCGGTACCGCTGCGGCCCATGGCGATACCGACGTCGGCAGCCTTGAGGGCTGGCGCATCGTTGACGCCGTCCCCGGTCATGGCCACCAATTTGTCCATGGACTGCAGTGCGGCAACGATCTTCATTTTCTGCTCCGGGGTGGTGCGGGCGAAGATACAAACACCGCCCATCAGCTTGGCGATCAGCTCCTGCTCCGTCAATTGATCCAGAATATCGCCGGTCAGAATCCGCGCCGCATCACTCCCTTCGGAAACAATGTGGCTTTTACGCGCTACCGCCAGGGCGGTATCGGGGTGGTCGCCAGTGATCATAAGCACATCGATACCGGCTGCATGACAGGTATCCACCGCCTCCGGAACCTCGGAACGCACCGGATCTTCTATGCCGAGAAATCCACTGAGAGTCAGCCCCTGCTCCAGCCGCTCCCGAGTGAGGTTTGTCACATCGTCGTTTTCGTCCAGCTTTCGCCAGGCCACGGCGATCACTCGCAATCCTGCCGCGGCCAGATGCCGCATGTGCGCTTCGGCCGCATCCAGCACCTCCGCGTCGGCCGACACCGTCCGGCCGTTGTCTCCCTCCACTGCCGACAGCAGCGGCCGCAAGGCTTCCCAGGCACCCTTGACCGCAAATATCCGCCGCCCCTGCCGGGAAAAAATGCCACCTGATCGACGCTTGTCCACATCAAAGGCAAAACCTTTGAGGATGTCCTCGCGTACCTCGGCGACATCGACCTTTCTTTCCCGACAGGCATGAGCGACCGCCACATCGAGCGGGTCGCCGCTGAAACCGTCCTCGGTGCGACGCACGAAAGACGCACCGAGAGCCAGTTCCAGCAATTTGCGTTGGGATTCCGAATCCCCCGGCGTATCCCGCGTGTCCATCGGGGAAAGATGGGTAATACGCAGTTGGTTGCAGGTCAGGGTCCCGGTCTTGTCGGTGCAGATGACATGCACCGCGCCCATGGCCTCCACCGCGTTAAGCCCCTTGACGAGAACGTTTTTTCGTGCCATGCGCAGGCTGCCCATGGCCAGAGACAGGGTAAAGGTCGGCAACAGACCTTCCGGCACGTTGGCCACGATAATCCCCATCATGAACACCAGATTGACCCATAAGGATCGGCCGCTTAAAACACCGTAGGCAAAAAAGGCCAGACCCATGGCCGCGGCGATGATGGTGAGAACCCGGACCATATGCGCCGTTTCACGCTCGAGGGAGGACGGGCTGCGACGGATGACCTGGGACAGATGGGCCAACTTGCCGAACTCGGTGCGTATGCCGGTGGCGAATACCACCCCCACCCCCTGTCCCTTGAGTACCGCGCAGCCGGCGAATACGATATTGCGGCTGTCGATAAGCCGACTCTTTACGGCATCCGCTACAAGGTTCACCGGCTTGGCCTCGCCGGTCAGAGGCGCATTGTTGGCCACCAGTTCCTCACATTCCACCAGTCGGGCATCCGCGGGAATACGGTCCCCCTCCGCTATCACCAACACATCGCCCGGGACCAGATCCTCCGCGAGGATGACGCAGACCGTGCCATCGCGCACCACCTGCACCCGTTGAGGAAGAAACTGCTGCAGCGCCTGCATGGCCCGCTCGGCCCGATATTCCTGAATAAAGCTGAACAGAGCGTTGAGCAGCGCCACCCCCGCCAGCGCCCAACCCAGCACGTTCATGCTTTCGCCCGGCTGAATACGGTCGGCCGCGAAACAGATCGCGGCGGAGACGAACAGCAGGATGGTGAAAAAATTGCTGAACTGCCGCGCCAGAGTCCGCGGCCATTTCCAGCGATCACGAACTTCGACCGTGTTGCGCCCGACCTCGCGCACGCGTTCTTCCACCTCGCCCGGAGTTAACCCCTCGCGCCGACTGCCCAAAAAACCGAAGACCTCATCGGGGATGAGCTGCTGGATTTGCCGCGTGTCGCTCATAGGCTTCGATATATCCCTACATCGCAAGGAGTACCGGCCAGCACCCGTTCCAGGGTATTGCCGTGCAGTAAACGATGTCCCATCGGTCGCTCCGTCGCTCCGAGCAGCAACATGCGAACTTTGAGGCGGCTGGCATGAATCAATACTTCACGCACCCAGTCATCGCAGATAGCTATCCGCCAGTCGAGATGAAACGAGCGACCGCCACGCCGGTGCTGAATCTCATCGGCAATCCCGGATAAATAACGTTCCCCTGCCTGCCGCATGGCCTCCCGACGCAACATGGATAGATGCGGCAAACGCAAAGGTCCGACCTGCAGACAACGCAACAGAAACAGTCTGTCGACCTCCGGCAGCAACAGACGGAAAAACGGCCAGACCGACTCGAAACCGCGAGGATGACCGGCCAGGGGCAGTAACAGGTCGCGCGGCGTGCCGAGCAGCCCGGGCTGCACCACCCGCAAAGCCAGCACCGGAAAATGCCCGGTGCGCAGCAGCTTTTCCGATATGGTCCCCGTCAGGAAGCGCCGCTGGCGGGAACGCACGCGGGTACCACATACCACGATATTTTCCGTACCTTCAGGGATCTGTCTCAGGAGGGTGAAGTAGACGCTTTTTTCCTCGGGCAGAACCTCCGTAAAACACTCGACCCCAAGAGCCTGCGATTCACGCTCGAGGCGCTGCAGCTTGACATGCAGCTGAGCATCCCCCACATCGTTATCTCGCACATGCAGCACCGACAGAGCACTGCCTGTATGAGCCGCGAAACGCATGGCATAGCGCGATACCCAATCGCCGTTCAACGATCCGTCATAGGCCAGGATGATCATGTCTGCCCCCATTCGCTCACCTTGTCGCGGGATCAGATTCTAACCCAAGTATAGCAAGGGGATGGTTTTGAGCTATGAACTGGAAGTTAAAGGCGGTGATTAGTGACTGGTGACTGGTGACTGGTGGCAAGTGGGGCCTTTGGTCTTTATCCTGCCTTTCAGATTTCCGGCTCTATGTGCCGCGGATCTTCGTAAAAATCGCGGTCGCGGCTGCGACCGGACCAGGTCGGAAGCAGGAGGGTGTAATTGCGGGTGGCACGCAGATCGAGGTCGAGCAGTGCACAAGCCAGGCGGAAAGTTTCGGAACCTGCCTGATAGGTACGTTTGAGCTGCGCATAAACGCGTGACAGATTGGTGATCAGGGGCAGTTTGCGGCGATTGCGAGCGGCACCGAGAAACGCTCGGCCGCGGGGACTGCTGCCGAGCAATCGCAGATACAAAGGACCGGCGCCCAACAGGTCATCCATCAAACCGGCACAGGCGTCGTTGAGGATATACATCAGGGTGCGCTGAATGCGGGTGCGGGTGAACTGGCGCACCTTCACCGCATCGACCAGCTGCCGCCACCCGCCGCTGACGGCGGCGGCATCCTTCAGACGGGCATCGAGACCGCTTTCGACCTGGTAGATGGTCTGCAAATGATCGCGTCCTCGAAAGATCTGCGCCAGCAACAGACGGTGCAGCAGATCGTCATCGGGTAACGATCGCTCGGCAAGGGACCGTCTCAGCACATTGGCGGAAGGCGACGGCAGCAGGTCGTCCACCGCCTTGTTTGCAGCGAGTTTTTTGCGGATACCGCTGGCGCTGGCGATCTTGTCGGAGGCCACCGCATCGTCGTGATAACCCGCACCGATACGCGTAACGGTAAAAGGCTGTATGACACTGCCGGTATTCTGCAGGGCACGCAGATATTCGATGCCAAGGATATTGTTGGGCTGGTGCAGAGGCAGCAACGAGGGATCGCCGCCGGATACTTCGGCGAGTACCCGACTGCGAGCGGCGGCATGATGCATCCCCTGGCGCAACAGAGCGGCTGTTTTTCCACATATCTGCGCCTCGTGTTCGTCCAGCAGCAAAGCGCAGTGTTGAAGTTCCGCCAGATCGCCGGATTCGCTACCGAAACAGAGCGTCTCGACGCCAAGAGCTTCGAGACACTGTACTGCACCCCGTGCGAAATGGGGTGCGCTGGCACAGGCAAAAGCGAACGGCAACTCGACGACCACATCGACTCCGCAACGCAGCGCCATTTCGGCACGCAGCCACTTATCGAGCAAGGCCGGTTCGCCCCGCTGCAAAAAATGTCCGCTCATGACCGCCACCGCGACATCGGCACCGGCAGCCTTGCGGCTGGCCCGCAAATGGTGGAGGTGGCCGTTGTGAAACGGGTTGTATTCGGTGATCAAGCCGACCGCGCGCATGGCGGAGGTCCTTTTAAGTGTTGAGGCCCGAGGCGATTTTGGGCGTCGCCTTGGTTTTGTAAAGCCGTCTTTACCCAAAAACCGTTCACCACAGAGCACGCGGAGAAAGTCCTTTTTTCGGATTTGAGTTTGACGGGATCTCTGCGCTCTCTGCGAGCTCTGCGGTTAAAAATTTTTCTGCAGACGTGCAACGGCTGATCAATCGAGCAATACCGGCAACCTCACGTCCACGCGATTTTCCTCTGCGGAGACCCGGCTGCGATAGGCCAGAATCTCCACCCCTTCGGCCTGGGCCTGACGCAGCAGTTGACCGTAGACGGGGTCGATTTCATCCGCGGGACAGAAAGCCTTCGCTTCGCCGCGTTGCACCAGAAAAAAAATCACCGCCCGATACCCATCGTTGCGGGCCCGCATCAATTCATGCAGATGCTTCTGCCCGCGCAATGTCACCGCATCGGGGAAGCATGCCACGGCAGGACGACAGGTAAGAGTGACGTTTTTCACTTCGACCAGCGCCTTGCTATCGTCCTTTTCCAGCAAAAAATCGATGCGGCTTTCACCATAGGCATGTTCCGGAGTCACCTGCCAGCCGATCAGTTCGGAGATCGCATCGCCTCGCAGGGCTTCCTCCACCACCCGATTGGTGCGATGTGTGTGGGTATCGACCCAGAAGCCTCCGACTTCGATCAGTTCCAGGGTGTAACCCAGCTTGCGCCGCGGATTGTCACTGCGCGAGACCAATACCCTATGTCCCGGCACGGCACACTGACGCATGCTGCCGGTATTGGGCGTATGCGCCGTTACCACCGAACCGTCGCCCAGTTCCACATCGGCGAGAAAACGCTTGTAGCGACGTACCAGGCGCCCTGGAATCAGCGGTGCGGGAAGCCTCACTCTTCCAGCTCCGCCATTTCCCACTCGGCGATACCGAGCAGGTAGAGGATGGAATCGAGACTCGGCTGGTTGATGCGATATTGAGCCTGCTCGCGCACTCGAGCCTTGGCGTTGAAGGCGATACCGAGACCGGCCCTGCCGATCATGGGCAGATCGTTGGCACCGTCGCCGATAGCGATGATCTGGCTCAGGGCGATCCCTTCGCGTCGAGCGATCTCCTCCAGCAGTTCGGCCTTGCGCTGACCGTCGACGATAGTGCCGCGAACCTCGCCGCTTACCTTACCGTTTTCGATGACCAGATCATTGGCATAGGCGTAATCGAGGCCGAGTTCTTCCTTGAGGCGGTCGGTAAAAAAGCTGAACCCGCCGGAAATGACCGCCGTTTTGAACCCGAGCTGCCGCAGAACACGCACCAGATTCTTGGCTCCCGGGGTGAACGGCAAAGCGCGATAAACTTCCTCCAGCGCTTCGCTGGAAAGCCCTTTGAGAAGAGCCACCCGCTCGCAAAGGGCCTGCTGGAAATCGAGTTCGCCGTTCATGGCACGGTGGGTAATATCCGCCACCTGCTGCCCGATACCGGCCAGTCGCGCCAATTCGTCGATAACCTCGACCTGGATCAGGGTCGAATCCATATCGAGCACCACCAGACGCTTGGCGCGGCGATAGAGGTTCTCTTTCTGCAGGGCGATATCGATGCCGAGACCGACGCCGGCATTGAGCAACTGACGGGTCAGTTCCTTGATATCGAGGCCGTCGGGAACGCTGATGACGAATTCAACGCAGCGCAACCGGCCACGGGTAAGCTTATTGATGCGCTGGATGTTGACCCGCGCGACAGCCAGGGTGGCGCCGACCCGGGTCAGCACCTCGGCATTGACTTCCGAGCCGAGCATGGTCAACACATACATGCAACCGGACTGACGCAGTTGATACGATTGGGGATCGACCGGCTCGAAATCGAGATCGAGGCCCAGTTCCTTGGCGCGAAACAGCAACTCCTTGAGCAGCGGTTTCTGATCGCGCATGCCCTCGGGCAGTTCGATAAGCACCGACAGCGAAACCATGGTATGCGCCACGCTCTGCTCTATATCGCAGATGCGCGCCCCTGACTCGGCGATACAACCGGCCACGGCGGCGATGATCCCGGCCCGGTCCGGACCCGTCATGGTCACCAGCACCATTTTATCTTCCATGCAAAACCTCATTTAATCGGGAAAAAGGGGGCCATTCTACCCCCAAATGCCGCACCCGGCAACCCCCTTGCTTTAGGCCAGGGCGGTCTCTCTCACCTGTCTGGCCAGCTCCCGGCCCCGCTGACGAACGAGTTTCAGATCATCCGTTCCGGGAGCCCCGCGAAACTCAACGGGATCAAGAAAACGCCAGTTCATCTTCTGGCGTTGGACAATTTCGTCCAGCTCCCGCTGTGCACCTCCGGACCAACCGAAGCTTCCCGTGCGGACCGCCAGTTTGCCTTTGACATGTTTGCGGCCGAGTTCGTCGAGGATAGCGGCCATGGGCGGAAACATCTGGAACTCGTAGGTGGGCATGGCCAGGGCGATGCCGGTCGACTCCCACGCCGAGGCCAGAATATCGCCGATATGGCTCTGCGGCACCTGATAGGCGACCGTCTCCACGCCTTCATCGGCGATCCCTTCCAGCAGCGGGGTCACGGTCTTCTGGGTATTGCCGTACATGCTGCCCCACAGAACCGTCACCAGGGGCCTGGCCGGGCCTTTGGCATAGGAAGCGAGACGCTCGTAAAGGTTGACGATGCGGTCGGGGTCTCGACGCCAGACAGGGCCATGTCCGGGCGCGACGATGCGGACATCCAGAGCCCTGACCTTGGCGATGGCCTTGTCCACAGCCATCGAAAAGCGCCCGACGATATTGGCATAGTAGCGCAGTGCCTCACGTTCGAAAAAATCAAGACGGGTCTCGTCGAGCTGATCGTCGTAGAGGGCCTGGTCAACGGCGCCAAAGGTGCCGAAGGCATCGCAACACATAAGGGTGCCGGTGGACGGTTCAAAGGTCACCATGGTATCGGGCCAGTGAACATTGGGGGTTTCCTCGAACACCAGCTTTTTGCCATTGCCCAGATCGACACTGTCGCCCGACTTGACCACCCGGCACGGCACATCCAGATCGTAAAACGCTTTGGCCAGTTCCAGACCCTTGGCGGTGATCAGCACCTCGAAATCGCGAGTCATGGACGAAAAGGACCGCAGCCAGCCGGTGTGGTCCGGCTCGGTGTGATTGATGACGACATAGCGGATATTCTCAGCCTTCACTCCCAATTGGTCGAACTGGGCGTAGAGAGTTTCGGGCACTCCGTCCCAATCGCAGACGCCGTCGATAATCGCCACGTCCCTGCCCTTTACCAGGTAGGAATTCATCGAGGCACCGTGCGGCAGGGGCCATATCCCCTCAAAAAGCATATCGGAACCGATATTGGCGGAAAGTCGAAATATTCCTTCGGCAACTTCGCTTGCTTTCATATCATCCTCCTTTTTCTATTTGCGCTCCGGGATACAATCTTCACAGGAAACTATCCTTATCGGGCAAACTTATCCAGCCCTGGTGCGCCAGCCATATGATCAACCCCGTGTACAGACAGGCAATCCAGAAATTCCGCCAGAAGGTTTTACGAAAATCCTTTTGCCCGCTAACGGTTAACGACCGTTTGAATCCAATATGCATGAGCATGAAACCGGCAACGTTGGTGATCCAGTAACCGATCACCAGGGCCGGGATGAAGAGCTTTTCGCTGATCCGTCCCAGGGGCCAGGCCAAAAGATAAGCCAGCGGGATATTGACCAGCAGATCGTTCCACCAGGAAAGCGGAGACAGTATGAAACCTATCGCGGTCAGCAGCCAGCCGCCTAACCTGCGTTTGCCGGGTCGCCAACGAAATCGCATCGCGTCCCTTCCCGGGCCGCCGACAGTCGGCGGGACAATCCGCACCGACGCGCGCATGCCCTTCGATTCAGCATAACGCAACAGCAAAGAGCATGGCAATTAGTCAGAAGCCGTATACCCTCACCTTGCCCGCCGGATTCCATAGAATTCGGTTTGGTCGTCCCTTAACCATAAGGTTCTCGGCTTAAAACAAAAAAAAGGCAGTATAAACTGCCTTTTTCCCATTCATTATATTCATTATATTCAACGATGTGTATCGAACTCAGGCATCCGAAGGAACGTTGAACTCATACCCGCAGGCAGGGCACTTTACGGCTTCGCCTTCATGCATCGTCCCACCGGTGGTAGCACAGCCCGCCAGCACAAAAGCCATCAGGAGGATCCCCAGCAAAGTTTTGATGTATTTCATTTTCTCGTCTCCTTCCTTCGAGGTGAGGAGGTACCCGTTTGCCTCCAGGCAAACCTTCACATCGGCTATACTGTCTATAGTATACTTCAAAACTCGCTTGCTGCACAAAAAACCGCCTTTAGCCGGTGATCCAGGGCTTACAAACCAATTCTCCCTCTCGGGCCGGCCGCCCGCAGATTCCGCAGACGAACGGCAACCGCTCCCGCATCTCGTCACACATGTTGCCTCGTTCTGGAGCCGTTCCGCAGTAAGCCTCTTTGCCTTGTCGTTTCCGGGGGGAGCACAGATCTTCTCCGAACCGGGACACGACACCACAGCGCCTGCATTCATAGAGTGCATCCACAGCCATTCTCCTTTCCGTCTTCCCTTATCAAAAAGCTTTTACGTCTTATTATTCAGACGTTTTGACTCTTCTTTATACGAGTATATTCTAGCATGTCAGGCAGATGCAGAACCAAGTCGGCAGGACGGTTCAACAGCATATCGGGACATGCGGCGGCGAGTTCCTCTCTCGAACCATATCCCCAGAGAACAGCCACCGAAAGCAATCCGTTGGCCTTAGCGGCATGTACATCGACATCCCGATCCCCGAACATTGCAGCGAAATGCGGTATCTCACCAGAGAAAAGCAGCGCGGCCAATTGCTGCTCTTTTTGGACGCCGACGTCCCCACCGCTGACAAAACGGAAATAATGACGGATGCCGAAATTCTCCAGGATCCGTTCGGCAAAATCTCGGCGTTTCGAGGTACAGATCCCCATGCGGAGGCCTCTTTCGGACAATTGACCGAGAGCTTTCGGAATTCCGGGGTAAAGACGGTTTTCCAGGTATCCGAGTTCGGCGTAGCATTCTCGATATCCGGCAACCAGGGCGGCAATACTCTCCGGATCTTCGGTACCGATGATGTCGGCGAATATGTTATCGAGGGGCGGCCCTATATACCGGCCGATCCGTTCATGTGAAACAGGAGGGTACCCAAGGCTTTGAAGGGCGTGATTAAGGGAGCGTTCGATGCCGACAGCAGGATCACTGAGGGTGCCGTCGAGATCGAAGATGAAAAATCTGTCGGTTAGCATGGTTTGACCTGCCAATCTATTGTTCCATTGCAATCAAAACACCATCGAAACAGTCCTCACACTCGTTTGGTTTGTTCACTTATGTCGCAAAACCACAAAGCAAAAACAGTTACATTTTGCCTGTCTTTCCGGCGACTCGATCAGCTGATGAAACGAGGGTGGAGAGATTTTTATCCTTCCATCCGTTATCGTCATGAAAGGCTGTTCAATTTTTTTCGTGACCATGTCTGAATATGCCTTGCTTCATTTTCCGGTATGCCAAGTGACAGCAAAAAATCAAAATGTGCCTGCGGTGCGCGGCGTTCGAATTCAACGTGCCACCTTTTCATGGCCGTTTCGTTCATTCCGGCGGATTGCAGCATTTCGACCCACATCTTTTTGTCTAAGGCATCCCCAAGCTCCCTCTTTGTCATGTTTTTCAACATCGCCGTAACGAGATGTTGCTGACTTCGAAGATTCAGAATTTCCTCTCTCAGTTCACGCAGACGCTTTTCGAGCATGGCTGCGCAGGGCTCTGTTTCACCGGAAAGCATTTGGGACACGTCGGCAAGAGCCAACCCGGCCCCGCGCAGCAAACAGATCCGCTCCAGCCGCTCATAATCCCGCTCTGAATAGATTCGGTAGCCGGCGGCGGTCCTTCGCCCGGCAGGCAATAAACCGATGCGGTCGTAATACAAAAGCGTACTTCGCGACAAGCCGAAGGCTCGGGCCAATTGTGAAATGGAGTAGTGTTTCATCGGATAATTCCATTACATAGTCGGGAAATTGCGGCGACCGCAAACGCGGTCGCCGCCGGCCTCATACTAATGACAACTCTTACGGACTCTTTCGATTTCCCCGCATGAAAGCCCGAGCCATTTGAGAAAATCCGCATGTGCTTTCGGATGACGTGTCTCGAACAAGCGATGCCATTGTTCCATTTTGCCATCGTCCAGTCCGATTTCCCGGAACATAGCGACCCACTCTGTTTTGCTCACCGTGTTTTTCATGGTTCTTCTCCTTGAAAGAAAGGGTTTTGTTTATTACGGCCGTAACCAAGCCCACCCTGCGCTATAAACCGATAGACAGGTCAAGCGGAAAAATAAATCGCTGCCCCGGTTCGACAAGAAGAACAACTTCAATAACTGATTTACCGACTTTGTCGTCCGTCGCTGTTACCTTTTGCGGAACGGTTCAGCCGTCTCGCAATTCCTTGAGCAAACGGCGCAACCGTCCCCGTTCGGCGGGGAGCAAAGAGCGGTCACGATAAACAGCACGACCGAAGATGGAGACAAACTCCCGGCAGCGCGCATCGCCGGTCCGTTCGGCCAGGGTTTGCAGGCCGATGTAATGCGGAACCGCCACAATTCCGAACCGTTTATTGACCAGACGCAAAAAGCGGTTTAACAACCGTTCTTCCGGCCGAATGGCGACTCGGCGCAACACCCAGAACAATGCCGCAAGACCGGCAACGACGAGAACCAGCCAGCCGATCAACGGGTGAGGACCTCCCTCCCCGGCCAGATTGCGTAATTTGAAAGCGGAGCCATGCAATAATTCAAATTGTTTATTCAGGTCGTAGGAGATGACCGCCCGGGTCCAATAGTAATCGGCCGCATCGAGCAGGCGCCTTCCCCACCCCAGATGCCGGCCGCGCCCGGCAAACTCGGCACTGGCGGCGTTGTTCGCCAGGCGACTCGGATCGATACGCCGCCAACTGCCGTCAACCAGCGCCTCGACCCATACATGAGCCATTTCCTCGGTAACCGTGTAGTAACCGGCCAGATCGTTGCGACTGCCGCCCATATACCCGCCGACCAATCGCGCGGGCACGCCCTCCAGGCGCAGCAGCAGGGCGAAACTGCCGGCAAAGAACTCACAATAGCCGCGTTTCTTCTCGAACAGGAAAGCCTCTATGGCCCGATCCGGATCGGGCAGATCGCTGGTGGCGTATACCAGCTTCTGACGACGGAAAAATTCTTCGGTTGCGGCCACCCTGCCCGACGCCGTATCGGCCACTGCCGCAAGCCTGGCGGCAGTATCACGCAGGCGCTGTGAGACAGAGGTGGGCACCTGCAGATAAAACGTGCAGTTCACCCTTTGTGCCATCAAGGTGGCGCCGACCCGGGAGACGGTCCGATAACTGCCGGTTTTTTCCCGGGACCGAATCCGCCGATAAGTCAGGTCGGAACTGCGTTTAGCCCGCACCCCCCTGAGCTGCTCGGTAGGATCAAGACCGAAAAGATAAGCATCCTCGCGAGTTTCGGGATATACAACCTGTTCCACCACCCTCCCACCGGCCAGACGCACGTTTTCCCCTTCGGGCGGAGCTTGCCGTAACCAACTGCCACCCTCGACGACATTCAACACGATGCCCCGCCAGTAAAGATCTTCCTGCGCCAACGGCTCGCTTTCGACCCGAAACGCCAGGGCTCCGGATGCCGCATTGCGCGCAAAGGCGCCCGGGTGAACCTTGTCACTGAATCCGCTTACGGCGGTCGGACTTGGATTGAGAAAGTTCCACAAAGGCACCTGGGTACGGGGCAAAATGGCAAAAAAGACGAGCATCAGCAAAAGAGAACCGACGGGCAACACCGCTCCCACCGCCAACAACGAGCGCAGGTTGCCGACCGGCAGCCGCATATGCGGATCGGATCCATGAAAGGTCAACAGCACCAGTCCCAAGGTAATGCACGTCACCAGCAGCACCAGCGCCGGCAAAAACATTGGACTGAGGGTTAACAGGGAAGAGCCGGCCAGGGCGAAAATAGCCAGCACGAAGATCTGCAGATAATGGCGGGGCTGTTTTTCGGAAAGCAGGCGCACCACAAGCAGTGCCACCAGCAGATTGGCCGCCGGCCCCGCGACATCGGCCACATTCAGCCGAAAACCGTAGAAAACGAAAGCCAGCACCGACAATAGGGTACCGAGTCGGCGCCCCAAAAGGGGGCGACGACGCCGGTCGCCGATGAAGCCGGTAAGCAAAGCGACAGGGAACAGAACCCGCAGGGGGTAATCAAGATAGATGTAGAGCGGCAGCACGCCAAGCAGACAGGCGACGTAGCCGAACAGGTCAAGTAGGGTGCGTATCGGTACCATAACGGGCCAGCGCGCCGAGCAGGCGCAGTTGATGCCGCCGGCCACGGGCCGGCGGAATACGATCGACCGCAAGTTGCAGCCCGATGCTGCAATCGCGGCGACCGAGGGTTTTAATCAGCCAGCAGGCCGCCCCAAGACGTTCCTCGATGTCGCACCCCGGCAACTGGAGCGGGTCGATGACCAACGGCGGCGCGGCAAGGGAAGACAACTGCTTGACCTTGAGCTGATCCTGGCGTGCGGATATCTTCCAGTGGATCAGTTTCAGGGGTTCGCCCCCCCCGGTAATCGTCGATGCGGGTCAGATCCCCCTCGTAGCCCTTCTCCGCGGCCAACTCGCCCTGTCCGACGCCGGCGGCGGACGCTGCGGTTTTGTCCACCGGTATCGGCCGAGGGAAAACCAGAACATCTCCGGCAACGGGCAAAGCCACGGAACGGACGAAAAAGTTGATCGGGAAGGTGGAACGGACCCGCACCGCGGGCAGGGGCTGCAACCCCCGTCCATGAAAGGTGACTGCCAGGGACAACCGCACGCTGCTGCGGCGGGGCAGTAAAGGACACCAGGCTTTTCCGCCATGGTAATCCAGTCCCAGCAGACAGGCGGGAAACCAACGCTGCCGATTGTATAATCGCACCGTGACAAGGGTTTCCACCCCGTCGTAGATCTCCTGCGGCAGCTGCACCTCGACATTCAGGCGGGCCAGGTTGTTGCGTCCCAGCCATCCCGACACAGCCATGAAACCGAGCAGAGCCGAGACCAGCAGATACATGAGATTGTTGCCGGTATTGACGGCGCCGAAACCGAGCAGCAGGGTCAGCAGGATGTAGAGACCGCCGGCGCGGGTAAGCTTCAGACGCGGGGCACCGGCACGCTGTGAACGATCGATTGCAGCACCTCCGTCTTGGGCAGGGATTCATGTTCCGGCCGCAGGATCAACCGGTGAGCACCGACCGGCACCGCCAGAGACTGGATATCCTCGGGGATGACATAATCACGGCCTTCCAGGTAGGCGGCCGCGCGAGCGGCGGAAGCCAGATTGAGCGCTCCGCGCGTTGACAGGCCGGTTATCAGGTAGGGATGCTCACGACTCGCAGCCACCAGGGCATAGATATAATCGACCAGTTTGTTGCCGAGATGCACGGTCTGCACCGCTTTTCGGGCGGTTATCAGTTGTCCCTCACCAAGCAGCGGCGTGAGGGTGCGGATCCGGTCGTGAATCCCCCCGTTGCGAATGATGTCCTTTTCAAGCTCTTCCGGCGGGTAACCGACGCCGGTGACCAGCAGAAAGCGGTCCAGTTGGGATTCCGGCAACGGGAAAGTACCGATCTGCTCGACCGGATTCTGGGTGGCGATAACCAGGAAAGGGTCGGGCAGCACATGGGTGGTTCCTTCCACCGTTACCCGCCGTTCCTCCATGGCCTCGAGCATGGCGCTCTGGGTTTTGGGCATGGCCCGATTGATTTCGTCTGCCAGCAGAATATTGTTGAAAATTGGCCCCTTCACGAAGCGGAACCGGCCGCTGTCGCGCTCGTAAATCGACAAACCGGTGATGTCCGACGGCAACAGGTCGCTGGTGCACTGGATACGGCCGAAAGACAGACCCAGGACCGAGGCCAATGCGAGGGCAAGAGTGGTCTTGCCGAGGCCGGGAAGATCCTCCAGCAGCACATGACCGCCGGCCAGAAGAGCGATAAAGGACAGACGCAAGGCCCGTTCCTTACCCTGCAGAATATCATTGTCCAGGGTTTGCAGAACCTGGCGGATGGGACAACTCTGAGCGGAGGGCATAGGGGATATCTTCTCCTTGGAATGTCACGAAGCGGTTAACGTCGAACCAGTATAACCCGACCGGCCCGGCTGCAAAAAGGAGTTTGAAGGGAAAAAAGATCCTCAACCCCGCTCGCCCCGGGCCGGATTCAGCCGGCGATGGTGACACCGATCAATCTGCCGATGGAAAAAGTGACCCCGGCAGCCGCCAGCCCGAACAGGATCTGGCGGGCACCGGAATAAAGAACCGAACGACCGGTAAACAGGGTGATGGCCGCACCGATGAAAAACAGACCGGCGGTACTGAGACCGGCGCTGGCGACAATGGCACCGAATCCGGACGTGAAAAAATAGGGAAGAACGGGCAGAATCGCGCCGACGGCAAACAGCAGAAACGACGTGATGGCGGCCTCCCAGGCGGACCCGCCCAACTCGTCCGGATCGATGCCTAGTTCGTCGCGTGCCAGGGTTTCCAGAGCCGTATCGGGATCGCTCATAAGACGGGTGGCCAATTCACGTGCTTCCGGCTCGCCAAGTCCCCGTGCACGATAGATCAACACCAGTTCCTCGACCTCTTCCTGTGGATCGAAATCGATCTCTTCCCTTTCGCGGGCCATCTGTTCCTCGTACAACTCCCTGGAGCTCTGCACCGAAATCCATTCGCCCAGGGCCATGGAAATGGCTCCGGCCAGCAATCCGGCCATACCGGTAAGCAGGATCGATTTGGCGGACATGGCCGCTCCCGCCACGCCCATCACCAGGTTGAAATTGGATACCAGTCCGTCGCTGGCGCCCAGCACGGCAGCCCGCAGAGCGTTGCCGCCGGCAGTGCGATGCCGTCCCTCGATCCGGGCCACGGCCGCCCCGCCCCGGCCGACACGCACCGACTCGTCGATCTGCGTCAGCAAACGGGCATGGGATCGTTCCACAGGAGCCATATCCGCCGCATCGGGCTGCTCTTCATAGCCTGAAGTGGCACTACGTTCGATTCCGGCCAGGGTCGGCAGAACCGTGTCGACCCCGAAACGTCTGGCCAGCATGGCCAGAGTCCGGGTCCGCCAGGAGGGATGAAACGAAGGCACCTTGCCGCCGGCATCCGCGATACGTTTGGCCCAGGTATCCGCATGCTCCTGCTCCGTATCGGCCAGGCGACGATAAACCTCCGCCAGTTCTTCGCTCTTTTCGTTCGCAGCCAGGGCACGGTACAAGGCAGCGCTGTTCAGCTCGTCCATCAAGTTGGCACGGTAGCGTTTGATATCCTTTTTTGAAGCCATGCGGGTTCGCTCGCCTCCTTCGTCGGTATTTTTCCATAAGACCGGTGAGCAGCATCATCACCGACTTCTCCGGGTCGTTCTTGTTACCGCTCGAACTTACTCTTTTTGCGATGGAGGTGTAAAGTCTCAGACGAATTCCTTACGGCATGTTTTTTTTCGCCTGATACCATTTACCCTCGGTTGTGCCCCCTGAGATGGTTTTCTATAGTAAAATGAGATCTATGAACGCAACCAAGAAGGAAAGAAGGAAAGGAGGCAAACATGGGAAAGCTGTCGGAACAGAGATGCGAGGTCTGCCGCGTGGGTGCGCCTTCGGCGACGGAGGAGGAAATCGCGCATTTCCAGGCCCAGATTCCCGATTGGGAAATCCTGACCGTAGACGGCATAAAGCGGCTCAGCCGCACCTACCGTTTCCGCAATTTTGCCGAGGCCCTGAAATTCACCAACCGCGTTGGCGAATTGGCCGAGGCCGAGGGCCATCATCCGGCGATTGTCACCGAGTGGGGCAAGGTCACGGTGCAGTGGTGGACGCATAAGATCAAGGGCCTGCACCACAACGACCTGATCATGGCCGCCAAAACCGATGCTCTGCCCCAATAACCCGTCAGGTGTCAGGCCTGACGCCGGAGCCGGCCCAGAAAATCGCCCACGGTGAACATGTCCCTTTCAAACTGTGCGAGGCTGAATCTTTCGTTGGGTGCATACAGTACGTCGTCCGGCAGACCGAATCCCATCAATAGCACCGGGATCTGCAGAACCCGGTTCAATAACGCGGCCGCAGGGAGCGAGCCGCATGGGATCGCACATAGGTACCGATGGACTCGCCGCTCGCTTCCTCCTCTCTTTCCAGAAGAATTTTCACCTTGAGCGGCAATCCGTCGGCAGCCCGGGCCCAGTCCTCCAAGGCAGCCAGCTTTTCAACGCCTCCAGGAATCGGTCGTGATTATCCTTCAGATAAGCCGTAACGGCATTGTTCATACCTTCCCATCTCCATCGCATCGTGATCCATCGTCTAGTCGAACGGTTATTTCTGCCCCGCGGGACGGATGACCAGATAACGCCGGGGTTCCTTCCCTTCGCTCTCCCCCAACAAACCGTGCCCGGCGATGAGGCGGTGCTGCATTTTGCGCAGGGCCGGAGGACGCGGACACAGAGCCACGGATTCCCCTTCCTCGAAAACCCGGCGGATGGCCGCTTCCGTCTCGGCCACCATTTCCTGCACCACATCTTTTTCGACCCCTTCGATGACATAAAAGGTCCGTTCCAAAAAACGCCTCAGCTCATTGGCGGTATTCCGCTTGATGAAGTGAACCGAAAGATCGCGTCCCTCTGTCATGCGAATAAGGCGCCGGTCATCACGGCGGCTGCGCTGGGCGATCACGATATCGGCCTGCTCCGGGCCGCCGACGGTCCGCGCATTGAGACGCAGCTGACGTATAACCCGTTCGAGCAGGTCGCGGGACAGGGCATAGGGATAAATACGTACGGGACCTCCGGGGTGCGACGCGGCCACGGCTGTATCGGAAGCGTTCGGGCGCTGCGGCTCGTCTTCCTGCTTGTGTACGCGAATCTGGCCGTCGGCAACCTGTTCGCGCCGCTCGCCGTGCGGCGCGATACCGCGCAGCAACTTGTCGACGGCAACTGCGGTATCGGCATGAACGATCAGTTCGTCCCGATTTACCATCTCCACAACGATGTCGAAGGTGGGCGAAGTGCGGCGCTCGCTGACGGTCTTGGTGGTGCGTCGACGGCGCGCTTCCTCGTCGCTGAGGGTCACCACCTGCACCCCCCCGACCAGGTCCGAAAGAGTCGGATTCTTGAGCAGGTTTTCCAGGGTGTTGCCGTGGGCTGTGCCGATGAGCTGTACGCCCCGCTCGGCAATGGTGCGGGCGGCGACCGCTTCGGCCTGGGTGCCGATTTCATCGACGATGATGACCTCCGGCATGTGATTCTCCACCGCCTCGATCATAACGGCATGCTGTCGGTCGACATGATCAACCTGCATGCGACGGGCACTGCCGATGCCCGGATGGGGAATGTCGCCGTCTCCGGCGATTTCGTTGGAAGTGTCGATAATGATCACACGTTTGCGCAGATCGTCGGCAAGAACCCGGGCCATCTCCCGCAATTTGGTGGTTTTGCCGATCCCCGGTCGGCCGAGGATCAGCAGGCTCTGACCGGTCACGATCAGGTCGCGCAGCAATTCGATGCCGCCGATAATGGCGCGACCGACCCGCAGGGTCAGGCCGATAATCTCCCCCTTGCGGTTGCGGATGGCCGAAATACGGTGCAGGGTTCGTTCTATGCCGGCGCGGTTATCGCTGCCGAACTCTCCGAGTTGGGCCGTAACATGGATAAGATCATCATGTTCCACCGGATTATCGGACAGCCGCACCACCTCGCCGGGAAAGCGTGCCTCGGGCACCCTGCCCAAATCCATCACCACCTCCAGAAGCTTGTCGAGTTCCAGTCGGAAAAGCGCCGCCTGAAGTTGGGCAGGAAGTACGGATACCAGCAGCAGGATATCCTCTCCGTGTGATGTTACGTTTTGATCCGTGTTCTGCATACTTGCCTTCCTCCGGTGCCTGCTGAACGATTTCAAGGCCCGGACACAAAAAAACTTCGAGCGGATGCAAGACGACCTGAATTGCGGCAATATCCGCCCATGAATCAAGCATGACCCTTGCAGGCGACAGTGTCAAGACGGGCGGTCAGCCGGGATACCACGCAGGGAATTCGCACCTGAATCACACGAACTTCGCCATCGGGTTGCCCTCCTTCCCCGACACCGTTTCCGCACCGACTCGACATCACGATTGTATCGGGATGTGGCCAACGGCGAATATGTGCGATAGTCTGAAAGAGAATCGCCGCTTTCCAGAGGGATATCAGACCTCCATGACAAATACCAGACTCAAAAAACTTCGCGAATGGCTGTCCCGCTGGTGGCACTCACCACGCATTTTCAAGTTTTTTTACCTGCGCAGTCGCCTCGCCGGTTTCTACCAGGCCTTGAGTCGCTACCAGTTGCTGTTCTGGGCCGGGCTGGTCGGCGTATTGGGGGGCCTTTCCTCCGTTCTGTTCCGCGATGCCCTCGACCGCATACCGGCCGACATCAGCGGGCATACCGGGAGAATCGCCGAGATCATCGCCGCGTTGCCTGTCTGGCAAAGGCTGGTCATACCGATGCTCGGCGGGATGATGGCCGGCGCGGTTCTCACCTTTGGCAGCCGGCTTAAATCGAGGGGGGAAACCTCGACCGACTACATGGAAGCGGTAGTGCTCGGCAGCGGTACGCTGACACTGCGTTCAAGTATCGTCAAGATCCTGTCCGCCATGTTTTCCATCTCCTCCGGCGGCTCTATCGGGCGCGAAGGTCCTATGGTGCAGTTGTCCGCATTGGTCGCGTCTCTGGTCGGCCGCACGCGGCAATGGTCGCTGGCCCAGCGGCGCCTGATTCTGGCCTGCGGAGCATCGGCGGGCATCGCTTCGGCCTACAATGCGCCCATTGCCGGCGCTCTTTTCGTCGCGGAAATCGTGGTCGGATCCATCGCCATGGAAACCTTCGCGCCACTGGTCTTCTCCTCCGTGCTGGCGACCCAGACGGTCCGCTTCATGGCCGGCAGCGCCCCGCTGTACGACATTCCGCCCTTCCGGCTGCATTCCGGGATCGAACTCGTTTACTATTTGGCCCTCGGAGTCTTTGCAGGCCTGACAGCTCCCTGGTTTTTACGAGCTCTGCGTGGCAGTGAAAAACTTTTCTCCCGGACCCGCCTGCCCCTCTATCTGCGTCTCGGTCTGGGGGGGCTCTTCGTCGGCGCTCTGGCCATGTTTTATCCGGAGGTATGCGGAAACGGCTACGGGGTCGTATCCGGCATTCTGCAGCAGCAGTGGGTCTGGACAAGCCTTGCACTGCTGCTGCTTTTCAAGGTCGTGGCGACCTGTTCGAGCTTCGGTTCGGGAGCGGTAGGCGGGGTGTTTACACCGACCCTGTTCGTCGGAGCCAGCCTCGGCTACCTGTTCGGGCATGTCTGCCAGGGACTCGGTTTCGATTTTTTGCCCTCACCAGGGGCGTTCGCCCTGACCGGCATGGGGATGATGCTTGCCGCCACCACCCACGCACCGCTGATGGCGATCATCATGATTTTCGAGATGACTCTGGACTATCAACTGATCCTGCCACTGATGCTGGGCTGTGTGCTGGCCCATTTTACGGCTCAAGGCATCGAATCCCGCTCCATCTACAGCGGTTCCATGGAACGCAAGGGCGCGGTCATTTCAGCACGGCAGCTGGCCCTTTTGCGGGTAGGGGAACTGATGAAACCCGACCCGGTCAAGGTCCGCCTGGATACGCCGTTCGGCGACATCGCCCGATTGTTCGTGCTGAACACCTGCCGTTATATTTATGTGGTCGATGAAAGGGAAACGTATCTCGGAACGGTGGGATTGCAGGATATCAAGGAATACCTCGGTACGACGATTCTCACCAACCTGGTGATAGCCAAGGATCTTCTCAAACCGGGTCCGCCGGTCGTGTCCTGTTCGGCATCCCTGGAAGAAGCCCTGGAAAAATTCCGGGAATATTCGGGGGAGAGGCTGCCCGTGGTCGCCGACGGCCCCGTACCCCGATTGCTGGGCAGCCTGGCCAAAACCGACCTGCTGCTGGCCCTGGCCGAGCGCTTGCCGGTCGGACACGCCCAGTTCCGGCACGACACCCGACGGCCCTGACTCCAAAACGGAGGGAACCGCGATAATGGATCGAACCGGCATGTTTGCGGCGCGATCAGGGAAAGGCTATTCCGGCGGCTGCAAGGCGCGCTCGGCTGCAAACAGGGTCTTCACCGACTCCCGTGACAACACCACAAGGGTAAAAACGCCGAGCACGGTGCCGAAGGGCATGACGATGCACTCGATTCCGGCCACCACAAGACAGAACGTGTAGGACGTGCGTTTCCTGATCTTGCGTCCGGTGGCAACCATAAACCCCGAAAGCGTCCACCCGGCAAAAACCAGCAGGGACGGGAAAACGATAAACATCCAGGCCATGAAGCGCGGCGGCGCTTCGTCCCCGTCGAAAGCACCGCAAAGCATGGCGATGCCCATGACGACGTGAAACAGGAACATGCAGGAAAACAAGGCCGTCAGGCCGCCGACCACATAGTGAAAAACGGCAAGCAGATTCAGGTGCTGTTCGTCCTGGGTCATTATTGTCCCTTTCGCAAAAAGCCGCGCCTCACACCAACCGATTAAAACATTCAACGCAAAAGACAAACCGGCTCAGCGTCCGCGTTTTTCCAGATCGATCAGCAGCTGGCGCAGTTTTTCCCGCTCGCTCTCCAACTTTTCTATCCTTCGCCGCAGCGCTCTGTTTTTTTTGCGCTCGGCGTCCCTGTTCCGCCTCAGCTGATCGATGATCTTTTGCTGCTTCTCCACGCGCTCCAGCAGACTGCTGATTTCCCCGGCTTGTCGGGACCAGGGACTATCGGGCCAGGATTCCTGCAATTTGGCGAAGGTGGCCTTATAGTCCCTGCCTTCGGCCATCTCCTCCATCCCCTGCACAAAGAGTTGTTGATCGGGGGGAGTCAGAAACGCAGGATAGGTTCCCGAAACGCACCCGCTGAGCAGGACGATAAAACAGAGGCAATACAACAGGCGCAAGTTCATCGTCTCTCCCGACGGTCCATAAGAAAATTACTGCCCGGCAGCTTTTTGATGTATTCCTTCATTTTGGCGCATTCGCGACCGATGGCTTCGGCAGAGGGATTGCGCAGATTGTCGGAACAGACAATGGCAATGGACATCGACAACAGGGGAAAGTGACGTTCCACCCCGTAACGATCCCGTCCTTTGAAAAACCCGGCTTTGCGGTCCTCTTCGGAGTAAAAATCCGGCACGATGGCGTCGAATTCCCTGGTCACTTCCGCCGATATAGCCTCGGCTTTATCGGGAGTGCTCAGCACCACATAATCGTCACCGCCGATGTGACCGATCAGGTCCTCCTCGTTGCCGAGCCGTGCGGTAACGTCCTTGATCAAGTTTCCGACCCTGGCGATGATCTCGCTGCCCGCCAGGTAACCGTAGCGGTCATTATAGGCTTTAAAATAATCGAGATCTATGTAGATGTGAGCAAAGGGCAGATTACTGGTAATGCGGCTCTCCAATTCCCGATCGATAGCGAGATTGCCAGGCAGGCGCGTCAGAGGATTGGCATCCAGGTTAAGGTTCTGCAACTCGTGGAGCTTTCGCTCCATCTCGGCGAAATCGCGGGCCAGGCGTCCGAATTCGTCCTCGCCTTCCAGACCGACGGGATGATTGAAACTGCCGGAAGCAATCGCTCGGGTTGCCTCGGTGAGTCGCGCGATGGAGCGATGAAGCTTGAGGATGATAGCCGTCGCCACCAGTGCGGCCAGGCCGATGCCGGCAAAAGCCAGGGCAAGGGTGAAGCGGTAGGCCTTGTTGCTCTGTTCGGAAAGCGAATGCAGAGTCCGATCCATGCGATTTTCCTGGTTCCGACGAAACTGCTGCAATTTATCGAACAGTTGATCACGCAGGGGGGATACGACCGATGACGAATGTTGCTCTGCCTCCTCCCACCGCTCTTCCCCCAGCAGGGAACGTTCTTCGAGCCCCACCTCGTCCAAGACAGAGAACATGCGCGAAATCTCATCGAAACGACCGCCCAGCGGAATGGCAGCCAACCGGTTCAATCTGGCCAGGATTTCTTCCTTGCGAGCGTCGAGCAAAGGAAGCATGGACACATCCCGCAAGATGAGAATCTGTTTTTCCAAACGTTCCTGATCGAGAAGACTCCGATAAAGATCCCGCGCAAGGACAATCGCCCTGAACTCGTGAACAACCAATTCTTCGGAACGCTGGGTCAGGCTGTTGAGCGCCGTGAGGGCATAAATAATGGCTGCCAGGCAAAAAAAGACAACCAGCAAATAGCCTGCGGCAATTTTTTGAGCAACGGAAAAACGCGACAACGGCATGGCCATCCTTGTCAGAAAAATTATCTATACCAGTGTAACCGCATTCAAGGTTTGGGCCAAGCAGCATTGTTAAGAATTTATCCTATTGTTTGATATACCTATCCGTTTCGTACCGGCGTCGCGCCATCCCCCGCTTTGTAAAAGACTTCCGGCTCCAGCGGAATGTTGAAAAAGCCATGCAAGTCCTTTTTCAACGACGTAAGCCGAAAATACATTTCCGCCTCACTCACAAAATCAAGGAATTACAAAACAACCCATGATACTGGTCGCCCATCCCGGGGCTTCGCACGCTGTTTCTCAACGGTCCGTAAAGACGCATTCTAGCGTTGTGCCATCGACCACGAAAACCCTTGCGCCATAAAGAAACCGGCCCGGAAGTCAGCTTCCGAGGCCGGTTTTGTTGTCTCCCGATACTGTAACGACTGTTTTCTAGCGATGGTTTTCCGCCAGCATCAAAGCGGCTTTTCCGGAGGTCATTTCAGCGTGTCCTGCCTGTTCCAGCCGGAAATTCTTCAACATGCCGTGCAATTCCTCGGCCCAACCGGCCAACTGCTCAGCCGCTGCGGCAGCTTCGGTTGTACTGGCGGCGTTATTCTGAATAATGCGATCGATGCAGCCTACCGCATCATTGACATGGCCGATGCGTTCCGCCTGGACATCGGAGGCACCGGCGATCTCATCGACCAGTTCCTTGACCTGGGAAACCCCCTGGCCGATTTCCCGGAGTGCACGATCGGTCCCGGCAACAACCTCGGAACCGAGTTCGACCTTTTGCAGGGTGCCCTGTATCATGCTGCCGGTTTCCCTGGCAGCCCTGGCGCTGCGCGCCGCCAGGTTGCGCACCTCTTCGGCCACCACGGCGAAACCTTTGCCGTGACTTCCGGCACGAGCGGCCTCGACCGAAGCGTTCAGGGCCAGCAGATTGGTCTGAAAGGCGATTTCGTCGATCATCTTGATCACCCGGGCAATATCCTGGGTTGCCTGACGAATCTGCTCCATAGCGGTAACCATATCGTGCATCTGTTGCTGTCCGCTGCCGGCGGCCTGGGCCAGCTGATCGGTCAGAGCGGTGGAACGAACGGCTCGCTCGGCATTTTCCTTCGCCTGAGATGCGGTCTCGCTGAGACTTGCCGTGATATCTTCAAGCGAAGAAGCCTGTTGGGAGCTGCCTACGGACAGATCCTGACTGGCGCGGGCTATTTCCGCGGCGCCGGCGGCAACCTGGTCGCCCGCCTGTCGCATGCGCAGAACCAGTCCGCTCAAGGCGGCGTTGGCCTGATGCAGAGGTTCCCGTATGGGCCCCTGGGCCTGGAAGGTGAAATCCCCGACCGCCAAGCGATCAAAAGCCGTCATTACCTCGTCACGCATGTGATCGGCGAAAGTATCGAGAGCTCTGGCCATCTGCCCCAATTCGTCCTGGCGCGTCAGACCGAGACGACGGTCAAGCCGACCGTTTTCGAGATCGCGAATCATTCCCACGGTCCGATCCAGCGGATGGGTAATGCTGCGGGTAATACTCCAACCGGCCAGTGCGGCCAATACCATGACGATCAGGGTAATCAGCAGATTGCCGCGCTTGAGTGCAGCCAGTTTGCGCGACACGCTTTCTTCCCGGGAGAGCAGAACCGAAGCCGAATCAGCCAGAGATTCGGCTTTTGCGCTGCTCAGGGCTTCGACCTGCTCCTGCAGCCGGCTAAGAGCCTCCAGCGCCTTTTCGGATGAACCCCGGACCTGATCGTTGAGCAGATCGACCACCTGCTGCTGCGCATGCAAAGCCATTGTTTCCATGGCAAGAACCTGGTCCAGATCGACCGACATGGACTTGACGGTCGGGGGGAAGACATCGCGATACAGCAAACGGGCCTGTTCCCACTTGCTTTCCATGATCAGGCCGGCAAGTTCATAGGAAGCATCCCAAAGACGCGCATTGCTCGCAGCCGCCTTTTCGACGGCCTTGACCAGGGTCGGATAGTCCCCCTCGAAACGCGTATAAACGGGCCCCGTACGGAACTCTTCAAGGGGCGTATCGGCCAGCTCTTCGTACAAGAGTTCACTGATCCCGCTTTTGATGAAAAGCATGTTGGCGATCTTGAGCACCCAATAAAGCTGGGTGCGCTTGATGCCGTCAAGGGCCTCGGCCAGGCCTTCATGACGGGGTTGCCAGATATCGCGAATCTGTGCATCAGCTGCCTGCAGGGCGGCATGCGCCTGCTGCAATTGCTGGATGACCGGACCCGTTTCGGGCAGAGACTGCTCCATGCCGACCAACATATCCCCGGCAAGCAGTTGCGTCAGGGCGTCCGACCGTTTATCGGGAAACAGCCTGACCTGCTCGGCATTGTTCAGAACAGCGCCGCGTAACCTGTTCAAGCGACCGGTCAACTCCCCCCGCGATTCCTTCAGGGCAAGCGTCCAACCTTCCAGGGCTGCGGCTTCCACCTGCACCTGAGAGGAGTTCCGCAAAGCATCGCCAAGTTGTTGATGGGCCTCCTGCAATTCCTGTGTCCCCCACCAGGTCATGGCATACATCAGGCCCACCAATGCCATCACGGCGACAAAGCCCCCACCGAGGCGTTTTCCGATAGTCAATTGCATAAGGTTCTCCCTCCTGTGTGATAAAAATAAAAATAGCGCCAATCAACCAGGATATGTGCGTATCCGGGCTCGCTGGCAGCAATAAAAGATTTCAGGGACTTACCGGCTTTTCGAAATCTTCACCCCAAAGTCACCGGAAGGATTCATCCCGGCGCTTCTCCGATCCGAAACGATCTTGGCTTGGAATTTCAACCGAGAAACCAGACGGACCAAGCCCAGGCGATCAGACGTCCGAGCAAGGTGCCGAGCAGACCGCCGATTAGTACATCGGTCGGATAATGTGCGCCCAGATAAATGCGGGAAAGGCCGATGAGAATGGCCGACATCAGTAAAAACGGAACCAGCACCGGCACAAGGCTGCCTAAGCTGCCGTACATGGCAAAAGCGGTCAACGTATGACCGGATGGGAATGAAAAACGATCAGGCGGAGCGACCAGGCAGGACAGGTCAGACCAGCTTTCGTAGGGACGCGGCCGACGAATCAGGCGTTTCATAAGCGTAAACAGCCCCACAGCCAATAGGGCGGAGACACCGGCTGCCGCCGCGGCCGAACGCCCCCCGGACCCGCCGAGAAGCAAAAGGCTGACTCCGACGGCACCCCACAACGATCCATCGCCCAGGCGACTGACGACCTTGAAAACCGCCGTCAGCCAGGGATATTCCTGCAACACCTTAAAGCGTCGAATCAGAGCGACTTCCCAAGGAGTCACGAAATGCGAATAACCGGCGGCAAAACGTTTTTGAGCATAGAGACCACGCATAACACCATCCTGTCTGTCAAAGGAAAGAGCAACGTTCAGGCATTGTCTGCAATCTTGACGCTACGATAATTAGTCAAGATTTCGAGCCGGTTAGCGATTTATTAGTGTTGTATTATTGTCCGTCGATGGGGAAGTGGAGGGGAACGCTTGAAAATGAAGGACATCCTGCAGGATCATCTGTCGCCGGGCGAAAAACGCTCTCTTGCAACACCTCGTTTGCGGCGGAGAAGGTGTGTTGGCGTCTGTCGACAAACAAATGGCTGCCGGATACTTTTTTGGCCTGATGCTTCATTTCCACCGCCGCCGAAGATATGGCGTGGCAGGAGGTGAACGCCCCGTTACTCGAATGGACAGCCCCGATGGACAGGCTGATCAGGGGGAAAAATTGCCTGCTGCCGTCACGGGCTTCGCTCCAGATGCCTCCCTGCTCGAGATCCTTCCGGTCATAGAAAGCGATCACTTCTTCATCGAAGCGCCGCAGAATCTCCGCACATCGCCGTTGCCAATCGTCGCTGCGGAAAATCACCAGGAAATCGTCCCCGCCGATATGACCGATGAAATCCCGGTGGCAGTCGGTCTCCTCCTCCAGCAAACGGCCAACCAGGCAGATAACCTGGTCGCCCCGCCGGTAACCGTAGGTGTCGTTAAAGGGTTTGAAATGATCCAGGTCGCAATAGCAGGCAGCAAAGGCAACTTTTTGGGATAACAGGTGGTCCAGGTGTTCATTGATCAGCACATTGCCCGGCAACATGGTCAGGGGGTTCGCATGGCGGGCATGACTGATTTGCAGATCGGTAATTTCCCGCAGCAAGCCGAGCAGGGTTCCAGTGCCGACATAGCTGCCGTTTTCGGTGATGATAAAATCGTCAAGACTGGTAAACTCGCGAGAACTGGTGATCAACTGACTGAGCTGCTCCAGCGGCTGATCCTTTTCGATAATCAGGGGCTGAGGCTCCATGAATTTTGAAACCGCCATACGTCCGTAAAGATCCCGTCCATAGCGACTGCCGAGCATGTTCATGAAACGGTGACGGGACACCAGACCGATGGGCTTATCCTCCTCTCCGACCACCGCCAGAGCCTGAACCGAGGGAAGATCGACAAAGATATCCGCCACCTCATGCACCCGGATTGCGGGATGCACGGAAGGCACCCTGCGAATCAGGCAGGCGACATTCCGCGCTCGCCCCCCGCTCACCGGTCGCCAGACGCCGTGACGCACAACCGCAGATCGATCAGCTTCAAGGTAAATATCGGGGCGGGCCGAAGGCCGGGCAAAAAAATACCCCTGCCCGTAGGCAACGCCAAGCTTGCTCACCGCACGGAATTCCGCTTCGGTTTCGATCCCTTCGGCAATGGTACTGCAACCCAGTTCGGCAGCGATCTCCTGCATGGAACGAACGAACTGCCCCTTGGTCGGATCGGCGTCGATATTCTGGATGAAATGCCGATCGAGCTTGACGAAATCGGGCCGCAATTCCGACCAGAGGCGCAGTCCGGCATACCCGGCCCCCAAATCGTCGATGGCCACAGCGAACCCCATGGCGCGGTAGTGGGCAATGGCACGCCGCACCGGTTCGAAATCCTCAATAGGATGGTGTTCGGTCAACTCGATGACGACCTTATCCGGCGTAAGGCCCGATTCACGCAGAACCCGGCGTGTCATGCCGGAGCGGAAATCTTTCTGCATCAAAGTAGCCGGACAGACATTGAGAAACAGCCTGCCGGGCAGTTTGCAGGCTACAAAATTGGCGATATGCACCTCACGACAGAGACGATCCAACTCCGCCAGTCGCCCCACGCGGTCCGCCACGGACAACATGGCGGTAGGCGCATGCAGGGGACTGTCCGAAGGACCGCGCATCAGTGCCTCATAGCCGGTCACATTCCCGGTTTTGAAATCGACAATGGGCTGAAAAAGGGACGTCAATCGACGGTTTTCCATAATGTCATTCAGAATTTCGGCCAGCATGTCCGGGTCGACCTCTTCCGATATTGACAGGGGATGCAACAACTCGATACTGCTCACGAACCTGCTCCAGAATCTGATGCCAGCTCTGCGCTTCGGCAAAGCTGCGGGCCTTTCGCCCCATATGCTGACGCTGCTGTGTCATGGTTGCCAGATGAACCATGGCACGACTCAGGGCTCCAGCGGTCTGATCCCGGACAATCAAGCCGGTCTCTGTATGACGGACGATATCCCGCGGTCCGGCGACATCGAATCCGACAACGGGCAGGCCCGAAGCCATGGCCTCCAGCATAACGTTTCCAAACGTATCGGTTACCGATGGGAAAACAAAAAAATCTCCGGCGGCATAACATCTCGCCAGATCTTCGCCCCGACGATAGCCGGCAAAAATTACCCCATCCGCCGACCTTGCCTCCAGTTGTCCGCGCAAAGGCCCGTCCCCGACCAGAAGCAGTCGATCCGGTCCTTCGGCGGGGCGCTCATGCCAGGCATCCATCAACAGTGGGAGGTTCTTTTCCGCTGCCAGGCGACCGGCATAGACCGCTACCACCTCATTCTCGCCGATCCCCAGTTCGCGACGCACGGCGATACTGCGCCTGGTCGCATCGAACAGACGGGTGTCGACACCCCGGCTCCAGATTTCGACCCGTTCGAAACCGTGTTCATAGAGCACATCGCGAATGGTCGGGGTGGGACACAGGGTCATTGAGGTGGCGTTATGGAACCAGCGCAGGTAGCGCCAGGCGATCGACTCAAGCAGGCCAAGCCGATACGAGGAGAGATACTGCGGAAAATTGGTATGATAAGAACTCACGACGGGCAGCCCGAGCTGTCTGCAGGCCCTCAGCGCCGCCACGCCCAGGGGCCCTTCGGTGGCGATATGCACCAGGTCGGGAGAAAAATCGGCTATTTCGCGCCGCAGTCGACGGGGCGTAACCAGCGGCAAAAGGACTTCCCGGTAAAAGGGCAGTCGCCATCCCCGCCAGGAACAGCGTACGATCCCCTCGCGATCCGCCTTTGCCTCCTCATAACGCGGCACCATGAGCTGAACGAGATCGCCGCCTTGCACGCAATGATCGACCAACCTCTCAAGAGTACGCGATACACCGTTGATCTGAGGCATATAGGTTTCGGAAACCAGGGTCACACGTAAGGACATACTATTATCCGCCAATCCAGATGCATGAGAAAAGGAGCACAGCGCCCAACCTGCCCTGCGGGTAGAGACTATTTATCGAGATAAAGCTGTTGCAGCCGTCTTGCGGTTTTCAAGGCCGAACGATAATTGAAATAACCTATCCATCCCAGAGCGACAATCGTCAATAATGCGTAGAGAATTGCCATGGCGAAGCCTTTCCATGATTAATGAACCTCTCATGTTTAGAGCATATACCGGCAATGTGAGCATTCTGTTTGGAATGTGTTTGCGCTTGACTCAAGCCTCCAAGTGGTCGATATATACTTCCCTGTGTGTCAAGCGCACTTGGGTTTAACGATGGACGCGCGGCCATTCCAAAACACCTTCATTTTCCGGCGCTGGCTGCCGTTCATGTCGGGCATGCATGCGTCTCTGCAGAACCGCACACTGCCGTTTGAGCCGCCGCACCTCGCGTTGCAGACGCCGACGTCGTCTGTCGTTGCGGCTGACACGATATCGGCGCAGGAGCATCCGCCAGCCGTCACAAAGCCGCTGTTTAAAATTCGGATTCGACATCATGACAAAAATCTCCATCAGGCACACAATGCCTCCCGTTGACCGTTTAACAGCCGCTGATAAGTAAAGAAAGCCTCGGCCCCCTCCCGCCCCAGATAGCGCTGGATGGTCTTGCGATCGGTCTGCATCAGATCGACCAGAATCAATCCGTCGAGCACATCACTGAACTGGGGATCGAGGTTGAAAGTCAGCAGCTTGCCGCCCAGGTTCAGATAATGCCGCAACAAAACCGGTATCCCTTTCTGCTGGACTTCGATATCGGCTACCAGCGGAGCCACCTGATCCATACTGCCGCAAAAGGTCCGGGCCAGCTTGCCGCTGCAGCCGCGAATGCGGGCCTTGGCGTGAAACGGCACGCGGGGTTTTACCAGCCTGGACAACTGGGGCAAAGGCAGTTCGGCATGCAGGGTTCCGGCGATCAGGCGACGGGACAGTTCGCTGTAATCGCGGGTTATGCTGACCGGACCGAACAGCACCCTATAACGGGGGTTTTCGACCACAAAGCGACCGATGCCTTTCCACAGCAGCAATAAAGGGGAGTAGCTTTTCTGGTATTCGGGACGCACAAAGGAGCGGCCCAACTCAAGTGCCGGACCGATAGCGTCGAAGAGGCGCCGCCGATATTTGAACAGGGTATGGGTGTAGAGTCCCTGCCTGCCGAAACGCTCCAGCAACCTGTCGCAGCAGCCGACGCGGTAGGCGCCGACCAGCTCCTGTCGTTCGCTGTGCCACAGAAACAGATGCAAGTACTCCTGATCGAAACGATCCAGGTCGAAAGACCGGCCGGTCCCCTCGCCCACCGCGCGGAACGTGACTTCGCGCAAACGGCCGATTTCCAGCAGAAGGTAAGGAATCTGGCCGGCTTCGGCCTGCCAGACCTGCAGCGGTCCGCTCTGCAACAGCATCTGCCCTGACGGCAGGCGCGCCACCTCGCGGGCGAGCAATTCCGTCGCCTGGGCAGCGATCACCGCCGCCGGTTCATCCCCAAGAAACGATGCCGTATTTTCATCCCCCGACTCGGCGGCCCCCAAAAGATAGGTACGCAACCGCAGGTAGTCGATGCGTTCGCGATCGTCCGTACATTCCGCCAACCGCGCCCAGGGGATGGGGCGGCCTCCGCGCAACCGGACCGCACCACCCCGATGGGCCAGCAGCGCGCGCCCCAACAACAAAGTGCGCAACCGGGGATGCATCAGACCCACCAGTTGAAACAGCATGCTGTTGCGCCCCGGGATATACACGGGGATCACCGGTGCCCGGCAATGGCGAATCAGGGCCCCCACCGACGTTTGCCAGGGAGGATCGGCCACTTCGCGACGTCGCAGTTGCAGATGGGATACCTCGCCTGCGGGGAAGATCAGCAACGCCCCACCCTCGCGTACATGTCGGATGGCCTGGCGCACAGGACCGATATTGACACCGCCCCCTTGTGCACCGCTGAAAATATCAACCCCGATAAGGGCTTCGCGCAATTGCGGGAAGCCCTCCAGCAGTGTGTTGGCCAACACCTTGGCATCCGGTCGGATGCGACGCAGGGCCTCGATCATGGCCACCCCCTCGATCGCACCGAAGGGATGGTTCGCTACCACGATGGCAGGCCCCTGCCGAGGAACGCGATCAAGCCCGTGCCCCTCCGGCACGCACGCTACGTCCAGCCGCTGAAGGACCGTCCGGCAAAAATCCTCGGGCGATTCGCTCTCGGGCAATTGGCGGTAGATCTTCCGGCATTGTCGCAAACCGAGAAGCATCCCCAGGGGATTTGCGACCAAAGTTCGAAAAATACGGCTGTTTGCCAGGGGCCAGGGTACGGCGAAAGGATCCTTCTCGATTTTATCTTTCATGCGCTTATCTCCTGCCGTCATCAATATGATCGCAGAGGAGACTAGCGGGGGGAGATTAGGGTAAGGTTATCGGCGGGTTAATTTTTGATAGGGCTTCGTCACTTGTCACTTGTCACTTGTCACTTGTCACTTGTCACCAGTCACCAGTCACCAGTCACCAGTCACCAGTCACCAGTCACCAGTCACCAGTCACCAGTCACCAGTCACCCGAGGGTGTGTTTCGCGATGCTGTTTTTCAAGAGGGTGATTTGGTAAAATGAGGTATCGTGCATGGATTGCGATACCTGGTTCCATACGGCGACAGGAACGTCTCTCCATGCTACAGGCGAAAGGGGTCGGCCATGTGCCAGTTACTCGGCATGAACTGCAACGTTCCGACCGATATCTGCTTTTCCTTTACCGGTTTCCGAAAGCGCGGCGGCGTCACCGACGTTCATTCGGATGGCTGGGGCATTGCCTTTTTCGAAGGGCGAGGAGTCCGCTTGTTCGTCGATCCGCAACCGTCGGCGGAATCGGCCGTGGCAGAACTGGTACGCAGCTATCCCATCCATTCCCTCAATGTCATCGCCCATATCCGTAAGGCCACCCAGGGAAAGACCAGCCTCGAAAACACCCATCCCTTCATGCGTGAATTGTGGGGTCGTTACTGGCTGTTCGCCCACAACGGAAACCTGCCCCAAGTCCGTCCGCGCCTCGACGGCAGCTTCGTCCCCGTCGGCAGCACCGACAGCGAGCGTATTTTCTGCTGGCTGTTGCAGAGCCTGCGGCAGCGCTTCGGCATCACCCCTCCCCCACGGCAGGAGCTTTTCCAAACCCTTGGGGTGTTGACTCTGCCTTTGGCAGGCAAAGGCATTTTTAACTATCTGCTGTCCGACGGCGACAGCCTGGTGGCTCATTGCTCTACCGAACTGAGCTACATCATTCGTCAGGCGCCGTTCGCGGAGGCGCATCTCAAGGATGAGGATCTCAGCATCGATTTCCGGCAGGTAACGACCCCAGACGACCGGGTAGCGGTCATCGCGACTCAGCCATTGACCGACAACGAACCCTGGGTCAACATGCGTCCCGGCACCTTGTGGATGTTCCACAACGGCGAGGTTATCGCCCAGCAGAACACGGCTCCAAGCCCCGTCAAGTCGCTGGCCGACGGGGTCGATGCAACACAAACCTGATTTTTCCTGTTCAAAATGTCCCGAAACCCAACAAACCTGTTGCAAATTATTTAAACTTGCTTCATATACAGGCTCTTTTTGCTTCAGCACCGTCCACATACCGCCGTCGGCACAAGGATCTCCTATGAAAACCCCCATCGGCTGGCGTGAATGGCTGGCCTTGCCCGAGCTTGGCGTTCCCGCCATTAAAGCCAAGATCGACACCGGAGCTCGTACCTCGTCCCTGCATGCCTGGTTTATCGAGCCTTTTGAAAAAAAAGGTCTGAGCCATGTACGTTTCGGACTGCATCCCCTGCAACGTCGTACAGATATTGCGATAGTGTGCGAAGCCCCCGTCACGGATCGGAGAATCGTCACCGACAGCGGAGGGCATCGGGAGATGCGTTATATCATCGAAACCACGGTATGCCTGGGCGAACATTCCTGGCCTGTTGAAGTCACCCTGACCGACCGCACAACCATGCGATTTCGTATGCTGTTGGGCCGAACCGCCATGGCCGGACGGTTGCTTGTCGATCCTGCAGCATCGTACCTGGCGGGACGCCATCTGCCTAAACACTACGACCAGGAAGTATGACAATGAAAATCGGCATCTTATCGCGCGACCCCGAGCTCTATTCGACCCGTAAACTCTACGAGGCAGCCATTATCCGCGGACACCAGGCCAGAATCATCGACCCGCTGCTCTGCTATATGACCATCGCCTCCCCGCGGCCGACCATCCACTATAAAGGCGATGAACTCGCAGGTTTCGATGCCATCATCCCCCGCATCGGCGCCTCCATAACTTTCTACGGTACAGCAGTGGTGCGGCAATTCGAAATGATGCATGTCTATAGCGTCAACGAGTCCGTCGCCATCAGCCGTTCGCGCGACAAGTTGCGCAGCCTGCAACTGCTGTCCCGCGAAGGCATCGGTCTGCCGGTCACCGGGTTTGCCCATTCGACCCAATACACCCGGGATCTGATCGCCCGGGTCGGCGGCGCTCCGCTGGTGGTAAAACTGCTGGAGGGAACCCAGGGGATCGGGGTGGTGCTGACCGAGACGCAAAAGGCCGCCGAGAGTGTCATCGAAGCATTCAAGGGATTAAAGGAACAGATTCTGGTGCAGGAATTCATCCAGGAAGCGAACGGTGCCGATATCCGCTGTCTGGTGGTCGGCAGCAAGGTCGTGGCCGCCATGAAACGCCAGGGGGCCGAAGGTGAATTCCGTTCCAACATCCACCGGGGGGGCAGCGCCACCGTGGTCAGTCTCACAGCGGAAGAAAGAACGACCGCTGTAAGGGCAGCACGCATCATGGGACTGAACGTGGCCGGCGTCGACATCCTTCAATCCAGTCGCGGTCCTATTGTGATGGAGGTCAATTCCTCGCCGGGACTCAAGGGTATCGAAGAAGCCACCGGCAAGGATGTGGCTGACGAAATCATCCGCTTTATCGAAAAACATACCAGACCAGGCAAGACCAGAACCCGCGGCAGGGGCTGAAAACAGCCAGCCAAAAGTTCGACCATGAAAGGCCTTCCGAATATCCAGGGGTAGTGTCGAGCTTTCCCCTTCCGAAAAGACTTCAAATATCCGTAAATTAATGATAGGTAAAGAAGCTGACCTTATCTTCCACCATCATCTGAAAGGAGCTTTTATTATCATGAAATCACCTGTCATTTATCTGGCCCTGTTATTTCTCGCTATTTCGGTCACGGCTGTATGCGCCGGCAGCATGCCCGATTACAAATGCCGCGAGCAGGCTTCGCGCTGTGAAAAACGCTGCGATGACAAAATGGAAGAAGCGCATGAAGACGCGATCAATTTCGGATTCATCGGCGCCTCGAACACCTATCAGAAATGCCTGGACCGTTGCCGTGAAATGGAGCAGCGCTGCAATGATCGCCAGAGAGAAACCACACGGTGTGCCGAAACCTACATGAGTTGCATCGAAAGAGCGGCAGGCGACAAGGATGCCGTGGAAAGCTGCCGTGAAGGGTATCGACAGTGCAAAAGAGACATTTGAGACTTTAGGCGGTATGACATCCGGCAGCTTTCGAAACAAAGCTGCCGGATGTCTTTTTACTCTATCGCCTGACAGGTTTTCTGAACAGGACCGACTTGAAACGACCGGCAATGGATAGCGAGCAAGGAAACTTCATGAAATATCTCCTGATCCCGACAATCTTCATTGCCCTGCTGGCATGCGCTGCCTGTGCCAAACAAGGGCCGCACCTTCAGGAAACGCCCTCTCCCCTTGAATTCCAGCGGGCCGACCGGAACCGGGACCGCACCCTCTCCAGGGGCGACTGGACCTATGTACTGCATATCCGGAATCCCGGCACCCGCAGCGAAGGTTCGGAAGGGCATCTGTTCTACCGAGGAGAGGAAATCGGAATGCCCGAGAATCTGCGGGATTACTACGAAACGCCGCTGGGCATATTGCGCCATACCGGCATAAATCCCGGGCAGGAGCGGTATCTCTGGGACGACACCGGCTGGATGCTGCAACCTGGGAATGATCCCGGTCAGGACGGCAGAGCCCTGGCCTGGCCGCAAACCGATGCCGACTGAAAAGCAGGAATCGCCATGAAAGACAAAGGCCCGCCAATCCCCGCCGAACGATCCGCGACCCTGCGCCAACAGATGATGGAGCTGCTTACGCAACAGCCCATGACGGCGCGGGAGATCTCCATGGCCCTCGGCATCAGTGAAAAACAGGTTTTTCCGCACCTGGAGCATATCCAGCAGAGCCTGCATCGACAAAACCGCGCTCTGCACATCACCCCGCCGGTCTGCCGACACTGCGGTTTCGCCTTCACCAAGCGCGAACGCCTGAAAAAACCGGGCAAATGCCCCGCATGCCGCTGCGAATCCATCGAGGAACCGGTTTTTTCCCTGCTGCCTGAGTGCTGAAGGCTAAAACTGACGCAGCGGGTCGAACAGGTACTCCAGACCATTGACCTTGATCTCGTGGACCGCACGCAGCAGCCGTCCCAGTTTGCCCGGCGGAAACCCCTGACCTGCGAACCAGACGACGTAAGGTTCGGGCAGATCGATAAGGCGGCTGCCTTTGTATTTGCCGAAAGGCATGCGCGTCTCGATCAGTTCCAATAATTGAGCAGGGTCGAAAACAGCTGTGTCCACGGATCCTCCGCCGCCAGAAACAGGAGTGCCTGTTAAAGTAAAAACAGGCAGAATAACCGAAAGAAATCGGCAGAGCCGGGCCTCTTCGGTTTTTTCCCGAGGCCCGGCAGCCGGGCGCAGTATAGTCGATGGAATCCGCCAGGACAAGAGCCCTCCGAAAAGTTTGGGAAAACCGTCAGCGTTTTCACCCGGGCCTGGACACAATTTTCTGTTGCATTGCATACTTTCCCCATATAGGGCATCTCGGTTCGGAGGACCTGGCGGCACTGGCATCCGTAGAGACCGGCAGAGATCTTTCGCCGCAGGATTACCGGCTCCGACTTGCAAATATTCACGGACTGCACCATATTACGGTAGAGGTTCACTCGCGCAATTATCCGGACCAAAGTGCGATCTGACAATCAAATCCATCCCAAGGCAACCTCATGGACTTTTTGACCTTCATTCTGCTCCTTGCAGGCTTCGCAATCCTTATCGGCGGAGCCGAACTGCTGGTGCGCGGCGCTGCGCAACTGGCCCGCGATATGGGCATTTCTCCATTGGTGATCGGGCTGACCGTCGTATCTTTCGGCACCAGCGCTCCGGAGCTTGCCGTCAGCGTCTGCTCTGCATGGAAGGGCCAGGCGGGCCTGGCGCTGGGCAACGTCGTCGGCAGCAATATCTGCAACATTCTGCTCATTCTCGGCGTTTCGGCTCTTTTTGCGCCCCTGGTGGTCGCGCGGCAGGTCGTACGTCTTGAAGTGCCAATCATGATCGGCACGGCACTGCTGCTGATGTTGCTCAGCCTCAACGGGGGCGTGGAACGCTGGGAGGGGCTGCTGATGTTCTCCTGCGCGGTGGTGTATGTCGCCTGGACGGTAGTGCGCAGCCGCCGGGAAAATTCCCGTCAGGCGCCTCAGTGCGAGTTATCCGCCAGTCCTCGACCGAGGCGCCTGTGGCAGATTCTCCAGATCGCGGCCGGTCTGGCCATGCTCGGCCTGGGATCGCGCTGGTTGGTGGGCGGCGCCGTCAGCATCGCCGCCTTTTTCGGGGTCAGCGACATGGTCATCGGTCTTACGGTGGTGGCGATAGGCACCTCCCTGCCCGAACTGGCCACCTCGGCCCTTGCCGCCCTGCGCGGTCAACGGGACATCGCCGTCGGCAATGTCGTCGGCAGCAATATTTTCAATATCCTGGTGGTGCTCGGCCTGACCGCCGGCGTAGCACCGAACGCCATTCCTGTCCCGCAGCAGGCCCTGATGGTCGATCTGCCCATCATGCTGGCGGCCTGCCTGGCCTGCCTGCCCATTTTTCTCACCGGGCATCGCATCGCCCGCTGGGAGGGCGGTTTGTTTTTCGGCTATTTTATCGCCTATACCCTGTTCACCGTCATGGACACCATGCACCACCCGAAAATGGGGCTGTTTGTTCAGGCCATGGTGTTTTTCTTTATTCCCCTGACCATTATCACGCTGTTGCTTTCCCTTTGGCGCGCGTGGCACCGAAGACAGTTAAGGAACTGAGTCCCACCTCAAAAAAAAGACCCAAGGCGATCCCTGCGATCGCCTTTTTTATATCAGCCGATCCGGATAACCGTAACCGCCATTAAAAAAATTGATCGGGATCAAAAAAATCCTGTTGACAAGCACCGCTCGATATATTACCTATTTAGTCATTATTACCATTTTGGTCATATTTACATGGGAGGGCAATTCATGATCACCAGGGAAGCCGACTACTGCATCCGAACCATTCTGCACCTTTCCCGCCCGGAACATCGTCACCAGCCGGTCGCTGTCGATGAACTGGCGCAGGACATGATCATCCCCGCCCCCTTTCTTCGCAAAATTCTGGCAAAGCTCATCGATGCGGGCCTCATAACCAGCCATCGTGGTCGCAATGGTGGGCTGACGCTGAAAGGCGAGCCGGAAAAAATCAGTCTGCTCGATATCCTGCGGCTGACAGACGGCAAAGGTCTGCTGCTCAACCGATGCCTGGGAACCGACGGTATCTGCGCCCACCAGGAAACCTGCTCGGTTCACGGCGCCATGACAAAACTGCAAGACGTGATGGAAAGTCACCTGCAAGCCATCACTTTCGATCAGCTTATTTGACATTGAACTGCATCCACACAACACCTTATATACCGAATGGAGGGAACCCATGCCCCGCTGTGTCTCGGCAGATACCTGCCTGTCCGATTATCTGGAAAGCAAAACCGACATCAACACCGCCTTTGACCGCTTCGGCGAACAAAAAGTGAAGTGCGGCTTCGGTAAACTCGGCGTCTGTTGCCGGCTCTGTTCCAACGGCCCCTGCCGCATTACTCCCGACTCCCCCAAGGGAGTCTGCGGCGCAACCGCCGACAGCATCGTTGCGCGCAATTTTCTGCGCATGGTCGCGGCCGGTTCCGCCTGTTATCTGCATGTCTGTGAAGCCACCGCTCGGCGTCTCAAGTCGATTGGCGAAGGCGTCACCCCCTTGTCGCTCCGCTCGCAGCAATCCCTCGACGAACTGGCTGCCATGTTCGACATCGAGGCGGAGACGACCGAAGAGAGAGCCCGCCTGGTGGCCGACAAAGTGCTGGCCGACCTGTACAAACCCCGCAACGAAAAAATGGAGCTGGTCGAATTCATGGCCCCCAAAGAACGCATCGATACCTGGGAGAGACTGGGAATCCTGCCCGGCGGCGCAAAGGCCGAGGTATTCGATGCGTTGGTTAAAACCAGCACCAACCTCAATACCGATCCCGTCGATCAGATGCTGCACGTCCTCAACCTCGGCATCAGCACCGGTCTCTACGGCCTGGCCATGACCAACCTGCTCAACGACGTCATCATGGGCGAACCGGAGATCCGCATCGCCTCTACCGGTTTTTCCGTGACCGATCCCGACTATGTCAACATCGCCGTCAGCGGTCACAGCCACTCGGTTTTCGCCGGGCTGATCGCCTACCTGGAATCGGATGCCGCCCAGGCCGTCGGCCGCGAGGTCGGCGCCAAGGGCATAAAACTGGTCGGTATGACGTGTGTCGGCCAGGACATGCAGCTGCGCGCCGGAGCCAGCGGCACCGACATCTTCTGCGGCCAGGCCGGCAACAACTTCACCCAGGAAGCGCTCCTCTCCACCGGCGCCATCGATATGGTCATCAGCGAATTCAACTGTACCCTGTCCGGTATCGAGCCGATAGCCGCCAGGCAGCAGATCAAGCTGGTCTGCCTCGATGACGTGGCCAAACAATCCTCCGCGGAACTGCTCACGGACGAACGGGGCAAGGAGCTGGAGTTGGCCGAAACATTGGTACGCATGGCTGCCGACCAGCATAAGCAGCGCCACGCCATCGATACCGGCGTCATCATCGATGTCCCACAGCACGGTTTCAACGACGTGGTCACCGGCGTCAGCGAAAAATCGCTGGTCAATTTTCTCGGCGGTTCGGTGCAGCCGGTCATCGACCTGATCGTCAGCGGCCGGATCAAAGGTGTGGTCGGTGTGCTCGGCTGCTCCAACCTGGCCGAAGGCGGCCACGACATGATGACCGTCAACCTGACCCGAGAACTGATCAAACGCGACATTCTCGTTCTGTCGGCCGGCTGCACCACCGGCGGCCTGGCCAATGTCGGGCTCTGCTCGCCTTCCGCCGCCGCACAAGCCGGCCCCGGCCTGCGCGCCGTGTGCGAATCCCTCGGCATTCCGCCGGTGCTCAACTTCGGCCCCTGCCTGAGCATCGGCCGCATCGAAATGGTGGCAAAAGCCCTGGCCGAAACCATGAACGTTACCATGCCCGAACTGCCGGTGGTCATCAGCGCTCCCCAGTGGCTGGAAGAACAGGCACTGGCTGACGGTGCCTTCGGACTGGCCATGGGGTTGACCCTGCACCTGGCCCAGATGCCGCCGGTGGCGGGTTCGCCCATCATCACCAAACTCCTTACCGAAGACCTGCCAAGCATTACCGGCGGACGGCTTTTCATCGAATCCGATCCGGTCAAAACCGCAGACCGGATGGCCGCCATTATTGCCGGGAAACTCGGAGCATTGGGGGTGGCGGCATGAGGCAGAAAATCATCGACAGCGACAAGTGCACCGGCTGCAAAAGCTGCGAATTGGCCTGCATCGTGGCACACAGCCCCAATGAAGACCTCAAACAGGCATACAAGGATGGCGGTATCGCCGCCATCCGCGCCCGCTGCAGGGTCGGCAAGACCTCCGATGGCAGCCTCTTCCCGGAACATTGCCGCCACTGTGCCGATCCGGCATGCGCCCGCGCCTGCATGAGCGGTGCACTGAGCAAGAATCAAGCGGGTTACGTGGTCTGCGACACCGAAGCTTGCGTCGGCTGCTTTATGTGTGTCATGAGTTGTCCTTACGGCTTCGCCCGGCCCGCCACCGGAGAAAAACGCGTCATGATCAAGTGCGACGGATGTTCCGAGCGGGACTGTTCCGCCTGCGTCGAAGCCTGCCCCACCGGCTGTCTGAACCTTGGCGACGTCGACGGACAGGAAGATACGGTAGTCTATATCGATCCGCCACAGACGCAGGAGGCATGCCGATGAAACATCTGATTATCGGTAACAGCGCTGCCTTTCTGTGGGGCGATATCAGCCTCTCCGGCCTTTATGCGGAGGCCATCATCGACAAGCACCCCCTCGGAGATCTGGCACCGGGTATCGTCCCCGCCCATCTCCTCAGAGCCGTCGTCTGAATCGCCGGCTCACTCCCTTGCCTCCAGCCATTGCTGTCTTGGGGCCGCCGACTCCTCCCCGTCGTCGGCCCTTTTTTTACCCTCAGGCGTGTTCCCCCCCCTTCTACCTACGGCAAACGGCAGGATATTACAGTTTTTTTTGCGATTTTGGGTGAACCTGTGCTATTTAGAAGCTTTTTGTGCTGGCAGTGACCTCTATCCGGCTTCGCCTTGCGAAACCCTGCGTACCTACGTATCCGTATGTTTTACCTAAAGCGGGATACCCTTGGTCCGCGCACATGTCGTCGAGAGTCCCCCGATTCACCTTGTCCAGCAACATCCAAGCCCGAGAACATCCATGGAGTAGCCAGATGAGCAAAATCAACCGAAATGCGCCCTGTCCTTGCGGCAGCGGTCTGAAATTCAAAAAATGCTGCCTTGACAAGAAGGGTTCCGATCAAACGCGGTCGCTGGTTGAGCAGTTGCGCAAAGCCGAAAACGAGTTGTTCAACACCCTGTTTAAACAGGCCCAGGAGCAACTGGGGCCTGAAGGAATCGCCGAAGCCTGGCAGGCCTTCTGTCAAAGTGAGGAAGCCCCGCTCGATCCCCAGACCCAGCCCGAAGCAAACACCTCTTTTTTGTCCTGGCTGCTGCTGCACTGGCAGAAGAATGGCCAGGAAAGCCTTGCGGTCCGTCACCGTCGCCGCATGGAACATCGCCTACCGATCATGCATCGACGTTTTCTCGACGAAGCCTGCCGCCAACCTTTCAGTTTTTTTGCGGTCACGGACATCAAGCCGGGAATTTCCGTAACCCTGCGCGACCTCTTCTGGACCCGGGAATTTGAGGTATATGAGCAAAAAGCATCTAACCTTTTATCCCGCGGCAACATCCTTTACACCCAGGTGTTGCCCGTCGACGATGCCGCCATCTTCCTGGGCTGCGCCCCTTTTGCCATCCCCGACGCCTACCAGGTACGCCTCATCGAGGTGCGGGACGCCATAGAAAAAAATCTCGGCGACATCGATCGCGACACGCTCTTCGCCATGGAAGATCGGCTGCGTACCTGTTATTTCGAGATCCGCAACGAAATGCAGAAAATGGATGAGGAGCAAGAACAGGACGCCGCACAGACATCGGCGGATACCGAAACAGAGCAGGCTGTTGGGGAGGCAACGACCCAGACAGAAACGGCAGAATACGCCACGCCCCCGAGTAACGGCGAAAGCCTGACCTACAGTCTGGAATGCAATGTAACCGAAGCCTTTGAAGCCCTGCGCACCCTTAGCTGGAAACTGAAGGACGACGAGCTTCCCGAGGACACCCTGTTGGATAAGCAGGGGCAGCCCTGCCGCATGGTATTTCCGTGGTTGACGAAGGGCAACCGAAAGCCCTCCAAGACTGAGAACCCCGAACTTGGACGTATTATCATCGATGGCGACACATTGACCATTGAAATCGCGGAACCGGATCAAAAGGACAGCATGCTGCGCAAACTCAGCCGGCGACTTGGAAAACGCGCCACCCTTCTCGAACCGGTCGCGTAATCCCATACGGAGCTTATGTCCACCCGGACACCCCGGGATGGACACAGCGAGGTTTTCCGAACCAGAAACGGGTCCGCGTTGGCGGACCCGTTTTTTATCCGTAGGCTACCTTTGGTATCGGTCATCCCCGGGTAGAGGGGGGGCCGATTCTTTGCGCTTCAAAACGGCAGCCGGCGCTGCCAGCTTTTTTTCACCGGCCTGAACTGTCGCTTTCCGCTGAAAGGCCTGGCCGAATAGGATGGCGGCAGGTAACGCCCGAGTTTTCCCTCCGTCAAATCGAGCGCTTCGGGAAACCACCCGCTTGTGGACAGTTTGAAATTGATGCCGCAGGCTGCGCACTTGGCCAGGGCGTCACGTTCGGTGAGGATGCGGCCGCGCATACCGCGCATGGCCTCGCTGTTCCAGATTTCCGAAAAGGGGCGTTCCTTCACATTGCCGATTTTCATGCTTGAATCGAAATCGTAACAGCAGGGAACCACATCGCCGTTGGAAAATATGTTCGCCATCAGGGTCGGACGCAGACAGGGAACCTGCTGCCGGATACGAAGGCCGGTTTTACCCTCGTAGGCAAAGCGTTGATAACGCTTGTCTTCCGGCACCAGTGTGGCATCCATATCCGTCGAACCGCAGCTCGGGTTGAGGGTTTTGACATTGAACCAGTCGACCCCGACCCGACGGGCCAGACGGCGCAGGGCATCGACCTCGTGCTGATTGTGCTTCATAACCACCATGCGCAGATTGATGAGGGTGGCGGCTCCGAGCTTTTGCTTGAGGGCCACGGCCTTTTCCAGTCCTTGAATGGCCCGCGACAGGGACCCGTGTTGGCGATAGGTCTGATAACTCTCATCGTGCAGCGAATCGACGGCAACGATCAGAGTCGACAATCCCGCCTCGAACAGACGGCACAGGTAGGCTTCATCCTCAAGAAAATGGGCATTGGTGCTGGTCATGGTACGGATATCCCGAGCCGCCGCATAAGCCACCATCTCGGGCAATTCCGGATGCATGAAGGGTTCTCCCCGGTCCCACAAGAGCAGAAACTGAAGATAATCGGCCATATCGTCCACGATTCCCTGAAAGGTATTCAAAGACATATGTTCGGTCGGACGGCCCAGTTCGTTGCGGCCGACGGGGCACAGAGGACAGCCGAGGTTGCAGGCATTGGTGGGCTCGATCTGCAACATGAAGGGATAAGCCAAGGCGCGGTGGTCTCCCGGCAGCTGAAACTGCTTGCGATTGAGATGCACCCAGAAATTCCGGTGTTTGCTGTCGGTCAAATCGGACCAGAGGTGCGGTACCGTATCGTGCACGTAAACAAACGGTCCTGCAGCTCCCTTGTACTTTTTCCGGATACGCTCCATGGCCGGTTTCAGCTTCTCTCCGCCGGTAATGGTATCGGCCGCATCGCGATCATAATAATCGACCAGGGCTTTCGGCACGTAAACGGGGGGAGAAAGCGAAGTCAGGCGGAGAATGAGATCCCAATCGTTGAGGCGACGCAGCTTCTCGTCGAAACCGCCGGTACTGCCGATAAGAGCGCGGGCATGCACAAACGCGTTGAGATCAATGTAGTTCCTCCGTATCAATTCCTTGAAGTTGAAAGGTTTCCCGATGTGGCAATGCAATCCCAGTTCACCCGTTTTCTTGTCGCGACGCAGCAACCTTGCCCGACAGTAAGCTGTGGGATGGGATTCCTGGCTGTCCAACAGGGCTTGACGCATTTCCGCCAGATAGTCCGGATGCCAGACGTTGTCGGAATCGAGATAGGCGATATAGGGACGTTGCGCCTTGGACAGGGCAAAATTCCGGGTTTTACAAACCCCCTCGTGGGGACGTTGAAAAAAACGGATCCGGCCATCCTCATAGGCATCCACCACCGATGCCGTGTCATCCGTCGAACCGTCGTCCACGACGATCAATTCGAAATCCTGCCAGGTCTGCCCCAAAACGCTTTCGATGGCCGCCCCGACCTTTTCGGTGCGATTCCACACCGGCATGATTATACTGAACATGGCCTTTCCTTTCCCGTTTCGCAACGGAGTATGCGATAAGCTGCTCTTTTCAGGGGTCCGCTACAGCTGTACAGAACCGAATTGAGAAATTCTTCAAGGCCGGCGGCCCCGTCGATGATCGACATGCCGCCGTCGACAAGGGGAACGCCCCTGGTCACAGTACTTCGCGACAGGTCTTGCCGCGCAGCAGAGCCCGGAGTTTTTCAGCGGGACGTTCCGTCTGCCATTGCGGATGGCCGATGCAACTGTGGCGCCATCTCCCGACCTGGCGCAGGCAGTATCCCGCCGCGGCGATTTTCCGGGAAAAACCGATTTCGGCGGCAATCGCCTCATGATAAGACTTCCGGATCGGGTAACCGTCCACCTCCTCGAGAACCCGACGGGAGGTATACTGAACCACGGTGGTCAGGTGAGCCGCCGTATCGCCTGGGGGAATTCCCCAGTCTTGCAGCATTTGAAAATAAAAAGCGGCCCGCCGACGCTTTTTTTCGGAAACGGCGTGCCCGCTATCGTCCTGACCGAGCAGCGTTTCCCAGGGATGATTCCAGCCCGTATTGAAATGTTCTCCCACCAGGCCGCAGCCATTCTCCGAGGCTAGGCGCCGCCTGAATCGACGCAACCAGTTTTTGCGACGAACAAAACATTCATCCTGCAGGAAGAGGTAGTGGTCATATTCCGGCAGCCTGCGCCAGGCGTGATCCCAGGCTCCGAGATTGAATCCGACATTCTCCCGTTGCATGATATGGCGAAAGCCGGCAGCCAGATCGGAGGGCACCTGATACTCCGAACCGTTGACAGACAACGCCAGATCGTACGCCTCTCCGGCATCGAAGCGGTTCACGGACTCGATCAGACGGCGTAAAAAGGAAACCGGATGCCCTTCCCACGCACTGATGATCACGAC